>CAMCVV010000012.1 GCA_945881905.1 Paenibacillus alvei
GTAGAGATGTGTTTTCGATACATTGATGTATTGAACGCGTTCATCCGAAAGCTTTTGTTGAAGAATGCCATCTCTATGGATTTTATATAACGACCCAAAGTCATCGGTATTAGCGTAGAATATCCAATCACCTTGATGTGCAAAAATACCAGAATTAGCTATATTCCCAGAAAAATTCGCTTCTTCTGCAGGTAATTCAGATTCAGATGGATCACTCTCCATGATGGAGCAACCTGTAAATACCAATACTACCATCACCATGATACCTATATTTTTTTTCAATGAGTTCAGAAATACATCATAGCCAAATAACATGAGATTTGCCCTCCACTATATCGCTCATGGATTTTAATTGCATTATTTCCCCATCACGAACGGCTTCTGTTGCGAACCGTCTGTGCGCATGATGAAGGCTTTATCTTTGAATTCGTAATCGTAATAATAGATCCATTTATCTAAAAGATGAATCGAGGATACAGCTTGATCTGTAAGCTTGTTTCGAATAGCACCATCCATACTTATTCGATACAACTTATTGTTATCGCTACTGTTTTGATAATATATCCACGAATCAGACACATTGATGAAATGTGCTTCATCGCTCGATATTTTTTGCATTTCACTACCATCGATCATCATTTTGTATAATGTATAACCGTCACTGCGGTTCTGGTAATAGATCCATCTATCCTGCACATTGATATATCCGGATCGTTGATTGTTCAGCTTCATTCGCGAAATACCATCGATTGAAATTTTATATAGTTTTTGATCATCACTTTCGTTGACATAATATATCCATTCTTTGACTACACTCATATAACTTACTTCATCATCAATAATCTTCGTTTGTAGCGATCCGTTTTTATGGAATTTAATCAATTGATAGCTTAACTCATCTGTGTAATATACCCATTCACCATCGATCTGCACATAAAAAGATGGGTCTTTATTCAGTTTAATGCGCGATGTACCTGCCAAGTTAATTTTAAATATATACCCACCTTCACCTCTGTAATACACATACTGATCCACAACCTGGATATATGAAGCTTTATCATTACTTAGCTTTGTAAGCATCGTTCCGTTTTTTTTTGCTTTGTATAATTTACCTTTATCTCCTATGTTAGAGAAAAATACCCACTGACTATTCTCATCGATTAATCCACCGTTCATGATATTACCTACACGATGTTCCATATATTGTTTAGGATTACGCGCGAAAAGAATGATAGCAACAAATATAAATACCCAAAAAGCAATCATCGTAACAAGTAATATCACTTTACGTTTTTTTTCTTTTGACTGAGAGACACTCATGACATCGATCGTCTTCACCTCAATTGACTCGAATTAAAACAAAGGAATTCATAAATTAATCATATCATATAATGTTATTAATTGAAATATTTTAATTTTAATACATTAATTGTTATTTTTTTATTAAATAATAGCACCCTCATAAGAAGGTGCATAATTAAACAATATTCAGTTGCTAGCTATCTCGAATCTTGCTTCATGTTACATACCCATGAACACATTATTTCTTGCTTGCCGAAGTAAGTTCTTGAACTTGTGTTAAAGCTTCTCTTGCTTGGATAACCCCTTTGAAGGCTTCGTCAAAAACATCCGAGATTTCAGCAGAGATATTCGGAGAATACGCCACTTCCTTAACGAACGAAGAGAAATTCATCTGATCGACGATTTCTGCCCATATTGGATCTTCAATAAATTCAGGAAATGTAGCTGCACCGATGTGTGAAATGAGTGAACCGATTTGGCGATGTATGAAGATTTGTGTGTCTTTGCGAATGAGGAATTTCATCAGCTCCCAAGCTGCTTCTTGCTGATCGAGCTCACCACTGTTCATGATTTCTAAACCCCGACTTGTCGTCCAGCTGCTACGTTGCTGATGATAGGGACTTGTTGACACGGCTAGATCTGCATCTGCTTGTCGATACTGAACGAACTTATAGAAACTACTGTCCGCGAGAAGCACAGGAATCTTCCCTTCAAGATACAGCTTCCCATGATCTTCAAGCTGTCGCATGTTATCCATTTGTGTTTGAATATCTGGGTATTCGAATCTCTTATTGATGACCCACTGTAATGCTTCTATATTATTACTTGTTACATATCTGGGGTTTCCATCATTACCAAAATCCACACCATTCAACCATGCCCATGACCAATGTGGAAGGTTATTGATCACTGACGAAACCCTAATCATCATGGTGTTTTTCTTATCATATAATGCATTTAATGTATCCATTTGTTTCTCAAGGTCAATCCAGGAAGCAGAAGGAGACTCTTGAACCAACCCTGCGTTCCTAAACATCTTTTTGTTATAATACAACACTTGCACTTCACTATCGAATGGCATTGCATACACATCTTGAAGATAAGTACCTCGATTCATTAACACAGGAAAGTAATGATTAAGCTTAATATTATCTCGTTCAACTCGTGACTGTAAATTGATGATCGTTCCTTGTTGAGCTCTAACCCACACTGTTGAAGAATCATTCATTACAAGATCAGGAACGTTGCCATTCAGTTGCGCATCGGCAAGTATTTGATCATAGCTATTCGAAGGGAAACCTCTGAGTTTCACGTTCACGTAGGCATTCTCTATTTCAAACAGATCAATGAGTTGAATCATCATTTCTTTGGCAGAGTCATCTTCATACGAGTACCAGAATTGAATAGATTGCTCTTCTTGATCACGTGTCTGATTGGTCGCTTGCTTTTGATCTAACACTAAAGGAGCTTGTGAAGGAGCTTGTGAAGGAGCTTGTGAAGGGGAACTCGTGACTGCTTGGTTATTGGATTGATCTGTTGTCCTCTTCAGATTGCAACCAGCACATAGTGAAGACACTAGGCTTATCGTGATGACTATACGATAAATCTTACGTAGTTCCATTAATCAAGCCCCTTCCACATACATGCCCAATGGTACATGCTACATGACCTTGCTAATTTACGTTCAACATTGTACTAAGGATCGAATGTCGTGATTGAACACGCTTACATTAATGAATAGAAAAACATACACTTACTGGAATCATTTACCACTTGACATCATTAGGTTTATGATTTTCCTCTTTGTATTATAACAGGAATCCTCCATGAATTGTCAATCATTTGTGATATTCCTTCACTGCATTCACGTGATTGGCTAGCACTCACGTTCATGACACTTCATATATACGAACAAACAGAAGTCGATAGATACTTGCATCTGTTCCGTGAATAAGATCGAATAACTCGGGATTCACATACACTTGACTGTAGTAATTCTATACAATTAGAAATACCACTTTCACATTCGAATTTACTGTAGATTAACTCGGTATGTTTCTCGATAACCAGTCTTTCGCTACCACCATGCCATTGCCAACTACTAACACAATCAATCCACGTAATTTCAGTATAAGTCCCTCCTTATCAGCTTACACTATGTAAACGTTAATATTTATGATTGTAACTCTTTTCAGATAAATATGTCTTTAAGATATAAAGCCCTACTTTTATAAAATGAAGACATAATTCAATATAGATTGAGCGATAAGCAATTGAAGTTAACGCATCGTTCCTAGATACCTCAACAGATATCTAGGTATGTCAACGACATGTCTAGATACGTGAACGACATGTCTAGATACGTCAACGACATGTCTAGATACGTGAACGACATGTCTAGATACGTGAGCACCATGTTGCGCTGTCATTCGATGATGAACGTAAACTCATGTCTCGTAACACGGATCACATCATGTTCTACTAATGGATATATTTGATAAGGAACCATAGCTACACCGTTTAGGAAAGTACCGTTTTTGGAACGCATATCGGTTAGACCATATCCCTCGGGTGTTTTGACGATTTCTACATGCGCTCTAGAGACACCAACTTCATCTAATATGAAGTTGGCTTCTTTAGCTGTTCTACCGATAACAAATTCTTCTTGATCAATTCGTAATTTCTCTGTAATACCTGATTTAGTGTATAGCAAATAAGCTGTGGATTGTTGTGTCTGAAGGTAGTTAGCATTCCCTTGCATGAAGGAATCATCTAGTAAGGTGGTTGCGTTTGATTGTGGATCAAACATTTGAGTAAGTAATGGAAGTTTCTGGTAGTATTGATGTGGGTTCGAAGGATTTAATGCATGATCAATTAATTTATCTTTATTTTTTGCTAATGCATTTTCATGTACAGTATTTGATTCTTTAGGTTCATCAATATCTTGGTCTTGCTTTCTGAATATCAATCGCAAATTGATGAGGGGAACGCCTCTAAGAACAACCATCAACCAGAGCGCTACAACAACAAAAGTCAAACCTACACAAATTTTAAGTAATGGCTCACTTCCGAAGTCAACATAACTTTTCCAAATGATGATCAAGACCAACGTAATGAAGATGCTGATGAATATTTTTAATCTCAAATTAATGTAATGAAAGCGAATCGTTGCTTGAGAGACTTGAGATGCTTGAGAGACTTGAGATGCTTGAGAGACTTGAGATGGTGTGTAGCTAGTTTCAATTCGTGACTTATTCTCGATATGGGTATTCACTGTATGTTCATCTGTATTTTCATTTGTTTGCGAGATAGGGGTATACTTCTTAATCGAATTCGGTAGTGGTGGCGCTATTTGCTGCACTGTTATGGAATTCGCTAGCACTGGCGTTGGTGAAGATATCGACATGTGTTCAATGAGCTTATCTTTCCATTCACCTAGATCAAAGGGTTGTCGACATGCATGAAGTAATGCTTGAAAAACATCTTCCGAAGGTTCGCTCATGTGCGTTTTGAGTTGTTCTACCAAATGTTGCAGTTGTTGATGTAAGTTTAGCATCGGCTCTTGATGTGTTAGTGGAACATAGACTAAATAAATATCAGTCATGCCTTCACCGATAAAAATCAAATGAATATCTAGTATATAATTCCACTCATCTAGCATGTAATGGTTACTATCTTCAAGGGTGCTGATCACTTGATACATGAGTTTCAAGAATATGGCTCTCGTCAGCCCTTCCGCTTTCAATACACTAGCCAGCATTCGCTTAGATTCAAGTTTATACATAAATCGAACTTGAGCATCTATTTCTTGATACTCAATGTCTAACAGTTTAGGTACAACATTAACTTCGATCATTCGTTGTTGAGTTGTCGAGATTTCATCTTGATGAATCGCCTCATGACGATCAATGATCAAATAATGGGTTTGGTGATGAATGAATGCATAACGGTACCCTTGAGTTTCCTGCGTAAGCGGAGACTGATTCTTCATGTGTTGCCTCCATATCATCGCGTTAGTTCATCAACCAAACCGTGCATACCGCGGGTGCCACAGCATACATAAATGGAAATCGCAATGGATGGGCTTGTTTGAGTTCAGACACGACTGATTTATTTTTTAATACAATAAGTTGGTATAACCACAAACCCATTCTCCCGATTGTGGGCCAAAAGATTTTGCGATAAATGAGTATGAACAGACCAATGACCCCTGCAAAAACAATAGAATAAGCAATCACTTGAATAACGAAGTATGTTCCCGCAATCGATCCGACGGCTGCACATAATTTCACATCACCTGCACCTAATGCTCCGAAAAGATATAGAACAAACATGATCAGAAAACCCGAAAACATACCCAAAAGCGAAAAAACAATGCCTTGACTACCTAAAAAAATGCCATTAAAAATGATACCTACCAAGACGCCACTTACCGTTAACCAATTCGGTATTAATGAAGTGCGGACATCAATGATAAATGCAATGATAATAAATAAAGCTAAAATAAAATTCATGAATACTCCTTCTTCATGCCCCGAGCCACACTCTCTCGTAAGCTCGTTTACTGAGAATAATCTCTCGACTGAGGAATGGAACAGGTAAACGGTACTTATATTGAACTTCGATACCAAAAAACGGATCTGTTCCGTTAATGATATCTGGAACTTCCACTTGAACCACTTGCAGTCGATCACGTTCGAGAATTTGATGGTTAGCAAAATAATAAACCATCGAACTAAAAAAATAATTTCGAGCTGGAACAAAGAATGTTTTTGAAAAATAATCAATGAATTGTTCTACCCAACCTTTTGAATCTGAAGTACTCGTATGAAAAGCAAATACCTGCTGCATTGTTTCTATGATCTTGGTATATGATTCATTAGATTCAACATTATCCTTCACTTTATCTGCAATCAATTTCACAGGATATATATTAGCAGAAATCGTCTTTACCGATTCAGATACAGCGGACTGAAGTGCTAATTCGATAAGTGAAATTTGAATCAACATGATGAAAGCTAAAATAAAAGACATAAATAAAGGTAAAATGAGTGAGGCTTCTAGAACAATACCCCCACGTTCATTACGATGAAATTTCACTTATATAATTTTCTCCTTTCATCATGCTAATACGATAACGCTGTACGTTTTGTTATTTCACAATAATTCCCTTTTACTGTGCAATTCAATAACCCGAGGCCTGTTAATCCGTTAGCAATTGAAGGTAGAAACCATAATTTGAGATTACTTGTTGCTTGTCCTTGAATATAAGTCGTTGTTTGATTCAAATCCTTATTGGTATTTAATTCGATCAGCGCTTGCGATCGCGAAAGAAGTTTACGATCTTGGCTATGCATCATTAGAAAAATTCGCAAATAATCTGTATAGGTTAATTTCAATGCTTCCGTGCTAAGCTTGCTCGTGAGTTCGACGGATTTCCCTTGTATGAGTAGGTTCATATCAGCATGAGCTTTAGAAGCTCCTTCTGCAGCAGCTGCTAGAAGAACTAACCATGGTGAACCAACATTAAGTATTTGCTTCTTGGGACCCAGTAAAGCTTCTACGGTACGGATTGCCATACGAAATAAGAACATTTCCGCGTAAGCTGAAGTGATATTTGCCATGCATGAGGGGAATCCATATAGCATATACTCTACTTCTTGATTTTTTAGCACATGAGTACTTGTATCAACAATTGCTGACATTGTTTGCGCCTGGGATTGTTGCTCGAGCGCGACTTCAGTTGTTCTGTTATTGAATTTCGTTAACACAAATTCATTCACATACAGTTCATTGCGAAATTTATTACTCGAATCAACAAATAAATCGAGTAAATTCATCGCGGAAGAAGTGTCTTTTTCCGATTCATTTAACTCTAAGCTTATATTATTCCCAGGTACAGCAGTGGATTGCAGATTGGCTTCCATATATTTCTGGAAATACCCTTTCTTTGGATTTTCAAGCAACGCATATTGTTCAGCATATGGATCACCTTGAATCGTTACTTGACAATGATTCACTAATTTCTTTGCATCATTGAAGGCATTATCGATCGTTTCTTTTTGATTTTCCTTATCTTCTTCTATGAGTTCCCTTTGATTACTTCTTTCATTTTCTTTACTTTGTTGTTTGGAAACAAATTCGCTTGCTGACTGCTTATAATCTAGATTGGCTTCATTGACTTTTTCGGTATGATCTAGTGAGAACACGGAGTAGGATTCAAACACTCGCTGAAATGTATTAAATAAAGCATTTATCTTTGCAATAGAATTCGAATATTTGTCAAAATAAACATCATCTACCACAGAAACCTTACTAAATTCATCTTTCAGTGATTGTGGGGAGTCTTGCATTGAGTCCACTACAGCCTCTAACTTCTTACGAATTTCATCATTAATCTTTTTGGACTCATTGATTTGTTGTGAGATATACTTTTGATCTTCAGTGACTTCCTTTTGTATGCCAGAAATCTCGGATGTCACTTTGAGCCATAATTTAGAATAATCCTTTGCAGCTTGTAGTAATTCTCCAAATGTTAACGCTTGGTTGGATAACTGTTCTTTATGTTCTTGGTTGAGCGCTGATATCGAATTGTCAATTGACTGCATCTGTTGGTTGATAATATCAAGTTGAGCTAGGATTTCTTCTTCATCGTAAACACCTAATTTTTCTGCAAGAACAGATAATTCTTCAATCGAAACACTGAATTTCGAATAACTCTCCTGCAGAAGTCTATTGAGTTTTTTTGTATTTTCCCATGCTTCATCTAAATATGATTCTCGTTCTTTAATCAATTGTTCTATGTCTTGAGCATTTCGGGAATATTGTGCTACTTCTTTGAAAGATGATGAAGCTCCACTTTTTTTGAATTTATCTGTGATTCCCAAAGCAAATTCGATAGGTGCTTTATACTTCATTTCCTCTAAAATTTGTTTTTGTAAGACTTGATGATTACCTAGCGTGTAAATCGGTGTTAACCTTGCCGATTTTTCTAACATGACAGGAGAAATAAACTGAAATGTGCTTCCTGATTGCTGACCTGATAAGTTGTGTTGGAATACATCTTCAAATATTTCCAAGGATTCTTGGTTGTTTACACCAATACCGAATAACCCGATTTGTTGAAGTTTCGGATCAAATGCAGATAAAGCAGACCTTGTAGCTGCTTTAACTGCAGATTCAGTTTCTTTTTCAGATAATTTCACTCTAGCATAATCAATAAGTACAGCTTGGAATAAAAATATCGGGATAATCAACCAAATCAAATAGACGGATATTGAACCTTTTTGAGAATGTAAAAATGCTTTCATGATCAACATGCTCCTATTCATGGAGAACAACAACAATACCTCTTCGTTCTAACTTCGCTCTGAGATTTGAAGAAACCACTACAGTTGATGAATTTTTCTGTTTAAAAAAATGCCATACAACTCCTTTAAGTTTCCCTTTCTCTAATAAATCAACATCCTTCGGCAATTGCTCATTTAGAAGTTGAGCTTCATTGAATGTGTAGATAGCTTGATGTGCAATACCATTTGTTGCGTCTAAAGCATCTATATCACGATTTCCTGAAGTCGTCTCATATTTCTGCTTAGTTCCTGAAACCAAGCTACGTAAATACTCTGCTGCGTCACTCTCACTATTTATGATGACTTGCTTGCCGCTTAAATTTCCTTCGGGTTCAACCATAAGTGATTTTACGCGATCAGGTGATATACGTGATGAGATGACTGGAATATATGTCCTGGCTAGATCAGTTAATCGAATTAATTCCACAGGATCGGTGACTCGTGATTCGCTTTTGGCTTGTATGTTCTCCATAGATAACCACCGTGTGATGGAAGCTGGTAATCCAAGTGGCCGCTCGAGCTCCACAGACACGATCCGATCAAATCCACGATTCGTGAACGTAATGCTCCCTTTCATGTTTGATGGTAGTTGTGTGATACCTTGTGATAATTTGCGCCGACTTAATGATGGGGAATCATCCTTGTTCGAATATAATGTGCTTGCGGGATCAATCGGGAATGTAAGACGCTCACTGGTGTGATCACTAGATTGATTGTAAAAAAGAGAAAATAAGTCCTCGAAATGATCACCTGTCAGACGCCAATACAATCCATCATTTTGGTCAAGTGAATAATTCCCCGAGACATGATCTTTGTGACTGTTATCCCACACAAAAGCCGTGCGCTCTGTCGTATGCTGTGCGATTTGTTGAATCACTACACGCTCATAGACATATACACCAAAAAATAACAAAGCCAAGACACATAACATGACAATTGGAAAAACAAACGTGGCTTCGATTGTAAAAGTACCTTTCGAGGAACGAAACAACCGATGAAACTTCCTATGGTTTCTTTGCGCTAGGGTCATAAGGGTTTACTTCGCTTTGATTTAAATTTGTATCAGCATTATTGATTAACTTTTGGAACCAACCCACAATCCATTTCCGAAAAATAATGGCGATTGCAACTAATACGGCAACAATTAGCAAAATTTCTAAAGTTCCTAAACCCTCTTCATTCTTCCAAAAAGCAATTGCCTGTTGTTTTGACTTTTGTAAATTAATCTTATTCATTTTATAATCTCCTTATTTCTTTGTTTGGGGGATTACTAACCATTCATCATCAATATAGCTGGTGAACCTACAATGACCATCACTACAACAAAAATTAACACCATAGGAAATACAAGTTTCGAAGAAGCTTCCTCTCCAAGTGTTCTGGAGATGGCTTTGCGTTTTTGCCAAAGTTCATGATGTAAAGAACTTAATGCAAAAACAAAATCACTTCCACCTTTTCGATAATTTAAAAGCATAGCATTTGCAAACAAGGATATTTCATGGATTGCGCAACGTTTACTGAAATCTTCCATAACTTTGGTGAATGAAACACTTACTTTCAGTTCATTGACAGCGAGTTGTAATTCTTTACATAACGGAGAATCCACATAGTGGTTCATGTTGTCAGAACAACGAATAATTGCTTGAGTTACGGTTTCACCTGCATTAACTAATAACACAATTTGATTCAATAACTCAGGTAATTCAAGTAAGATTCGATGCTGTCTAATGCGGATTCGTTGTTGTAATTCTCTAAGAGATACATACGGAACAATGATTGTAAAAACCACTCCTGCCGCAAAAATCGACCAATCATAATACATACACACAGAGAACAAGGTAGACACACAGAGAATGACATAACTGAATGTAAACCATTCAGATATACATAGTTTTGTATGTAGTAATGCATGTTTACGGCCAAACAACAAGATCATGTAATGTTGAAGTTGATTCATCGGCATTGGCCAACGTTCCATGATCCTGCATTGCTCAACAATCATCCAACCTATGGGTACCAATGATCTGAGTCTTAAGGGATATTCATGTAGGTGATGTATCTGTGCAAACCTATTCTTCCCTTTCACAAGTAATAGCAAAAAGAAGATAACTTGAATGGCTAGACAAATGATCATTAAGCTGTGATCGAATTGCATACTGCTTCACTCCTTGTGCACAAACTGATCACATCTTGATGTTCATGATGCGTTGGGTCCACCAATAACACAAACCAAGCAATAACAAACTACAAAACATAATTACGATTCCGATTCCTTGATATAAGGGATCCATGTATTCCGGTGAACTCCAAGCAAGCACGCCAACAATCACGATAGGTGAGATTGACAAAATACGGGATTCGAACTTCTTTTGAGACATAAGCACTTGAATATCTTGCTCGATTTCAAGCTTCTCGCTGATGATATGAGATGTTCGTTTCATTACTTCAATCAGATTTCCACCGGTTCGCTTGACAGTAGCGAATGCTTCAGCAAATCGCATTGCATCCTCAATTCCACTGCGGTTAGCAAAATCACTTACAGCTGTCTCGATGGCTTCACCGTTTTGCAATCGTCTGATAATGATTTGAAACTCTACACGAATATGACTTGTGGCATCAGGATATAATAGACATAAGTCAGTATACGTATCGTTGAATGCACTTTCAATCGATCTTCCTGCAGATAATGACGAAGCCAAGCATCCCATTGCTTGTTTGAATTGAAGTGTAAGTTGATTCTTTCTTCGTTCAATCAACCCTTTTATTCTGATTTTGGGGGATATCCATCCGACTAAAGATAGGACTGCCGCTATACCCCAATGACTAAAAAATATAAGTCCAATCAAAAACATAGGTATTCCCAACAAGAGGATCGATATGATCTTCTCTTTATTTGACATGACATAAGCAGAATAATGGATTAAAGAATTCCCTTCTGGAATATTCTCCACATTACGATTCTCCACTTTACGATTCTCCACTTTACGATTCTCCACATTACGATTCTCCACTTTACGATTCTCTACATTACGATCCTCTACAACAGGAAGTTTCTGGTGTTTCTTGCGATCCCAGATCGCTAATGCTATAAATATCAATGCTCCAAATCCAATCAATATCATAACGAGTTTCATACCATTTCTCCTTGGGACTGCGTGTTAAGCCACTTCGGTAATGATATGCCAGACATCTGTGATTTCTGAACATAGCGCAATGCATTGCCTGTGTATTCAAGACTCCCTGTCACTTTAGAGCTGTGAGGTGTTCCGGCTTTTTCTTTGAAAACAAATAATGGATTTAATTCAACTCGAGAAGATGAACCCTGAATCACTTCATGTATTTCAGTAACTCTTCGACTGCGATCTCGTATTCTACTTAAATGAATCATGATATCGATTGCTGATCCAATCTGGCTACGAATTACTTCTATAGGTAAGAGTGCTGCACTTAAGACCATAGTTTCTAATCGACTTAACATGTCTTTGCACGTATTGGCATGTCCTGTAGAAAGACTTCCGTCGTGTCCCGTATTCATCGCTTGAAGCATATCTAATGCTTCAGCGCCTCTCACTTCACCTACAATAATTCGATTGGGTCTCATTCGAAGCGAAGCACGGATTAAGTCTCGGATTGTAATTTCACCTTTCCCTTCTGTATTGGCATTACGAGTCTCTAGTCTGACTAGGTTTATCGCTGAATCAAGTTTCAACTCTGCAGAATCTTCGATGGAAATGATTCGCTCATCCTCTGGTATCCACGCAGATAAAGCATTAAGGAAAGTGGTTTTACCAGAACCTGTTCCACCGCTAATAAATATGTTGTATCCACTTTCTACTAAGCATTTGAGTAACTCGGCAGCTTCCGCACACAAGCTGCCCATTTTTACAAGCTGTTCCATAGAAAGCGAACGTTCAGGGAATTTACGAATGGTTAGTGTAGGACCGACTAACGATGCAGGTGGTAACAAGACATGAACACGTGATCCATCAGGTAAACGAGCATCAACAATAGGGGTGCTTTGATTCACTACACGATTAACTTTAGCTACAATATGCTGAATAATGTCCTCAAGTTTCTCACAACTTTCGAATTTCTCTGGATAGCGACTTATCACCCCACCTTGTTCGATGAAGATATGCTCATGGCCATTGACCATAATTTCAGTAATAGTTGGGTCTTCTAGCAAAGGCTGTAATACATCTAACCCTCGAAATGAGTCAAAAATTCGTTTTATGAGTTTGTGCTTATCTCTAGCTGACAAAAAATGTTGATCTGAATAAATAAACACTTCTAATTCGATGAAAGAAATTAACTGATCATCAGATATATTCATCGAAAGATCAATTCGCTCTGTAATACGAAGTTTTAATTGACTTAGAATGTGAGGTTCCATTCGTTAGATACTCCTTCAGATCGTAGATTAGATTCATTGATTTGACGAAAAACCTCGAATACATGTTCTTCGAAATGAGAATGATTCGAGAATTGTGTTGGTGCGTGCATGGTTTTCCACTCTGGCATGTAAGGTAAATACCCCGCGATGTGAATCCCTGCAGACAGATAATCATTGTACAAATTACCGGTATATTTATTTACAATAAAGTGAGCTTTATGCGAATAATTGATTTCTTTTTGCAGGGATATTGTTTTATGCAAGCAACTGAGATCATCAAGAATAATCCAAAAAATATGATGACTTAATGTTAATGCACTTAATGTTCGTTCATGCAGCGTAGTAGGAAGATCGATCAATATATAATCGTATATGTCCAATGAGACAAGTGTTTCGATGAGTTGTGTGATGTCATCATGTTGGATTTCTTGCAATTCTCTAAGTTCTTGACTTGGAGAAATATACGATATGTTCGTTATTGAATCATGGCTTGTGAATAAAGCTACTTTGCTTGCTATAATCTGCGGAGAAGATCGAACATAATATAATAAAGATGAGAAATTCTGATTAGTGGGCCATGACATTAATTTATTTACGGAACTATGTTCTTCCAAATTGAGCATGAATACTTTCTTCCCACGAAATGAAAGCTGCTTCGCTAGAGCAAGGGAAGTTAAGGTTTTACCACTATGACCGACTGTTGAATAGAACGTAATTATCTTCGTGTGTGTGAGTGTGTGTCTGGAATGAGCGTTGAACTGATCGGACTTCAATATACCGCTTAGAAGATTCGTGTATAATTGAGGGAATGGTTGATATCGGTAAAGACGAAGATCTCGTTGTTCATCTTTGCCTAGGTTAATGTCGTTAGAACTATATTCAATAAGCCAAATCACTGGATGAGGGAAATTCCCTGATTGCCATTGTGTTTCGAATTTCTCACTAATGAATAGTACACCTCTGTACCCTTCTTTCTCTAGATGATGAACAAATAAATCGTATTTTGTGAAAATCTTGATGTTCAATTTATCATTTAATTTTGTTTGCGCTAAGAAAGACAAGAATCGATCGATGAAAGCTAGATCATCATCTAACATATATAACTGTAATTTCAGCAAAAGTAACCACCTTTTTTAGATCCATAATTGAATACACCCGATCATAACAAGCATTAAACCAATTAGAGTAAGCAAGATGATAATCCGAATGAAGTACACATGACTCATTAATGATCCCCTTTAAATAAATAAAAACACGCATTGACAAAAGATTCTCTCTTTTGTAACAATGGTGCTTCCATTTGTTCTTAATATGAAATTCATTATTTTGCTTGCAACCTACTTTATCCTATATACCTACAAATGATGGATATGTCTAATCGTCATGTAACAAATGAATAACCATACAATCAAAAGAAAGAAAGGCGCACTAATGATGAATTTACTCAATTTCTTGGATTGAGGTGTATGAAAGTGATAGATGAGATAGATGAGTAACCAGATGAAAGATCCAATAAACAACACAAGACTTATATAAATATATATTATATTAACACTATAACTATTAAATGTAAATACGTATCTAAAAAATAAGTAAAGTAACCAACCTGCTGTTACCCACATCCAGAAATGATATATTCCCTTAAACCGTGCACTAAACTTAGTTTCTGTATTTAACATAGAAGTGCTTTTAAATTATTCTTCGTAAATGTTTATTTCATGCCAATGAGTTTTTTTAGTAAAGAGGATTGTTTGAATGGTTTAAGTTCGATTTTTTTTTTGGGAACAATTTGTTGTAACAAAGAAAAAAATGCTGAAAACAATTGTTCTTGAATCAAAGGTTGATCTTGCACACATTCGCCTTTAGATGTAGCTAATTTAATATCTGTATAAGGTACTTCAGGACACGTATCTACTGGAGCAGCAGGTAATGCTGATAACCAATCTTGTTTGCGATGTGAGTTGCTTTCACGATTAGCTAAGAATCGAATTGATTTGCCTTCTGTTCGGTATTTATCAATAAACTGCAAGTGCTTTTGAGTTGAAGGACGGTTGATTTTCCCTGGAGATGCATCGACAACGATAATAATTTCATCAGCAGATTGACAAAGCTTCATCACAGATGGGTCTTGCCAATTGGTTGAGATATCCCAGATTGTAATTGGTTTTTGGATCGCATATAACATGTGGAACGTATCTTCATTACTCCAAGGTTGATCATATCCCTCAGGTGAGATCGGAACCCACGTCGTATATCCTGATTCCCAGTGCTTCAACTGAATGTTTCCTGGTTCCCGCTTGATCACTTCAGCAATATAACGATAGGAAGCTGGAGCATGACGATCTCCATACAGAAGCATATATAAGTCGGGTTCATTGGCAGGATGCTCGATAAGCGCATGTGGTACTTCAAGTGCATGAAGACTTCGAGCTATCGATATGCAAGCAAAAGTCGTACCTACACCTGCATATAAGCCACCAATAACAATTAATTTGGGAGTAACGTGTACAGACGCGATATGTTGTGAACTGTGTTCTCGATTAGTTGAATGAAGGGGTAAGTGTTCTTCGGGAAATAACTTCAACAGCTGTTGTCGCACTTCTTGTGCACTCGCGTAACGATCTCGAGGGTTCTCTTGTAATAAACGTTCGATCATTTCTGAGAAAGCTAGTTCGATATCTGCTCGAATTTCAGATAACTGCTTACGCCGACGATATGCGAACTCCCCTCCTGACAACAGATAATACATCATCGCTCCTAGCGCATACAAATCAGAGCTAGGTTCAGTTTGTTTACCTGAAAATTGCTCCGGAGCCGCAAAACCTACTGTTCCTAATTGCACAGTATCTGCATCTTGACCTAGTGTGTGATGCCGAGCGATACCAAAATCAATTAAGCGCACGTGAAGTTGTTCATCGATCATCACATTACTAGGCTTTAAATCGCGATATATGATTGATTCTGGTTTGAAGGAATGTAAATAGTGGAATATATCACAGATTTGTATAGCGATGCGAGCGATAGTGGGTGCAGTGAGCTGATTTCTGTGGTGATTAAATCGATCTTGCAGCGTAGGTCCTTCAATATAGTCCATAATCAAGTATGCATAGCCCATCAGATTTGGAGATAAATAATCAAACAGATGTGGGAGTTGAGGGTGGTTCAACTTCGCTAACATCTCTGCTTCCTCAATAAATTGTTGGGCATCACTTCCAGAAACTAAACATTCTTTAATCGCCCAACGCTTCGTTCGTAATTTCAAATCCTTGGCCAAATACACATGACCCATGCCTCCGCGGCCAATTAATGACTCAATCTCATATCTACCGTCTAAAATTTCACCTATTGCTATAGCTTTCTGATGATTCGACACCAAGTTCCTCCTAAATAGGAATATATTAGCTTAATTATACCTAATTAGGAAGTATTCGACAATCCATCACCTATTATTTTTTCAAAAAAAACATTGTTAATTCTTCGCGATTATGAAATAGTTGCTTCGCTTTGACGAGTTCCACATGAGGAGCAAGCGATTGAACTACATCGCGTATCATTTGAAATGGTTTTTTGTGCATGAATTTCACTGTCATGATGAAAGTACCACCACTTGCCAAAGCAAACATCACATCCATTAAGTATCGAACAGTTAGCTTAGGACTGAAACTCATATCGCACACAAGCAGATCAAATTCATTGGCTCTTAACTTGACTTCAGAAATATTCTTTCTCAAGTAAGTCAGCTGTGGATGATTCAATAGACTCTCGTGCAATGCAGCTGGATCGATTGCTGTGACCTGTAGTCCTCTTTCTAATAATAACGATGTCCAACCGCCTGGTGCTGCGCCGATATCGAGCGCCTTATGGTGTTTGTGCAAATCTAAAGAAAAGGCATACTCCGCTTCTAAGAGCTTGAACTTCGCCCGCGAAATTTGATTCAACTCTTTCTTGAAGCGAATTGCTCCACCTGACCAATCAGACAATTGATCCTGAGGTGAAGCGGAACCTAGATAAAGTGTAGTTGGAGTGAGATATAGTGAAATGATTCTATCTGCTCCGTGAGAGATAGGTATCCCTATATCGTTCTCCTTGAGCCAATCATCACAAGCTTGCTTGATTTGGGCAGCTGATCTATCTGAGCTCGATTTATCTTGAATACGCACTTGGACTGCAATTAGAGAATCTGCTTGAATCGATGATTTCAGCGAGTTCAACCCTGTAATGATCTTGTCTAGATCATCATGAGTTTGGCTAAGTTCCTCACTGTAATGCACAGGTTGCATATGCCTAAGGAAGACCGGCTCTTGCAAATGGATTTTCGCGATCACTTCATCTTGAGGTAAATCGAATTCGACATACAGTACTTCGGTCGGAACCAATATGCGGAACCTTCCCTTCGGAAAAATTCGCTTCACTTCTTCCTGCGCATACATCGCGAAGCCATGATTCGATGTCAAGATGAAGCTCGACTTACTCGTCTCTTCGTGAATCGTGGATGGTGTGTTCAAAGCGATACCACCTTAATCCATGGTCGATCAGCTTCCCATTCTAATGTTACGGGAACTTGGTAAGCTTGAGTCAATAGCTCTGCGGTTAAGACTTCTTTCTTCGGTCCAGCTGCGATCAGCTTGCCTTCCTCGATCAGAGCCACATGCGTAAATAGTGGAACAATCTCTTCGATATGGTGAGTTACATAAACCACTGTAATTTCCTGCTCACGTAGATGATTGATATCCTTGAGAAATTTCTCCCGTTCATAAAGATCAAGACCTGAAGCAGGTTCATCAAGGATTAGTATTTCAGGTTGAGTCATCAAAGCTCGAGCTAACATGATTTTCTTGCGTTCACCTTGGGAACATATACCCAGGGTTTTGTGTGCTAAATAACTGAGTCCAGCGCGGGCAAGTGTGTCTAGTGCCTTCTCCTTGGAAATCGCCGGAATTTCTTCATAAAACCGCAAAAATGCAAAGTCGCCTGTTGCTACCACTTCCCAGACAGGATCAGCAGGATGAAGCTTCTCGTACAATGTTTGACCGATATAACCAATTTTTTTGCGTACTTCGCGAATATCGATCGTTCCATACAATTGGCCTAGGACTTCTACTTTGCCTTTGCTTGGAAATTCGTAGCCTGTCATTAACTCCAATAGTGTTGTTTTCCCTGAGCCATTCTTACCTAAGATAACCCAATGCTGATCTTTGTGGATATGTAAATGGATATTACTGAGAATGGTGCGTTCTTCACGTATAAAATCAATATCTTGCAAGTGGATCATATCGGGTTATATTCCTTTCTATCCTGAGTTGGCTATTCATGTAATATCCAAACATATCGTGAATCATATGTCAACATGACGGAATCTCCTACATGAGGTAATGTCGTTGTAGATTTCTCAATCATATAGATCGTTTCCGTGGCTACCGTCAATGTAAGCTGAACAAATCCTTGTCGATACTGGATTTCTTCTACTACCCCGAGTAATCGTGGTTGTGGAATTGCTTCGCATGTAGAGAGCAGACTGAACGCTTCAGGTCTCAACATACACCAGACCGTGCTCAGCTCCTGTGGGTCTAGCACATCGTGTGTGTCGCTTAGCACATCGTGTGTGTCGCTTGGCACATCGTGTGTGTCGCTTGCAGCAGGCTTGGTCAGCGCATCGGAAAGTTCAATCACCAGATCATTACAGATGAATCGCCCTGTAGTGAGCTTCCCGCGCCACATATTCCTTACACCAAGAAAGCTAGCTACAGACACATGTCGAGGTGATTCATATAGCTCTCGCGGGGTGCCAAGTTGCTTCAGTGCACCTGCTTCCATCACACCGATCCGATGGGCAATACGGAAAGCTTCTTCTTGATCATGTGTCACGAAAATAACACTCATCTCGAACTGTTTGTGCAAGCGAACGACGAGTTTGCCCATATCTTCTCGAAGCTTAGGATCAAGCGAACTGAACGGTTCATCCATTAATATCAGCGACGGTTGCAATGCGATTGCTCGTGCCAAAGCAACTCGTTGTTGTTGACCTCCACTCAATTCACTAGGCATTCGTTTGGAAAACCCTGCTAAGTCAACAGAAATCAATAATTCCTCTGCGCGCGCGATTCTCTTGTGCTTGCTCATCCCTTGCATCTTCAATCCAAATGCTACATTATCTTCGACTGTCAAATGTGGAAATAACAGCGGTTGTTGAAAAACCATACCGATGCCACGGTGCTCGACTGGCGTCTTCGTCACATTGATCCCATTTAGTACAATGTCTCCAGTAACCAAATGCTCAAGACCGGCAATCGCGCGTAGCAAGGTAGACTTCCCACACCCGGATGGTCCTAAGATCACAAGAATTTCATTATGGTAGACTTCTAGATCAATAGGACCTAATTGGAAAAATTCGGGATGAGCACTTCGAGCAGGCATAGAGGAAGATCGTTTGACGCACACATTGGAGAGCTGAACATCGCTCATCAAGGCATTGTTCATCAAGACATCATTCAGCTTGGCATCAGGCATTTCTCACATTCTCCTTTCTTGTAACGAAAATCCTCGACGGTAATACAGCTTTAACCACGCACTACTTCCATATAACATGGAAAGTGCGATCGCCATGAAGATCAGCGCGTACGTCGATGCGATCGCAGGATCTCCTCCATTGATGAAAGGAAACATCACTAACGCAATCGTCATCACTTGACCACCACCAATCAGAAATGTAATCACATATTGACTCAGCGAAATCAACATGCTTAACCCGAATCCTACGACTAAGCCAGGTAAAATAAACGGAAATACCACTTGCCAGAATCGCTGCTGTGCATTAGCACCTAATACTGCGGCTTGCTCTTCCCACTGAAAACCAAGCGATTGGTAACTGATCATCAGTGAACGAAGCATATACGGAAACGTCGGAACGAGGTGCGCCAGAATGACACCCCAACTGGTGTCTGCGATGCCCATACGAATGAAGGTAATATGAAAGCCCATAACAGCAATAAGCGGCGAAACCACGATCGGTGCCATGAACAAGGCCTCAAACCATATTCTCCCGATAACACGTCGACGTGCTAACGCTTCAGCAGCAGGCAAAGCCAGCACCACATTGATCACAGATACCCCAATCGCTAAGCCCATACTGATTCCGATCACATGCCAAATCTCTGCATAAGGTGAGAACACATACCTCCATGCACGAGCAGACACAGCGTGCGGAAATACCTCTGGCCAGCGCCAATCCATAGACACACTCATCAGAAGAATGAAGAGAATAGGTAATCCCACATAGACCAGCATACCTGTATGCACACTTGCTTTCAGCACTCTCATGAAGAGCATTGCTCACCAACTCTTTCTGTACATCATCAACCACTTGCGAAAGCTTCGATACACCCCAAAGCCTAGAAAACATACGATGAAAGCCATCCCGAGATACACCGCTAGTCCTGCTTGCCGGTCTGCTGATACCGAACTTTGGTACAATTCAAACCCATACACAGCAAGAAGCTTCGGATAAGTCACTCCTAGGAGAGCAGGAATCTCATAAGCTGAGAAAGTATAAGCAAAAACAATAAATGCCACGATACCAAGCGCCGGTAATAGTAAAGGCATAACTACTTCGAATACATAACGAGTTAAGCTAGCACCATGAGTTCTTGCGACTTCGAACCATTCCATATGAATACGATACAAGATAGGCATCAACAACATGATGACAAATGGAGCTTCTTTCCACGTGTAAGCCATAATGATGCCCCACCCAAACTGATCATGGATCAGTATAGGGAATTGATCCATTTGGTCAATCCAACCCCAAGTGTACAGCAAGCGTGAAACCCAACCACTTTGCACGAACAAGACGACCATGAAATAAGCCGCCACCATATGCGGAACAAGTAACGGTAACTGCCAGGTAAGTCGCCAAAAAGCAAGCCACTTCCATTGCCGTCGCACATCCATTATATAAAGAAATAGTGCGACACCCAGTCCGATACCACTTGATAGTAATGTCGATAGGACAGCTACTCTAAGCGTAATCACTAGACTGTTCCAGAAATCTTCAGATGTCAGAATCCGCTCGTAAGCAGTTATAGATAGCTGTGATGGACTTCCGATAGCGAACAATCCCAAGCTCTGTAACCATCCATAACCCATACCACCTATGAATAATATCATCATAACAAGCGTTGCAGGCATTAATTTGAGCCATACGTTACTTTTTGACCACATGAGTTAGCCAGTCCTTTTCAATCTGTTCAATAAGTACAGATGAAATTTCGGGAACGCGATGCGCTTCTAGAATCTGTGGAGATAATGTCGCTTCACCACGATCAATCGACGCTATACGTTGTTGATCTGCAAGTGAGATTTTACGAGTATCGATCACCATATCTTCACCCCAATACGCAGGATCATATTTCGTGATTTGCGCATCAGGCGACAATAAGAAATTAATCGCTACCATTGCAGGTGCTTTATTCTTCGCATTATAAGGAATAGCGAGATAATGCGAATTGGACAATGTTCCTGCATCTAAGACATATGTTCTTGTCGATGATGGAAAAACACCGTTTTTGATTTCATTGGAAGCTCGTGCAGGATCATAACTCATCGACATCCACACTTCGCCATTGGCGTAGAGCTGTTCTAGTTTTGCTAGACTTTCAGGGTACGTCTCACCTTGTCGCCACAAATAAGGCTCGATGTCATTCAAATAAGTCCATAATGGATCTAGTTTGCCTTGAAGCACGTTCACGTCCGATTGATTCAAATAAGACTCATACCCACCTGTGGTTTCATACATGGCTGTGCGCACAAAGGCACTTCCCGTGAAATCTGGCGGTGCCGGATACGTGAATTTGCCTGGATTCGCTTTCACCCAAGTCTTCAATTCTTCCATTGAACGTGGTGGTGATGGGATTTTGGCTGAGTCATAGATCAACACGAATTGCGCTTTGCCCCATGGTGCCTCTAATCCATTCGTAGGTTCACCGAAATCACTCGATAGATCAGGTTCATCATAATTAATGTAAGCTTGAACGTTCGGCAGTCGAGAAGCAAATGAACCCCATAGCAAGCCTTGTTCTTTGGTTTGCTTGAAATTCTCTCCGTTGATCCACATAATATCTATGCTTCCTGTATCATTCTTCCCTGCTTGTTGTTCAGCTAATAATTTGTTGACGATGTCTTTGGTATCATTCACAGGAATTCGCTGAAGTGTGATATTGTTTTGCTCGAGAAGTCTTGGCGCAACCCATTCGTCGATATAGCGATTAATGGATGCTGAGCCACCCCACAGATACAGATGTACCGTTTCACCTTGTGCGTCCGCTACGACGTCTTCCCAATCAGCAGTCAATAATGTGTTCGCATCTCCCGAAGATGATTTACTTAACGAACAACTAGAAAACATAAGTATGGTGCACATCATCACGATCATCCAACTCGTGATGGCCTTGATGCGAAATGTCATTGAGGTTCCTCCATTCAACTTATCTGAACCAACGCATATATGCTTTGATCAAGCGAGGAAGTATACCTGAGAACAACTTCTCTCGCCAGTATTGATCTGCCGTTCGTTGCACTGCACCGATATGAGTCGGGTAGGGATGAATCACATGCGATATGCTTCCAATCTTATGACCATAATGCATCGCAAAAGCTACTTCTTGCATGTAATCTCCTACACCTTTGCCGACAGCATGTGCACCTACAATCATACCACTAGGTCGTGTGATGATCTTCACACAGCCCAACATATCCCGATCGGCTACGAAGCGATCGACATCGGCAAGCGAAGTGCGATATACAGAGATTTTCCCGTATTGGGCTCTTGCTTCTTCTTCAGTTAATCCGAGGTGGTAGAGCTCCGGATCTGTATAAGTCACCCAAGGCATTCGCGAATAATCGGCTTTGCGTTTGAAGCCTAATGCTGCACTACTCACTACAATTTTACCTTCATATAATGCTTTATGTGTGAATGGATACGCACCATTGACATCTCCAATCGCATACACGTGTGGGAGATTGGTTTGTAAATAGGCATTTACAGCAATATAGCTTTGATTTGGACGGCATACAATCCCTACGCGCTCTAATTGCAATTGATCTGAATTCGCTCGTCGACCCACAGCTACAAGAATTTCATCAAAGGACTGGTAGGAAGACTGACCTGCATGTTCAAACATGACTCTTTTGTGGCCATCCTGCAGATCAACAGCAGTTACTTGGGTATGCGTGAGAAATCTTACGCCTTCTTGCTCTAATGCTTGCAACACATAAGGAACCATTTCTTGATCTTCACGACTTAAGATGCCAGGTGCTGCTTCAACAACGGTAACACGAGAACCGAATCTAGCAAATGATTGAGCGAACTCTAAGCCGATGGGTCCTCCGCCCATCACGAGTAAAGATTCCGGTGCTTGCTTCAATTGCAATGCTGATTCATTCGTTAGGAATCCGACTTCCGCGAGTCCTTTGACCGGAGGAATAACGGAGCGAGAGCCGGTCGCAATCACGATTCTCTTGCCACTGATGAGGGTGTGTCCATCTATCATAATCTCATAGGCACTGTGAAATGCAGCGAATCCTCGATAGACGTCAATACCCAAGCTTTCGAATCGCTCAGGTGCATCATGTTTGCCGATATGAGCAATCGCTTCTTGCAAGCGTGTGACGGCTTGTCCTAGATCGGGTTGACCACTGACCTGCAAACCGAACGCTGCCGCTTGCTTAGCAGCATGGACGATTGAAGCGGAGTGAATCAGAGATTTCGTCGGCACACAGCCTGTCCACAAGCAATCGCCACCGAGCTTGCTTTTGTCAATTAATGCGACTTTCGCACCTAGACCTGCAGCTCCTGCAGCTACCACTAATCCGCCTGCTCCACCTCCGATGACGATGATGTCATACTGTTTCATGAAGATTCTCCTTCTTCCCTTTGCGTTTTTGGATAACTTTCATGATGACAACTGGAATAATGGCAAAACATGCATACAAACTGATCGCTATGTAAAATTGAGAGGATCCGATATCTCGCAACGATTGACCTACGTAATTGTACACAAGAGCTCCTGGAATAATGCCTAGGTATGTTGCTGGTATGTAATCCCTAGCACTGACTTTGGACAATCCGGCACCATAATTAACACCATCAAAAGGAAATGGAAACAGTCGAACATACAAAATCACGAGAAACCCATTGCGTCCAATACGTTCATCGATATCTAATATTTTCTTGCCACGAAGGAGCTTCTCGACACTTTGTCGACCGAATCTGCGTGCGATATAAAAAGATAATACTGCGCCAGTACCTGCACCAATCACATCATAGATGGTTCCCCAGAATGCACCGAACGTGTACCCACCAAATAAAGTCAACACCGTCGCTGGGAAGAAGATCAACGGGCGAAGCGTGTAGGCCAGCATGTAGAGTAATCCACCAACAAACCCCAAATCACGTACCCAAGCGCTTAAAGCAGGGATATCCAATCGATCGATAATACCTGTTAGTTGAAGCACACTTAAACAAGTGACAGCAAATCCCATCAGAAGGAATAAAGGGAATGCGTCTTTCAACTTTTGCTTCAAGTGCAATCACCTCAGATGTATGGCTTGTGTTTCCTTGTAGATCGGAGAAACCTATGTATAGATATACGTATATTGTAACAATGTTTAGGCGGTTTGGGAAATATCGTTTCACACTACTCATCGATGAAACATGGAGGATTTCATAGCCAGATGTTGAATGCTCGATACTTCTTGTGTTATTGTGGTACTTACATTGGAAATCAATGTGGATTCTGAATACATATACGTTTGTTAAGACTCATATCTGGAGGGATATTCCATGGGAAACAACAAGATCGTCGGTGGCGGATTCCATCACGTAGCCATTCGAGTGCATGATTTCGACAAATCCGTTGCATTTTACACAGAAGGATTAGGTTTCACGGAAAGACTTCGTTGGGGAGAAGGGAATAGTCGAGCCATTCTTCTTGACACAGGTGACGGCAACTATGTAGAAATATTCGCAGGAGGGGTGAAGTTGCGCAAACCCGATGAATCGATCATTCATATGGCTTTTCGCACTACAGACGTAACGATTGCGATTGAAGCTGCACGTGCAGCAGGTGCTGAAATAACGCTTGAGACTAAGGATATCGTGGTAAGTAATCACCCCCCTACACCGATTCGCATTGCTTTTTGCAAAGGACCTGACGGTGAAATCATCGAATTCTTCCAAAGTACAGGAGCAAATCAGTTATAGCCACGATACATGTATGCTAAGAGTTCGGGCATACTACCTTCGTTACCTACTACTGAGGAGGGATCCCTTACTATGGCATTAATCCCCTATGAACCCATGCGTCAGATCGAGAATATCCGACGTGAGTTAGATCGCTACTTCACAGGTGACTTCTCTACGTGGAAGTCTGGATTAGCTCATACGTTCAGTAACTTGAACGCTGATATTCATGAAACAGATCGTGAAATCATTGCTACATTTGATATTCCAGGACTTGAGAAGAAAGAAGACGTCCACATCGAGATCCTTAACAATGTGCTCACGATTAGTGGAACTGTCAACAAAGTGCACGATGTGAAAGAAGAACATATGCATAAGCAAGAGCGCTTCACAGGGCGATTCCAACGCACGATGACATTGCCTGCGAACGTTACTTCCGAAGGTGTTGTCGCAACATACAAGAATGGTGTGCTCCACATTCGTATGCCGAAATCACATCAAGATATGAAGAAAAGAATTCCCATTGAATTTCACTAACAGTGAAATGCACAACAAACCAATCTCTTTATGAGATGATACGCACTAATAATCTACAAGAAATCCCACAAAGCACCCACAAGGTATCTTCCTTGTGGGTGCTTACGGGTTGATTCACAGATATACATATTTTATACCTAAATTCGAAATGAGGTTGAACTCAGTTCGAAAGCAGTCGGCTGTTCGAATCCATCTCTGTCGATCATCAATGTAAGATATATCTGACTTCATATACTAATGAAGGACTTGCTTACGAAATTCACCTGGACTGTAACCCGTCTTCTCTTTATATACGCGAGAAAAATGATGGATATTGGCAAAACCACAAAAATCAGCAATTTCCTGCAAAGTCAAACTGCCACTTCTCAGCAACAATTCCGCATGTTGAACGCGTGATCGAAGCAAATATTGATGTGGGGAAATACCAAAGCTCTCTCGGAACACGGCTGTGAATCGTGAAGGAGAAAGCATAGCACGCTTCGCCATATCTGCGACAGAGATCGGTTCGGAGAGATTGAAATTGATATAGGATGTCACCCAATTCAACATTTGCTCAGGAGGAGTCGGTACCTGTGTTTTGTCCATGAATACATGGGCTAAGTCCAAAAACAATGAAGTCGCGATATGTTGGGATTGTAGCTCATAGAATGGGCCATGACGCTCCCAGATATCAATAAGTTTCAATAACTGGTCTCGAAACAAAACCGGTTGCATGGGCACGAATTTGACAGGAATGTGGATATGTTCGATATCATTGATCCTTGGTTGCATCAAATGCATATGCGTTGACAAATCAGTCTGCCCTGTTTTGGTAATAAAACTTTGTTCTCTCAAAGGGTTATAGAAGAAATCGAGATGAGCAAACGGTGTAATCGTCTTGGTCTTACCTTCTAGCATCAACAAAGAACCCGGTTGAATTAGACAAAATTCCTTCTCCATACACTCATATTCCACATGATCGACGGTCGTGATCAACTGACCTTCTTGAACATAGATGAGTAAGTAATCCATGATTCTTCTTGGCCCTATTTTCCAGGGATACCTTACCGCAAATCCTACTTGGCGAACATACGGAACCAGAAGAAGATCTGATAACGATAACGAATTTGTCATACACATACCTCCCCTTTCCTAGTAAAGTATCAAATATGTACATATTTTGCAATCATGCTGCAGTAGTTTTAGATAATTTAATCGTTATTTTCAGTAAAGACATAGACGCTCACTTGCTCTATGATCATTATTGTAAGCGTCATCTCGTCGACGTATGTACGTTATGAAAGGGGAGGTTATGAAGTATGAGCCGTATTCATCTTAATCATTTAGGTGTCCCACCATTAGCAGGCATTTGCAATTATGAAGAGGCTTGCATAGAAGGTTACACAGTGGACGATAATGTTCATTTACTCAAAAGATATCATTATGTAAAGAAAAAACTACTTGATGTGTATGCAGCTCATCTCGCTTGCACGGCTGAATGGGAAATTAAATGCGCGTTCAGTCTACACTTATGGTTAGAAGCAGAGCATAGCGCTACTCTTCGCAAAAGAGTTTCTGAAATGCGAGAACCCCCACTAGGTATAGACAAAGTGCCTGATAACATGCTTGAAATCGTTATGGAAGAAGTCATCCGTGCGGAAACTACGTTGGAATTGCTGACGGGGATCTACATCGTCATTAAACCAGCCCTCTTACGCAGTATGCACAAGCATATCCGTGAAACGAATCCTATAGCAGACTTTCCAACCACTCGACTACTCAAACACATGTTAATGGATGAAGAAGAAATGGTAGCATGGGGAACGGTAGCCGTTCAAGCCTTGATCAAGACACCAGATGATCAAGAAATGTCAACAAACTGGTCTAACCATCTTTCAGGTTTACTCCGCCAAGCTGGGGACATTCATGGAGATCATGATCTCGCACTAGCTAATCAGCATATGCAGATCACAACACGATATATAGGCGAACCCTATGAGATGGATGTAACACCTAAGCGCGATCACAGATTCAAAGACAATTATAATCGATCTGCTACCTATGATGAATATTACCGCGACGAGAATCTGCAACCCGACGAACGTGTTTTTGCGTTGATCTACAAACGATTACGCGAAATGGACGTGCCTGAATGGATGGGACCAATCATCTATAAGACCAAAAACAAGCCATGGGAATATTATGTAGATCTCAGTCGTCAATTATGGGATGAAGCCCGACATGCAATGCTTGGGGAAATAGGCATGTACGCTCTAGGCATAGAGTTCTATAAATATCCAGTTGATCTAAAATCATCCATGATTCTCAATACCCTGTGGACTCCAAAAGATGCTCACATCATTCTTTGGGGAATTGAACAATCTCTCATGAACAAAGAAACCGGAAAACGCAAAGAATGGCTAATCTCTCAGAATTCGGATATCGCGATCGGGAAATTAATTCAAGATTATGATTGGGCTGACGAAGTGCTACATGCACAATTCGGTAGAAAATGGCTATTACCTGAGTATGCCCATCAAGAGGAATTATCTTCATATTTCAATACAATTTTCCCGAAATGGAAAGCACAATCTTTGGAAGAAACTGAAGCACTCTCCGAACAAAAGCCCTGGTGGTCAGAATTTGTTGCAGAAGCTCGAAGAAATCGAGAGACACGAACAAGCCAATAAACAAATCATGAATCTACCAGACAACATACAAGAATGTCTCATTCTCTTGTGTGTTGTTTTGGGTTTGTTGAATAATGAGTAGTTCATGTCCTGAAGCAAACAGTGGTATACTGAATGAGTAATCTACCTATCCATACGTTGTGCTGCACGCATATACCAGGATCGATTCATATTCCCTACACTTGAGGAGAACGTCGATGATTAAGCCAGGAGAACTGATCAAGCACTTCAATGAAATGGTATTCACCCTACAGCTCGTCGGACATACGAAATGTGATCCCGCGTGGAATAAACCACCTAAACAGCATCAGTTCTATTCATTCTGGCTGGTATCCACAGGGAAAGGAAGATTCATCTTGGATGGACATAGCCATGTAGCAGAACCCGGCAAGCTATTCGTGATTGTGCCTGGTACTGTATTCGAACGGATCCCTGATCCGGCAGAACCCTTAGCCTATTATTTCGTGAGATTCGGAGCTGCGGGTGCTTCAGAAGAAGCAGGAATATGGGAGTTCGAGACCACACTGCATGATTCTTTTCCACTGCAAGGGGAATATACGCTACAGAATGCACCGGTCATCATCAATCTATTTGAACAACTCCATTATTTGTGGCAACGAAGAGGTCATATGGTGGCAATGCGGAGGAAAATCTTATTCTATGAGCTATTGTTGGCGATTGCACATGACTTCCGTGCACAATCTGTGACAGGTAATACAACACTCGCTATCGAACATACGATTGAATACATGGTTAACCATTATTATGAAGATTTGAATTTAGTGCAATTAGCTCAGATGGCAGGCCTAAGTCCAAGTCATTATTCGCGTTTATTCAAGAAATATGCTGGACATAGTCCAATGGATTATTTAGCACATCTCCGTATGGACCGTGCAAAGGAATTGATCTCTTTATCTGATTATCGGTTCAAAGCGATCAGTCATAGTGTCGGGTATATGGACGAATTTTATTTCAGTCGGTTGTTCAAAAAAAATCGTCGGGATGTCACCATCTGTCTATGCAAGGAAACACGCGAATCCTGTGAAAACCTAGAAGTGAACCCCGTCGTCTAGCGAGATAACTGACAGATCATCTAATTCGACATCCGATTAGTAACCCGACTTACTCGATATACCCTTTACCCAGTGAATGTCGATACAACTCTTCATAATACCCCTGTTGTTCAATGAGTTGCGTATGTGTACCTTCTTCGACAATTTCCCCATGGCGCATCACGATGATGCGGTCGGCTTGCATGATCGTCGATAATCGATGAGCAATTACAATCGTCGTTCGACCTGTAGCTGCAAGTTGCAGTGCAGATTGAATGAACTGCTCTGTGTAGGAATCGATATTGGCCGTCGCTTCGTCGAGAATCAGGATTTTCGGTTGGAACACAAGAATGCGAGCAAACGAAATGAGCTGTCGCTCTCCTGAAGATAGTCCGCTTCCTCGTTCTGACAACACCGTATCATAGCCATCTTTCAAACGCGCCACCAAGTGTCCTGCTCCTACGAATTCACATGCTTCTATCACAGATTCACGTGATATCGATTCATCGAACATCCGTATATTATCCATAATGCTTCCCGAATACAAGTACGGCTCTTGCTGTACAAGTCCGATCATCCGATGCAGCGTTGCTTGCGGGATATCACGAATATCGATGCCATCGATTTGGATGCTTCCACGTTTCACATCATAGAATCGACAGAGTAAACTAATCAGCGAGGTTTTCCCTGCACCTGTTGTGCCTACTACACCGATCATCTCACCTGGTTGAATATGCAGATTCAAGTTGTGAATCACTGGCGTACTAGAAACATACCCGAAATGCACGTGTTCGAAATCAATCTTCCCTTGTACTGTAGATATATCGACATCCTTCGTTGCTCTAGCATCAACCACATCAGGTGTAATCGAGAAAATACTCCAAATCCGATGTACCGATACGATTGCAGCTTGTAGCATATTCCATTGTTGTGTAATCGTATTGATCGGTTGAAAGAACATCCGAATATATATGATAAATGCATACAACACTCCGAATTGAATCGACGTATCGAGAACGGCTCGACCCCCGATCCACACGATAAAAGCAATCGATAAGTTCCCGATAATATCGAACGTCCGGTTGAATAGAACTGTTGTGCGAATCTCTCTGAGGTTGGCTTTGAGATAAGCTTGATTGCGATAAGTAAACTGACTCTGTTGTACTTTCTCTTGATGGAACGCTTGGATGAGATTCATCCCTGCCAAATTCTCCGCCACGAAGGAAATCAATCGAGAGTAACTCGTCCGCGCCAGTTGATACGTCACCACCATGTATTTACGAAATGAAATTGCAATCACAATGATAATCGGTAACACGATCAAGCAGAATAGCGTCAACTTCACATCTAATTGAAACATCAGCACAATAATAAAACACAGCGTCAATCCATCTCGCAACATACTCAATAACACTTGATTAAAAAACTGGTTAATCGCTTCCGTATCGCTCGATACATGCGTAATCAGACTTCCGCTCGGTACTTTATCGAAATAAGACATCGATTGTTTAGAGATATGGACGAATAAATCCTTGCGAATCTTACTCACGATTCCTTGACCTGCGCGTTGCAGTAAATTGTTCTGTAGATAACTAAAGATCAGATTGATCCCTGCTAATCCTAAGTAGGCGACACAAATAATCATTAAGATGCCTAATTCAGCATTCCCTTGAAGTAAATAATCATCGATGGCTACCTTCACCAGAAGAGGCTGAACAAGCTCGGCGCTTACAGCAAACACAATACAGATCAATAAATACACGAACGTGCGTGAATAAGGCAACACATAAGGCAACAGTACGCGTATCGCTGAAGTAAACGTCATCGTGCGTTTCGTGCTCACATCTCGTTCGAGTGAGCTGTCCATCGAATCTTCTATTGTGATCTGCGATCGATTTTTCTGCAAAATGACTGTCCTCCACTGTCGAAATGTATCTCGTTTCTCCAAGTCTCTTGCAAGGAGTGAACGCGTACTTGGTTCGGTTATGCGACGTGCTATGTAGAAACTTCATTCGGTTATGCGACGCTATATAGATAATTCATTCGGTTATGCGACGCTATACGGATAATTCATTCGGTTATGCGACGCTATACGTGTGTACTTGGCTCAGCTACTGGCGCTTCTTGAATCGCATGCAGTGTTGCATAGATGCCTGGTTGCTGCTGCAGTTCGCTATGCGTACCTCTTTGGACAATTCGACCTTCGTCCATCACGATAATCAGATCAGCATGTTTGATCGCACTGATGCGATGCGCGATAATCAGTGTGGTCAAGTTCTTACGTGCTTTTTGCAATTCGGCAATGATCTCATTCTCCGTCACCGCGTCTACAGAACTCACACTGTCGTCGAGTATCATGATCGGCGAATCCTTGATTAACCCTCTAGCCAATGATGTCCGTTGCTTCTGCCCACCTGATAAGGTCACGCCTCGCTCCCCTAACTTGGTATCGAACTGCTCCGGCATCTCTGCGATATTTCCATAGATGTGTGCTTGCCTCGCTGCTTCTTCGACATAAGCAAGTGCTGTGTCTCTACGATAGAATGCAATATTGTGCCGAATCGACATACTGAAGAGAAACCCATCCTGAGGCACATATGCGATCTGGTCACGAATACATTCTAATGTCATGTCACGAATATCTGTATCGCCGATCCATAGGGTACCTGCAGGCGGGTCATAGATACGAAGCAATAGCTTCATGAGCGTGGTTTTGCCACTACCTGTTTTGCCGATGATGCCTATCGTCGTACCTGCTTCAATATGCAAATTCACATCGTGTAATGCTGCTATACTCGAATCTGGATAAGTAAAAGATAAATGCTTGAAATGAATCCCTTGATGGTGTAAATCGAACGATGTCGCTTCGAGCTTCTCTTGTATCTCTGACTTCTTCGTCAACAACGTATTCAATCGTTCTAACGAAGCTTTGGATCGTTGCATCGTATTGATCACATTCCCAATCTGCTGAAGCGGATTAATCAATAGACGTATGTATAGCGTCAAAGCAATGAAATCACCGATCGATATCTGATTACGCATCGTCATATAACCACCTAAACCAATCGTGATGATCAATGAGAATGCGCCGATGAACGGAATTAATGCTTGGAATAACGAAGAAATGCGAACCAAATGCAATTGATTGTCGCGAAGCGTATCTACAGTTCGACTGAATCTTTGGTACATCATCGGCTCAACTGCAAATTTCTTCGTCACGCGAATGCCACCGAATTGCTCTTCAGCAGACTCTGTCATTGCCCCCAGCGACTGCTGAACCTTCAACGAACGTTTGCGAATGACGGGTCCGAATCGGATGACCATCCAAGGAATGAAGAGAAGCGGAAGCACACAAGCAAGAATCAAGAACACAGGAATATCACTGATCAGCATCATGATAATTGCAGATAACAACAGCATGATCGAGTTTGCGGCTTGGTTAACTCCCATTGAGATGGATTCTCTGACAGATGTCACATCATTCATGACATAACTCAGAAGCTTACCGACCCCGTTCTTGGAATAAAAGCTTTCGCTTAAAGTTGTGAAGTGATCGAATAATCGTTTGCGTGTGAAATATTCAAAAATGCGCCCGACATACATGATATGAAATTGACCGATTCCTGCTAATAGGACGAATGTAACGCCAACTGCAATGAGGAGCATACTATAGTCGATGATGCCTGGCTGTGTCAATTGGCCTTGTGCCAACTCATCAGTGAAATTACCGAGTAAGCGCGGGAAGTAAGCTTGCACCAAATTGGCCATCGCAATAAACGAAATACCCGATACATAGATGTACCATTTTGCTTTGATAAATTCAGTAAGCAACTGTGTAGACTTCAAACAACTTCACTTCCTCATTCATATATGGAGTACCGATTCATCGAGCATTCGCTTATAGAACATCAGCACATTGAGTAACAAGCCTATTGACGATCTCTATGGATTTGCGCTTCTGCAACATAGAATACCATGTTCAATTACACGATACCATGGATAAGCCTCTTATAAAGCATGGACTATCTTGCTATGATCTTTTGACTAGACTTAGACGCTCGATCGGAAGTCTCGAGCACGAAATCGATGAATCAGTAACAGAATTGTAATCGATGAATCAGGCACAGATATGGCTCATCGCACTCGATCTAGCAGAACACTAGCAAGTTCATCCCTGAACATCCCATCAGATTCGAGTCATACGGATATCTTTGTACGACTTCACGCCAAATTGTTCGAGTACGATTCCTGCATCTGTTTCCTCGTTATGTAACCATTTCACTATAGCAAGTGGCAAATTCACGCCAGCGAGATGGCTGAAGGGATACCCTCCTCCAAATCGTGCATTCAGTTCTAAGATGTAGCACGTATTCCCATCTACACATACATCCACGTCCATATTGCCGACATGATGAAGCTTCTGGCTGATGCGTTTGCCTATTTGTTTCAACTCAGGATGATCCACGGTTTCCGCACAATCCGTCTCACCTGATCTCATGGCATACTTGATCTTGACGATTGCATTCTGGTATACCCCTTCGAGATTGTTGATGATATCTATTCCATACTCTTGGCCGTTTATTTTCTCTTGCAAGATGACAGGATGGTCTAAATCTATGGATGAAGCATAGCCCATAGCGCTATGGTGTATCATTGATTTCACTTTTCGATAGAAGACACGAAGTTCTTCTTCATTCTCTGCTTCATACACTCCTATAGATCCCATACCCCATCGCGGCTTGACGATGATCGGATATGTCAGTCGTTGCTGATCGACTTGAACGATCACCTGTTCCAAAGACACATAGGTACGGGGTACATCAAACCCGTGTTGACTCAAAAATAAGTATGTTTGCCATTTATCATTACAGATGTGAATCACTTCTTCATCCGAGACAATTACCTTAGTTCCGATCTGAGCGAATGTGTGTTTGTTCGCAGCTAATCGAGGTAAATCCATATCTAAGAGTGGAATAATTGCATCGATCTGATGCTTCAGACAATATTCGAGTAAGAACGGGATGTAGGACTCTTCATAGATGTATGGCGTCACCACACTTCGGTCTGCTTGAACAAAAGCAGGGGACATCGAAGTGCTATTGGATACATGCACTTCACCCAGATCTTGCATCACTTGCTTGAAGTATTCAACTATATAACTACGCCTACCTACTGAAGTCAATAAAATGTTCATGTTGTCTCCTCTCGACGAAGGATTGTTCGTTGTCGATAGCTGCATAGCGAAGTGTTCATTTCATGAATACTCCTGCAGATCACCTTAATGATACATGAGTTTTTCGTTTTATGTTAGTAGAGCCTCTGTTGTGTGTTCAATCTGAAAGCTTGTCGAGATTTATTGGATATCATGAAAGATTGTTATGCATTCGATTGGAATCTTGATGCGACTGACTGCTTAGGCGCAGTATCGAACCACGATCCGTCGATCCGTATAAGATGACCGTCTGCAGAAACCATCGGGGAATCGTTAGACGACTTTAAGTGACTGCAACCACGCAGAAAAAGCATCGGGATCCCATCTTGCACGAGACGATGCTTCAACGATATGAAATTCACGATCTGACGAATCATGTTATGTATATACGATACATCCTCATCTTGCGAAATATTCATTCTTTGTCTGAGTGAGTTTCTAGTTGATCTAAGTATTCAAGTAATGGGTCTGCATTGTACCCTTGGGATTTCAGCCATTCGATGATGTGTTCGATATCCATTGACATGACCCCTTTCAATCTAGGGATCATCCTGAAGTCTGCGAGGAATCGCATTCCCTTGATATCCACACCCATGCTACCTGATGCTGGACATGGTGCATACTGCATACTGCGGTGAGATGGATAGTAGCCCCGATCACCGAACCTCCTCAGAAGCCCTATAACACTTGCAAGCTCTCAATCCAATTCGCCTTAGCGCAATCCTTGCTCCTGCATATACGCGAACAATAACTTCGCGCCTTGCATCACAATCGGGACCCCACCCCCAGGGTGAATCGAAGCACCGACTGCATATAGATGTCGAATTCCATGCGGATCCACTTGAGGACGAAACACACCAGATTGACTCAAGGTTGGTGCAATCCCGAAGCTTCCCCCTTGGTACAAACCATCTTGCATCGCTTGTTTGGGAGATCGAACTTCTCTCCATTCAATCGCATCGCGTAACCCAGGAAATCCCCTTCGCTCGACTTCATCTATGATCAGATCAGCGAAGTCTTCTGCTTCTAACTCCCAACTGATATACTTTCCTGCAGGCACAGGCACTAACAGGTACAATACACTTTTGCCAGGTTCGGCAAGCGTGTCATCGATCAACGATGGATTGAATACATATATGCTAGGTGATTCAGGGATTTTCCTTGTTTTAAAGACAGCTTTCAGCATTTCTTCGAAATTACTACTGAAGAAAAACTGGTGCACCTGCGCATCCTCATAGCACCGATTCAAACCCAAATAAATGAGCAAGCATCCCGAAGAAGGCTGATAGGTTCGCTTGGGTCTCTTCGCAAACTTACGACGGAGCAGTGGCATCGTCGTAGGGAAATCTCCGTTCATGATCACACGGTCATAATTTCTCCGCTTGTTATTGACCACGACGCCTTTGCATTCGCCATCTTCCACAATGATTTCTGTTACATCGGAATTCAGATACACACGCGCATCGCGTTCGAGCAGGATGCTTTCTAACTTCGGAATTAGACTTGCATAGCCGCCTTTCACATACCAGATGCCATATTCATGTTCCGCAAAAGGAATCAATGAGTACAACGCAGGTGTCTGATCCGGATTGCCCCCGATATAGAGGGTTTGAAAAGAGAACGCTTCCTGTAACTTTGGATCAGCAAAAAACACATTTGCATCGTTTCTCACACTCCAATGCGCGCGAAGCTTTATAAGAGAAAGGAGATTGCCCACCGTCCAGAAGTCGCTCTTTCGTACAAAAGGTTTATCTAAGAACGCTTTCTTTCCTTGATGATAGCGGATCCGCATCTCTTTCATATAATCACGAAAATGCTGTTCCTCACCAGGGAACACGCGAGAGATTTCTGCAAGTTGTTGATCGGTGTCACTGTATTTATCAAACGTCGTTCCATCGTAATAATGAATCCGATATAACGGATCACAACGAACTGCGTCTAACACATCGGAAGCAACACCCGCTTCCGTCAAGATGTCCTTTATCATTTGTGGTAACAGCACGATGGTAGGCCCTTGATCGACTTTGAATCCAGGTGCTTGGGCATAGGAAATCCGACCACCCAGTTGAGCTTTGCGCTCATAGATCGTGACGTCGTGGCCATCAAGTGTCAAATACAACGCAGCTGTAATGCCACCTATGCCTCCGCCAACTATTGCTATGTTCAATCGAATCACCTCCTAAGCATCTTGTTTCCCTATCTGATGATGCGATGTCTTACCCTTTACCCTTCAATTGTCGCTTATGCTCATCTGCCACAATGCCTTGTGCCGTAATACGCGCTGACTCCATAATTGTCGGTAGTCCACTGCCTGGATGCGTGCCTCCTCCTACTAACCAACAGTTCGCTAATTCATCGAAACGGTTATGCGGACGCAGATGCATCATCTGACGCAAATTATGAGCGAGATTGAACGTGGCTCCTTCATATACATAATGCTGTGCTTCCCAATCAACAGGTGTAATCATCCGTTCTTCGACGATATGCTGACGTAAGTCTGTGAAGCCACCTCGATCTTCCACAAGCTTCAGTACCTTCTCACGAAAGCCAGCGCTTGCTTGCGACCAATCAATACCGCTTCGGTTATTCGCTACTGGTGCAAGGATATAGATCGCAGAACACCCAACAGGTGCCAGTGAAGCATCTGTCACTACAGGATTGTGCACATAGATCGATGGATCCTGTGATAGCACCCCACGTTTCGTGATATCCTCGACATTTTCCTTATAATCATGGGAAAATAAGATCGAATGGTGCGGGAGATCATACTGCTTATCCACACCTAGGTAGAGCATGAACGTTGAACAAGAGAACTGCTTGCGCGCTAGCTTCGGCAAGCTATAGGCACGGACAGTATCGGGTTCAAGTAAATGCGTCATCGCATGAGCGAAATCAGCATTAATCACAACTTCATCTGCTTCAACTATTTCTCCATTCTCGAGTTCCACTCCTGTAACTTGCTTACCTTGTGTAATGATCTTCTTCACGCCTAAGTCGGTATGTACATGACCTCCACATTCTTCAACAACTGTCGCCATCGCTTCACAAATTCGGTGCACACCACCAATCGGGTGATATATCCCGAATGCGTGCTCGATGTAAGATAAAATCGTAAAAGCTCCTGGACACTCCCACGGCGACATCCCGAGATACTTCGCTTGGAACGTGAACGCCAGCTTCAATCGTTCGTCAGTGAAATAATTCGACAAGCACTCATACAAGGACTTCCCGAGTGACAGATGAGGAAGCGCTCGTAACACATCAGGTCTAAGATAATCGAACCACGAATCGTGTTTGTTTTGTAGAATCGGTGACAACGCACGCAATTTCACTGCTTCTTGCTCCATAAATCGATCATAGCCACCTTCGTCTCCTGGAAAACAACGCTTGATTTCAGCAATCATCTGCTCTCGAACGCGATGTGCATCAAATTCAACGCCTTCAAACACTAAGCGGTACATCGGATCAATCGGAATTAACTTCAAGTAATCATGAACATTGCGCTTTGTTTCTTGAAACACTTCTTCAAGCACTTGAGGCATATTGAGGAACGTGGGTCCACGATCAAACGTATAGTCACCTATGTGCAGTGGTGAATTTCTACCCCCGATATACGATTGTTTCTCGAATACGTTCACTTCACATCCTTGATGAGCTAGCAGCATCGCTGCAGTAAGTCCGCCTGGTCCTGCGCCTATAACCACGACTTTTCGATTCACTCTATTCATTCCATGCATTCGATGATTGCTCCCCTGTATAGAGTATGAGATAATGAAATAAATTCTTTGTTAGGGATAAACAACTTTTGACTATTTGATTGTTTTATTATTTATATCTTATTATATCAATTAATGAAATTATTTTCATTTATATTTGATGAGGTGATGACATGAAACTAGCTCAAGCTTACAACGTCTGCGAACAAGTCGTCAAAAGTCATTCTTCTAGCTTCTATTACGCTTTTTCCATACTACCTATCGATAAACGGAACGCTGTTTGGGCCGTATATGCTTTTTGTCGCACAGTGGACGATATTGTCGATGAGACTCCTGATCAAGCTGATGAATGTTTAGCTACATATGAACAAGCATTCACACGTTGCTTGCAAGGAACACCCGATGACCATCCGCATTGGATTGCACTTGATGATGCTTTCAAACGTTTCCATATGGATCCTTTGCCGTTCTGGGACATGATTTCAGGGCAACGTCAGGACCTCACGATCCATCGTTTCGAGAAGATGGAGGACTTACTGCACTACTGCTATCTCGTTGCAGGAACTGTAGGACTCATGCTTTTGCCGATATTGACGAAGAACGTCACGCCAGTTTTGAAAGAGAAAGCCATCAAGCTAGGAATCGCTATGCAAATTACCAACATCTTGCGTGATGTTGCAGAAGATTATACACGTGGTCGCATCTATTTGCCTCAAGTCTTGATGCGTGAATTCGGCTATCGAGAAAGTGACATTGTTCAGGGTACGCAAGCGCAAGCATGGCAACCGCTTTTTCACCATTTAGCTCATACGGCTGAATCATATTATCAAGAAGGTATGTCCTCACATAGGTATTATCCACGTGATTCACGTACCTCGCTCACTGCAGCAGGTTACATATATCGACAAATTTTGGTTAAAGCGATGGATCGTCAAGGGGATGTATTCACAGAACGCATTCGTGTCTCCAATTCCAAGAAAATCATCCTCATGCTTTCGCTGATGTTCAACTCTGATACATGGAAAAAAGAACAAGTACAACTTGACTCCGAAAGGCAGTTATCGTAATGCGAATGCTCAAGCGTATCTATATGGGTTGGTTTCTGTGCGGGTATGTGCTGATCGTCACTTCAACGCTCCCGAGCTGGTTATCTTGGGCGAATGGCGTATATTTGATTTTAGCTGGCATCACCGCTTTGTTTTGGCTTTATCGCCAAGTGGGCTTGCGTCAGATGGGCAGCTATTTCCTGCTATGCGGGGGTATATCCTTATTCAGTGAATGGTTCGGTGTTCACACAGGGCTTTGGTTTGGGACATATGCGTATACAGAGCAATTCGCGCCATTCCTCTTCGGGGTACCTGTAGCGATTCCATTTGCTTGGTGCATGATCATACTGCTCAGTCGATGGATCGTACCGAATCAACGCTTCAGTGGAATTGCTGTTGCTGCCTTATGTGCTGTAGCGATCGATGTATTACTTGACCCTGTTGCTGTGGTTCAAGCGTATTGGTTGTGGGAAACTGCAGGTGTTCTATCGTTTTACGAAGTTCCGTGGACCAACTTTGCTTCCTGGTGGATTACTTCATTTGTCATATTACTCCTGACGAATCGATATCTACCTACTCACCTATTCATGGATAACCAGGAGTACCCCTTGTCGTATTCGGTTGGATCAAATGTAAGACGTGTTACCTGGTGGTCGTTGCTGCAAACGATATGGCACCAACCGCTTTTACTCATTCTGGTCACTTTGGAAATGCTATTCATTACGATTGCGATTCAGCATGCCTTATGGTTTGCTGTGCTGATCAATCTTCTGCTTCTAGGCATCCTACTTGTATGCAGGAAATACTGGCATCCTCTGCACCGAAGGAGTGAACCCTGATGATCGTTGCACAGAAGCGTCGCATGTTTGAACATACGTTCAATGTGCTCAATCGCTGGCTACTGTTCCAATCATTTCACCGTATCTATATACGAATGCCTTCATCTGAGATTCAACTTCAACGACCGACTGTATATTATGTAAACCACAGCAATTGGTGGGATGCCCTTCTGATTTTCCAATTGAATTATTCTTTGCTGCGTCAACAAGCGCATGGCATGATGTCTGAAGAAGGGTTGAAGCAATTCCCGTTCTTCCGCAAATTAGGGGTGTATTCGATCAATCGCAAGTCGTTGCGTGACATCAAGCAATCTCTCGATTATACGGTAGGCTTGTTGCAAGAACCTGATCAATCTGTATGGATTTTCCCGCAAGGGGATGTATTTCACCAAGAATCGCGTCCGCTTACCTTTCTACCAGGAATCGGTTATTTGTTGGAGAAATGTGTCCATGCCCAGTGGATTCCTGTTACCTTTTACTACAGTTATGGGCTCGTGCGACAACCCGACATATACATAGAATTCGGCACTCCCTTACCTGAAGCACAGTTAGCTTCGCGCTCTCGCAGTGAGCGACTCACTTATGCACAGGATGTGCTTACGCAACAATTAGACCGCTTACGTGAAGATGTTTTGCACCACCAAGTGGATCACTTCCATCCCATATGGACCGGATTAGCACCCACACGCGATCGTTTTCCGCATATACTTCGACATGACCGTGTGGAACATCACTAAAGGATGTGAACCATGTTAGCACAAAAGTTTGAAAACCTGCTCGACGCTGTATTCGACACCTGGACTGGAAGCTTATCTGCTGCTGATCTGTTCCTTCTGAGTCTACTTAGTGTACACGTGCTCCTCACTGTTTGGGTCATGTATAATGCGAAGCAATGGCCGAAAGCTGCGAGTGCATCAACAGCTTCGATTGGGGAACTACATCTACATCCGACAACAGCTTCGATTGGGGAACCACATCTACATACGACAACAGCTTCGATTGGGGAACCACATCTACATACGACAACAGCTGAGCGTGCGACATCACTTCCGTTCGTATCCATCCTTGTTCCTGCTCGCAATGAACAAAGAGGACTTGAACGTTGCCTCGTTAGCTTACTTGAACAAGATTATCCTTGTTTTGAAGTGATCTGTCTAGATGATCGTTCGGAAGACTTGACCCCGCGAATTCTAGATCAACTTCAACAACGTTATCCGCATCTACAACGAACCTATGGAGCTGAGCTCCCTTCTGGTTGGATCGGGAAATGCCATGCCTGTCATCAATTATCTCAATCCGCACAAGGAGAACTGTATCTGTTCACTGATGCAGACACCGTTCATCAAGCGAACATGCTCCGCTCGATGGTGACTACGCTTCATGCACAACAAGCAGCTTTGCTTACCGGTTTCCCTCAAGTGCTTACTCATCACGCGATAGGTTGGCTTATCTTACCGTTGTTGTTTTTTGTCATTGTCCTGCATCTTCCGCTTCGTTATGTCGCCACAAGCTTAAATCCTCGCTTGATTGCAGCTCATGGCGCTTTTATGTTATTTCGTGCAGAAGCGTATCACGCGATTGGTGGACACCTCGCTCATCGCCAAGCGATTGTTGAAGATATGGAGATGGCCAAAGCCATCAAAAAATCGAAACGAAAAGCATACTTGGTCGATATTACTCCTTATGTAGCTTGTGACATGTATGAGAAACCTCGTGATGTCTGGCAAGGTTTCAGCAAAAATATGTTCCTCGGATTAGGTGCTTCTACGGTGTTGTTGTTCGGATTGCTTGGCTTTTATACGGTGGTGTATGTGTTTCCTTTGTTCGGTTCTTTCGTTGCATTAAGCACTCAGCGCTTGACAGCCAGTGTAATCTTGTTCGTCTGTTACTTGTTGAGTTGTTTGCAGAAATTCACTGTCGACCGCCGATTCGGTACGCGCGGTGCTTGGTTTTGGTTCATTCCCTTCTCTTTTATCGGTTTAATCAGTATCGCTATGCGTTCTTGGTATTTATATGTCACCAAACAAGGTTACACATGGAAAGGCAGGGTGTACCGCAGATGAATCATACAGCCAAAGGAATTGTAGTAGGAGGTGGCATCGGTGGACTTGTAGCAGCGATTCAACTTGCAACCCATGGTGCAGATATGACCCTCATCGATCGTAACCCTGCATTAGGTGGTAAATTACAAGACGTCACGTTGGGGGATTATCGATTCGACTTTGGTCCATCGACGATCACGATGCCATGGATTTTTGAGCGGGTGTTTGCTGAAGCAGGGGAACCACTCGATCCTGCGTTGGTGTTTGAACCTCTGATGATCAATAGTCGGAATTTCTTCAGTGATGGCAGCGTTATCGACTTATCGCGAGACCCTATGCATATGCAAGCGCAATTGTCCCTCGTATCCGCAGCCAATCGTCAAGGGTTCGAGCGTTATCTTCAAGAAATCACGAAGATGTATCAGATCTCCGAAGAACACTTCTTTTCTAGGTCATTTACAGAATGGACTGATTTCGTATCTATTCCCTTGCTGAGCGCGATCACACGTGTACATCCCTTAACAACTCTAGATGCATTCCACAGAAGCTTCTTCGATGATCCGCGATTACTTGCTATGATGAATCGCTACGCGACTTACGTCGGTTCTTCGCCTTATCATACACCTGCTACCTTAGCGATGATTGCTTACCTTGAACTTGTGCGCGGTGTGTATTATATTCGAGGAGGCAACTATCGATTAATTGAAGCGTTAGAGCGTCTTGCTCGCAAGAAAGGCGTCAAGATCATCCAGCAGACTGCAGTAGAGCAAATCCTCGTTCGCCATCATCGTGCACAAGGAGTTCGCTTAGCCAACGATGTGCTTGAATCAGATTTCGTGATTTCGAATGTGGACTACTTCGCGACTCAGCTTCACCTGCTATCCCCTGAAGATCGCGTGCTGCGGTATGCGTTGGAGGAACTGCGCGCACAGACAACTTTATCTTCTTCTGGTTCGTTACTGCTTGCTGGCGTGAAGCAGAAGTATGCTCAGCTCGAACACCATAATTTATTTTATCCTGAACACTACGGTCATGATTTTACGTAAATCTTCGATCAACATGCATGGCCACAAGACCCTGCAATCTACATCTGTAATTCGGCACACCATGAACCAGCACGAGCTCGTCATGGCACAGGAAGTAATCTATATATCTTAGTGAACGTTCCAGCACAAGCGCATTCCGTCTCATCCCAAGGGTATTCCGTCCCGTCCCAAGGGTATAATGGAAATCAACAGTCCTCGACACAATGGGAAGGAGCATATGCCCAGCGTATGCTAGATATCCTCCAACACCGTTGGGGGTTACGTGATCTTTCCCTACACCTCGAGGTATCACAAACGTATGGCCCTCATCATATCGCTCAGCTGAGTGGAGCTGTCGATGGAGCGTTATATGGCGAAGCTTCGCATGGATTGTTCAAGACGTTTCTAAGACCCACGTTAAAAGACAAGAAAATCAAAGGGTTGTATTACTCGGGAGGGTCGACTCATCCCGGTGGAGGTACACCTATGGTCACCATCAGTGGATTGATGACCGCCGCAATGGTCACGAAGCACGAACTCACGAACACACACAAATAACAGAAAGGAATGATCTCATGTCTGCACAACACCTATCCGGAATCGAAAACACGCGCACGCCCGATTATGAAATCCATCCTTTATTCCTAGAACGATGGTCACCACGTGCATTCTCTCAAGAAGACGTAGCTGAAGAGGTTTGGTTAAGTATTCTAGAAGCAGCGCGATGGGCCCCGTCTAGTAGCAATCTCCAACCATGGCGCTTCTTGATTGCTCGAACACCTGAGGATCGCGCGAAATTTCACGCTTTCATTGCTCCTTCTAACCGTGAATGGTGTGATCAGGCACCTCTGCTTGTATTACTTCTCTCTTATACGCTCAGTCCCAATGGTCAACCGAGTGGAAGTCATGCAATGGATACGGGAACTGCTTGGGGATATATGGCTCTCGAAGCAACGAACCAAGGACTGATTACACATGCTATGGCTGGATTTAATCAACAACAAGCTCGTGTTGATTTACATATTCCTGATGACTATGCGATACACGCAGTCATTGCTGTGGGTTACCAAGGGGATAAAGCAACATTGTCAGAGAAATTCCAAGAACGAGAACTTCCCAGTTCGCGACGTCCGATCACCGAATCTCTCTATGAAGGCGATTTCGGTCAAGCGTTTCATCGCTAACCCATTATGTGCGTCGGCTGTGTAGCTAATGTAGCCTGTTAGCTATGTAGCTTATGCAGCCTATGTAGCCCATAGACTTGCAGATTCATCAGAAGCTTCTGTGCAACGTGGTCTTAGAATAAATAATAGAGCGGTATAAATAAGAGCGATACGAGGATTCCTGCCAATGCCATCGCAAAGCTGCTCAAACTTCCCAGAACTGCAGATTCCCGAATGATTTTCGCTGTACCAATCCCATGTGAAGCTGTACCTATAGCTATGCCTATCGCCAAATCACTTTTTATTCCTAATGAACGAAGTAATGTCGCACCAAACATACTGCCTAATAAGCCAGTCAATACAGCGAATACAGCAGATAGTTCAGGGATTGCACCGAGTCGACGTCCAATTTCGATAGCGATCGGTGAAGTCACTGACTTGGGCAGGAGTGCAAGCAAGATCTCTCTAGATCCAGACAACAAACCCACAAGTACGATTACACTGATTAGACCCGCAAGCGAACCCACGATGATTGCAGGTAAGATGATCCTCAAGTGTTTGCGAATCAATGCACGATGCTGATAGAGAGGCACGCCTAGCGCAACAGTTGCAGGACCGAGTAATACCGAAATATATTTCGCACCTGATTCATAAGCTTCATAAGGAATCTGCATTGCCACCAAGAACACGATAATGCTCCCACTGCATATGAATAAAGGGTGTATCCATAGCCAACGACGATACAGCGATTGCGCTAGCGTATACGCGAGTATACTGAGGACAATGCCGAACAAGGGATGATTCGTGATGAGCTCCATACTCATAACGAATCACTTCGCTTTTTTTGTTTGTTCTCTAGATACGTTGTGACCCCACCTGTCACGACCAGCACAACAAGCGTAGAAATCACGAGACTACCGATGATGGATACTGCTTGCTGCGCGATCATCGAAAAAAACATCATGGTCCCGACAACAAAAGGCGTAAAGAAGAATAGCATGTGTCGATTGAACCATTTCGCTGGAGACTCTACCCAAGTGAACGGGATTATTTTCGTGAACAACGAAATGGTAAACAACAATAAACCTATAACATTCCCAGGTAACGGAAGCTTCAGTGTATGTTCAAGTAAAACACCCAATCCATAATAAGCGAAAATGATAGCAAAACCTCGCATACCTCACTCCTTTTTACAGCAATTGATCTGGCCGCTGAATCTGATAACTCCAGAAATCATGCGCGAGGTAACTGTGAGCGTGAATTTCTTTGGCTTCTTTCAATAAGATATCGACTTCATCATCTTGATAGCGTGAACTGATGTGCGTCATAATTAACACTTTAGCTTGTGCTTCTTGTGCGGTGCGAGCAGCATCGAACGAAGTTGCGTGGTCATAAGCGACAGCAAGTGGTTGTCGGTCTTTAGCGAACGTAGCTTCATGCACAAGTACATCTGCTCCTTGAGCTAGGTGAAGGGAACCTTGACAATACTGTGTATCACCAAGTATCGTTACGATTCGACCACGGATCGTCGGTCCGATGAATTGTTTGCCATCGATCCATCTGCCATCTTCAAGTTGGATTTCCTTGCCTTGCTTCAGTTGACGATAAATCGGTCCAGAAGGAATGCGCAAGGCCTGTAGTTTCGCTGAATCCAGTTTACCGGGTTGATCTAGTTCAGTGATTCGATAGCCATAGCAAGGGATGCGATGCTTAAGTGCTGCAACTTCTACACGAAACCGCTGGTCCTCGAAGAGTATCCCGTCCTCTGTAATTTCAATGATGTCGATCTCATAATTCAAGTGCGATTCGCTTACTGATAAACTAAGTTCTATATAAGACTTGATACCTTGTGGCCCATAGATCGTCAGCCGTTCTTCGTCACCACCTGAATACGCTCGACTCGCTAACAATCCTGGCAATCCATACAGATGGTCCCCATGCAGATGCGTAATGAAGATCTTATCTGTTTTACTCAACTTTACGGAAGAACGTAAAATTTGATGTTGCGTACCTTCACCACAATCAAATAACCAAAAAGAATCGCGTTCGATCAGCAAATTAAGTGCGATTGAACTTACATTTCGTTGCCGAGAAGGCATTCCTGCTCCTGTACCTAAAAACAATAATTCCACGAGGTAAACTCCAATCTATGCAATTAAACTTTGTCTACATTAAAATAACGTGCTTCGGGATGAGCAAATACAATAGCCGATACGGAAGCTTCAGGTTCCATCATGAATGATTCTGTGAGCGCTACACCTATATCCTCAGGTTTCAGCAGTTGAAACAATGGGGCTTGATCATCTAAGCTCGGACATGCTGGATAACCAAATGAGAACCGTTGCCCGATATACTTCGCTCCAAAACGTTCTTGCATCGTCATATCGGGGAAGTCGGCAATTCCCCATACATCTCTCATGATTTGATGAAGACGCTCAGCGAATCCTTCTGCTAACTCTAGTGCAGAAGCTTGTAGCACATGTGATAACAGATAATCACCGCGATCTCTCCATAATTTAGCGAGTTCATTAATCCCAAATCCAGTGGAAACAAGAAGAAATCCGACATAATCCATCTCGCCACTGTCAACTGACTTGAGATAATCCGCTAAACATAAGAATGGTTCTTTATCTTGCCGTGGAAATGTGAACGTATGAAGCACTTTCGAGCGATCGAGTGGATCATAGATCAAGACGTCGTTATTCCGACTTTGTGCAGGAAAAAATCGATACATCCCCTTCGCACGAATGATTCCTTCTCGTTTAGCTAGATCTAGAATTTCATCTACTGTTGCTTTAAGCTGTAGTGTTTTCGTGTCCTGGTCTGATAATAATTGCTCGACTTTCCCTTTGAGACCTAAGTGATGACCTAACAGCATCTGCATATTGACATAAGGCAACAAATGCGTGATGGGATAATCTCTGAGCACATGACGATCTAGATCAGGAGGAATCCGCACAAGGGCGTCTGTAGCAACTCGTGAATACGATACTCTCGTCAGTTGAGGGAGAACGGGAACTTCATTCGGATGAGATGCCAACACATCTGAAGATTTACTTTCACGAAGCTCTTGAATCAATCTTTTTCGTTGCTCAGGTTGACTTAATTGGTTTACGAGATCTAGTCCATCCATGGCATCTTTGGCATACAGAACAATACCATTATATTCAGGAGAAATCCGTGTTTTGGTGAATTTCCGCGTTAAAGCAGCTCCACCCACAAGGATCGGTACATCAATTCCAGCATTTCGCAAATCCTGAGCTGTCAACACCATTTGCTGTGCTGATTTCACTAATAGACCAGACAAACCAATCGCGTCAGGTTTCTCTCTTTGATAAGCTTCAATGATTTGTTCAGAAGGTACTTTGATCCCTAAATTCACGATTTGGTATCCATTGTTCGACAAAATAATCTCAACCAAGTTTTTGCCGATATCATGCACATCACCTTTTACTGTTGCGAGCATAATTTTCCCTTTGAGGGAAGTTTCATTCTTCTCCATGAAAGGTTCTAAAAAAGAAACCGATGCTTTCATCACTTCAGCACTTTGCAAGACTTCTGCGACGATAAGTTCATTATTATTGAACAGACGACCTACTTCTTCCATACCTTTCATTAAAGGCCCGTTAATAATTTCAAGAGGAGATGCATCGCGCATAGCTATAGTTAAATCAGGGATCAGTCCTTCTTTGGTGCCTTCAATGACATAAGAAGCCAAACGTTCTTCAAGCGTTAGAAGAGAAATGTGTTCTTTCTTTTCTATTTTCTTTACTCGAAAATGAGCAACGAAATCAGCTAAAGTCCGGTCATCCGTATGATAAATGAGATTTTCTGAAAGTTCACGCTCTACTTGAGGAATCGAAGCGTACCGCTCTAGTTTCTCTGTGTTAACGATCGCATAATCGAGTCCTGCTTTTGTGCAATGATATAAGTATACAGCATTCAGAACTTCACGACCTGCTTCAGGCAAGCCAAATGATACATTACTTAATCCGAGAATCGTCTTTGCCAAAGGAAGATGCTCTTTAATCAGTCGAATTCCTTCGATAGTTTCTTTCGCTGAACCGATATATTGCTGATCACCTGTGCCTACTGGAAATACCAATGGATCAAATATAATGTCCTCTGGGTTCATCCCATACTGATGAACAAGAAGATCATACGAACGCTGCGCGACCTGAAGCTTGTCCTCACGAGATATCGCTTGTCCTTTCTCATCAATCGTCCCTACAACTACACTTGCTCCATAACGATGAATCAACGGAATGACTTTCTCGAACTTCTCTTCGCCATCTTCTAGATTAATCGAATTAATGATTGATTTTCCTTGGATATAAGTCAGACCTAGCTCGAGAACGTGATGATCTGTAGAATCAAGCATGATTGGTACTTTCACTTTTTTGACGACAAGCTGTAAGAAACTCTCCATATCTTGCGATTCTTCTCGATCAGGATCTTGCAAACAAATATCAATGACATGAGCTCCGCCTTTCACTTGAGCACGAGCCACTTCTGAAGCTTCCTCATATTTCCCTTCCGCGATAAGTCTTTTGAATTTCCGTGAACCGAGCACATTCGTTCTTTCGCCAACTAAGTAAGGGCGATTCTCATTCTCGATGTATAACGATTCGATTCCTGAAATTGCAGACGGATGTGAACCAACAAGTGCACGAGGTGGGTAAGCTTTCATGGTTTCATGCAATACACGAATATGCTCTGGCGTAGTTCCACAACATCCTCCGGCAATATTAATCCAACCTTGTTCAGCGAAATCAGCCATTTTCTTAGCTAGTGATTCCGGTGATTCATGGTAATGTCCATCTTCATCAGGTAAACCCGCATTCGGATAGCAGCTAATATATGTGGTGGCAATTGTCGAAAGCGAACGGATATGATCACGCATGAATTCAGGTCCTGTCGCACAATTGAGTCCGATGGAGATTGGTTTTAAATGCTCGAGTGAAATATAAAAAGATTCGATATTTTGACCAGCTAATGTTGTACCCATGGGTTCGATCGTTCCAGAAATCATGATCGGTAATGTGGTATCTAATTTAGCAAATGCACGACGAATCCCAATACTACCTGCTTTGACATTCAATGTATCTTGCGAAGTTTCTAATAACAAAGCATCTACACCTGCTTCGACTAGAGCTAATGCTTGTTCATAATAACTTTCTTCGATTTGAGCGAACGTAGCACCACCTGTTACAGAGAGTGTCTTCGTAGTAGGTCCCATAGCTCCAATCACATAACGTGGCCATTCCGGAGTACTGTATGTATGTGCTGCTTCAATAGCAAGTTGCGCAGCAACTCTATTGATTTCGCGTGTTTGATCTTGCAAATCATATTCGGCCAATACAATACTTGTCGCACCAAATGTATTGGTCTCAATCAAATCCGCTCCTGCCGCGAGGTATGCTTCGTGAATAGAACGTATCACATCAGGACGCGTGAGAACAAGCATCTCATTGCATCCATCTAGCGCTTCGCCACCAAAATCTTCAGAAGTTAAATCCTCCTTCTGAATCATAGTGCCCATAGCACCATCCATGATCAGGATTCTTTTCTTTAATTGTTCAATTAAAGATGGCTTTACCATGTTTAGACTTCCTTTCAGCTTCAAACCAATTCAAGATTCGAGGATATTGTCAAACAATCCATGCTAAGTTTAACAGAATATGATAACGAATGAAAGAAATATACGAACTATTCCCATCAAATGTATCGGAATAGTGAATGAACCCTTAGGATTCAGACATAGACATCGACATGACTACACAATCTATATATAATAATGAGTATTGAACGAATAATTATCGAAAAGAGGTACAACTATGGCACAAATACGAATCCGTAACACCAGTGAGCGCATTCACGATCAAAGTAAAGTCAAAGCTTTTTTGGATCGTCAAGACGTTATTTTTGAGAAATGGGAGATGAGCCAATTATCCCCTGCACTGCGAGAGAAATTCAGTTTAACTGATGATGAGAAATCTCAAATCTTAACTACTTTCGATCGTGAAATCAAAGACTTGGCTTCACGACGAGGCTACGAAATCTGGGATGTCATTAGTTTATCAGATGCCACACCGCATATTGAAGAGCTGTTAAAGAAATTCGAACAAGTGCATACACACACAGAAGATGAGATACGAGCGATTGTTGGTGGACAAGGAATTTTTGTGATCAAAGGCAAAGATGACATCGGTTACTTCGACATCGAGTTAGAAGCAGGCGATGTGATTTCTGTTCCTGAACATACGAATCACTTCTTCACCTTGATGGATCAACGACAAATTGTAGCTGTCCGACTGTTTATCGAAAAAGATGGTTGGATTGCTCACAATGTAGAAGACTCCGAATTTGTTCAAGCATAAACAAGCCCAATGAATTGAACAATGAATGTAGATTCCATCACACCTACCCACTGAACTGAACCGTGACCTCACGTGAAGATCAATGGGTATTCGTGTTACCATACGTTGCGATGATCGGAATAATCTCGTTCAACCGAGACACTTCATGTATAGGTTGGATATGTCCATTATTGTGGATATGATGGTGATTGATCCATATATTCGTCATATGCATCTGATGGGAGCCTGTTATGTCTGTTGTCAACTTATCACCAATCATGATGGCTTCATGTGCATCCACCTGAGCTAACGATAAGGTATGTTTGAATATCGATGTAGCAGGCTTCCCTTCACCAAATTCACCGGAAATCACAATATGATCAAAATAACTGCGTAATCGAGGAAACGAAGCTATTTTTTCTTTTTGCAAATCAGGAGATCCGTTGGTTAAGAGCAGTAACTGGTATTGATCTTTCAACTGATCAAGAACTGCATACGTTTCCTCATATACGAGAGGTCGGGATCTTCGCTCTTCCGGAAATAACTCAGCGAGCTGCAAGCCCAGCATTGGTTGATCAATGCCTACTGCTAATAACCCTCTCGTCCATGCGTCTTTGCGATATTGTGGAGCAAGCTGTTGCAACTTTCGAAAACTCTCATCTTCACCTTCTGTGAAATGAGCCCATAGTGCTTCAAATGGATTGATCCCAATCATTTGTGTAAATGCATATGTGTCAAATGATTCATACAGGAGTCGTGCTTGCTTACGAACAGCAAGCTCTAACGCCTCAGGGTCTACAACAGCGTATCGCGAAGCATCATGACATGTTGCTTGGAAGGCTTCTTTCACACTACGCTCATCCCAAATTAAGGTGTCGTCTAAATCGAATATTAGTGCTTTTAACGTCATGATGCTGATAATCCTCCTCTATTAGTTGTCTTCATCACCTATGTTATTTTTCATTATCTACGATTTCTATTGAATCTAATTGAGCTTTAAAAGCAGATCGAAATATTTCGAGATATTGGTTTCGAAGATTTTTTTGCTCCACTCGTTCTTCTTCTGTCAAACCGACTTCTTTAGATTTGCGTGCAAGTTCATTTATTCTTGCTATACATATACTCATATCAATACTCAACGTCATTATCTCCCATCCATACAAAGAAGTTCTCTCTTACTTTGCCATCGCTTAAACACATTGTCAAGAATTATAGTTAACTCTATACGAAATATAGGTATTTTTGTCATATGATTAGAAAGGATTACATGAAAACGAAATAAAAAAAGACACAGCACATCGGCGTGTCCGAGCTTACCTATACATGCGATGCATTTAGCAATTATCCTTGACTTGCAGGTAAGTGTAGCACTTGTCCTTCTTCAATCATACTTGAAGTGAGTTGATTCAATTTCTTGATGGTAAGCACATAAGAACGAATATCTACTTTATCAGGTTTATATAATGATGCAATAGACCATAACGAATCTCCATTTTGTACAACAAGCCGAATGAATGATTCATTGCTGCTTAAGGAAGAGTTGACTACCGTTTCGTTATCAGTTGAAGTCGTTTGTTGAACAATGGTACTGGTCTCGCTAGTATTCATTGCATATGCTTTAACGATCATACCAAACGATAAAGAAGAAATAATGATACATAAAGTAAATATCACGATTTTCTTTAATTTATGGTTCATAACATGACGTACACCTGCTATTGATTGATTATTCTTACGATTAGCATATGAAGTAGAATATGATCTATACATGATAAAACCCTCCCCATCGAACATTTGTTCTATTCAAAGAATAACACGAACAAATGTTTGTGTCAACAAGAAAATAGAACTTATGTTTGTACGAACTCGAGTTCTATGTTATACTTTCAAATATAATTACAAAAAATGGAGTGATTTTGTTGAGTAAAATCTCAAATCGTCAACAATCGATTTTGGAATTCATTAAAAGCGAAGTCAAATATAAAGGCTACCCCCCTTCAGTTAGAGAAATAGGAGAAGCTGTTGGACTCGCATCAAGTTCAACAGTTCATGGCCATTTGGATCGATTAGAGAAGAA
>CAMCVV010000013.1 GCA_945881905.1 Paenibacillus alvei
AAGTGCTAAATAAATCGAAAACATAGTTTACATAATTACAATAAATACTCTGTTAAGTTAAATTATAATCGATGATGAAGTAATTAAATACTATAATTAGTTAATAATTAATAATTAATAATTAATAATTAATAATTAATAATTAATAATTAATAATTAATCATTAATCATTAATCAAGCACAATGTTTGCTATAATAGAGCACAACACTAGATCGTACATGCAATAAGTGAATCAGGAGTATACACATGAATAGAATGAATCCTAAAGTAGATGAATTTCTTCGTAAAGCCCATCAATGGCAGATCGAATTTAGCAAACTAAGATCTATCGTACTTGACTGTCAGCTCATTGAAGAACTGAAGTGGGGTCAGCCTTGTTACACGTTGGAGCACAGTAACATTGTGATGATAAGTGGATTTAAAGATAACTGTATACTTAGTTTTTTCAAAGGTGCTTTATTACAAGATGCGCATAGTATTCTAGAGCAACCTGGAGAGCATACGCAAGCAGGACGCGTGATTCGGTTCACCCATGTTCGGGAAATCGTGAACATGGAAGCCATCTTGATCGCTTATATTCAAGAAGCGATTGAAGTAGAGAAAGCCGGCTTACAAGTGAATTACAAAAAGACAGATGAATTCACAATTCCTGATGAATTTCAAAATAAATTAAATGACAACCCTGACTTAAGAACCGCTTTTCAAGCACTGACGCCAGGGCGGCAAAGAGCATACCTACTTCATTTCTCGTCAGCCAAACAATCCAAAACGCGAGAGGCAAGAGTGGACAAATACATCCAGCCCATTCTCGAGGGAAAGGGATTCAATGACTGCACCTGTGGTCTATCGGCAAAGATGCCTTCTTGCGATGGTTCGCACAAATATAGTTCACGATAACCTTAATGAATGAATCGTGTGATGCATTCATTAAGGTTCGCTTCCATATGCCAACTTGTCCAATCGAATCAATACGTTAAGACCACAAACGATCTACATATGTGTGGACATGTCTAATTGTGAAATCACGGGTTACAGTTCCGGTCTGCATCAGGATTATGGACTTGTCATTCGAGCCATCGCTTCGGTGACAAGCGATTTAAGGAAAACTGAATTCGCAAAAGGGACGAATGAAGAGAGCTATGAACAACTGGATTTGCAAATCTTCGATGTTGAGAGACAACCCCAAATTCAGAGCTCATTTCGTATTAGCCAAATACTAGAAGTATTCGAGGTGCAGCCAGGAGACATGATGCAAGGCGCAGGGTTTCTTGTCGTGTACAACAAGATTCGAATCAATCGGTAACTACTAGAATTTACTAGAGGGCATCGGTATAATCATGGTAATATGATTACTTAGAAGGGGGATGAGTGAGACACTTATGCGTAAATTCACTATAACCGAGCTACAGAACTTTATTGATGCAAAGCGACAATCGGTGGATAACGAGGTAAATCGTTTTCGTATTGAGTCCAAAGAAGAGGGTTGGTTGATGAAGAGAACCCGTCCTAGAGATGAAGATGAAATCCGAGCACTAAATCTTGTCATGCGTCAATGTATAGAACGAGCTAAAGCAGAAGGTACATTCTCCTATGATCCTAAGAAGCGGGTGTTAACGATTGCCAGATTTTCAAAAAGCCAAAAATGAAATGTTGCAATTACAAAATAAAGATAAATTCGAGAAAATGATTCATACGGCAGCTATTCTTACTGAAGTGCTGATGGAATACAACATCAAGCCGATTGTAGTTGGTGGTTTGTCTGTTGAGATTTATTCAATGAATGGTTACATGACCCATGATTTAGGTTTTGTGCTAAATGGTTTGGAACAGACAAAAATGATTTTACAAGAACTTGAATTCGAAAAAGTGGGTAAGGATTGGATTCATCCGAAGCTTGGTATTTCATTAGAAATTCCAAGTAATGAACTTACAGGTGATTATGGAAAAGTAACTGAACTTCTAATCGGTGAAAAGACGATATACGTGATTGGCTTAGAGGACATCATACTAGATCGACTAAGATCAGCTATTCATTGGCAATCTGGCGTAGATCGCGAATGGGGTTATCGACTATTCATCATGTATTTTGAACAATTGGATATCGCTTATATGAGATCCACAATCCACCACCCAAAAGAATTGAATGAATTACAACTATGGATTAAAAAAACCACGGAAGACAAAGGCCATGAATAGTTGCGAACTTTATTCATCATATACTTCTACAGGATGCAAATACTAATTGATATGATCAATAGAAATACGATGAAAATGTAATTCAATATAACACCAAATCTAGACGGATTCACGAGGATGATGTATATAGCAATATGGGACTATTGGTGTCGGATCAATGCAAGCATTCAATTAAGTTTGTAATATTTCAAGGTACAGATAAATTAATATTTAAAGTTAGAAAAGAATTTAGCGGTTCGATATTCAAACAGCTGAACGATTCATATCAGACGATTGACTTCTATAATGGCACAAAAGCGACTTTTCACAATTTGTTGCGCATAGACGAACGTGATTATCTCGATGAGGCGATACGTGAAGCATTATTGAACGCAATAGTCCATCGGGAGTATTCATTTAGGGGGAGTACTTTGATTAACCTTTATACGAATTGTTGAGAAATTATTTCTTTAGGTGGATTGGTTTCAGGACTGTCACTAGAAGCAGTGATGTTGGGGGCTTCACAGCCAAGAAATGAGAAACTCGCAAATCTTTTTTATAGGATGAAGTTGATTGAAGCTTATGGAACAGGTATTAGCAAAATGATGAGTTGTTATAAAGGTTTCATGAAGAAATCCAAATTTGAAAATGTGGAAGGTGCATTCCGTGTTGTTCTACCCAATATCCACGCGCAATCGCAGCATGTGGAATCACGAATGAAGCCAAAGCACCGTCCTTTCGAATAAACAATATAAGCTATATACTACATATAATTACAACAGTTTCTAATCATACATAAAAGCACAGCTGATTACAACACCAGTCTACAGTAATCCGTAATATTCCTCGTGATTGGTGCGATATATGGTGAATGAAGGGTGATTCATGAAAAGTGTGACACGAGACATGAAATTGATTTGTTGATAGGGAAAACACACTTGTGAGCTCCCATTCATATGTCTTGATAACGAGAATCGCTAGATGGATGGAGTAGGGAGGAGACATCATCATGAGGTGAATTCAGATCGAGTGTATATGCATAGACGTCTAGAAGACGGATGCATGGAGGTTGAATCCGCGGTGTTGGAGTTGACATCGGAGTTAGATTTCAAGTGTCAATCTTTCTGATTTAGATGCTCGAATCTTTTGAATTTAAGTTAATCTTTTGCACATCAGACAGGCTAATTGTGACGGGTATGCGATAGTCCTGTGGGTAGATCAGCTGTGTGGACATCAGCTTGCGGGTTGTGGTGCAAAGTGCTGATCCATGATACCATGATTGAATTGAAGACATGGGATGGGGCTATTATTTTGGAAACGGAAGTAGACATGCGAATTCGTCCCTTCCTGAAACCGACTAACGATTCCTATCGAACGGATGAAACCTAGATCAAAGTCAAAGGACAATGGAAATATCTAAACAATATAATTGAACAAGATCATCGATTCACAAAGAAAGTCATTAAACCAATGATGGGATTCAAGTCTTTCAGCACTGCAGAGAAAACAATTTCCGGAATCGAAGTTATGCATATGATAAAAAAAGGGCAGATCGAATGCAATGATTCGTCTGGCCTTTCTGAAGTATAATTAATCAATAAAATGTTTGGTTTGATAGCATAGTCAAATAACAATATGGCGACTATGTTTGATCTGTTTTAATTGTTGCACCAAAACCGGATTAGATATCATCTCAAAAAAAGGCAAAGGAACAACGCTAAAGACGATATTCCCGATGAGTAAGCATTGTGCATCATATGAAAAAGAAGATGTTACGCAAACATAGAAACGCTGTTCTGGCATGAATATCTATCTGCACGTAGATACCAATCCCCCTGGATAAGTTGGATTTCATGAATTTTTTGTAATAGAACTTATTTTTGAAGTGGACAAGAAAATCAAAAAATTTTCTCATATAAATTTACCTATGTTGCCACCGAATGCTGAACTGGAAACCAAAGCTGTGCTAAAGCAACTGGCAAGAGCCAATCGTGCATTGGGTGAACTGAAAGGTTATGCAGATACGATTCCGAATAAACATATTTTGATAAATGCGGTCATGATTAATGAAGCTAAGGACAGCTCTGCAATTGAAAACATCATAACAACTCATGATGACCTATATAAAGCGATAAGTGATGCCTCGAAAAATACATCAATGAAGACTACAATGATGTTGATCCATTGATCAAACTAGCTGTAATCCATTACCAATTCGCAAGTATCCATCCTTTTTATGATGGCAATGGAAGGACAGGTAGAATCATAAATGTGCTTTACTTGATAATAAAGGAATTGCTTGATAGCCCTATCCTTTATTTGAGTAGCTATATCATCAGGAATAAATCAGCATATGATAGACTTCTTCAGGAAGTCCGAACCCATGAGAATTGGGAGGAATGGATTGTTTATATTCTTACAGGTATCGAGGAAACCGCAGAAGAGACATTGAGGTTGGTAAAAAGAATCAATACTGAAGTTGAAACAATGAGTGCTGAGATAAAAGAAAAACTTCCTAAAATTTATTCCAAGGAACTCATTGATTTGCTATTTTATGAGTTTTATACAAAAACCGTCTATATTGAAAATGGCTTATCGGTAACAAGAAAGACAGCGGTTAATTATCTGTCTTCTCTTGAAAAAGAAGGTTTTCTTACTTCTGAGAAAATAGGTAAGGAACGGATTTATCAAAATAAAAGACTCTATGATTTAGTTAAATATGGGCAATATGGGTTGGGATAAATTAACATTATTCTGATATTGGTATTTTGTATAGATTAGATGACGCATGTGATATACATACATATATCAATCGCAACTAAGGTTAATTGAAACGAAAACCTTCAATGCGTATCCTAAAGAACGATAATTACCATGCCACCGTATTTTTACGTATGATTTGATGTAAAATCAATGTTCGTGTAGTTTTTAGAGACGAGACACAAGTCATCGCGATGAATGACCGTTGTAATCTAGCGATATATCGACGAACAGTTTCTATCTTATTGAAGATAATATCACTTTATATTACAGTCATGTGAACTCGGAGAGTATTATTATATAAACATCACAATCAGAAAGAGAGGTTTATCTTAAACTTTTGATTTTGGTGTATAGATAAGCCGGTACATTACAATTCGTAATGACCTGTCTTAAAAGGGCATTTCGCAGCTGTAAACCAGAGATCCTCAACAGCGATCAAGGTATCCTCTCTTTATGGAATCTCCATAATTCAGAGGATACTTTGCTTTTTCTTTGTACACCATCCATGGCACGTCTTCCTTGACAACTCATGATACTGGAACAAATCAATGATCAAATAGTTCTTGACAACTTAAATTTTGAAGGTAAAGTAATATATATAATTAAAATTTAGTTAACAGGAATCTGGTTAACCAAATTTTAAATCTTCTTATATCAAGTTTAAGGAAGGAAGAGAATGAAAATGAATGATCAGAAAATCAAATTTTATAAGAGCAATGACAGAGACACAGTGAGATATGTATCTGATACAACCGTAATTGAAGAATGTCTGCAAAATGGTAGATTTATCCAATTATATCAATCTTCATCTGGTCAAGTGCAACGAGAGATCGTCGTCAGTAATATGCCAATGAAAGATATGGTATATCATACCAAGCCTTACGACCCACTTGTGTTCCCTCTCAATACATTTAATTTAGTGATTGACGGGCAATCGTTACATAACGAATGGACATGGGCGGATAGCTTTCAACGAAAAGGGAGTCGAGAGGGAACAGAAGAAGCTGTTATCAAGCTCGTACATAATATTAGACCGATTACCGTGCAAGTGATTACGACGCTTGATGGCACATCGGTAATTACACGGCAACTAGATATAACCAATACAGGTGCTTCTCCTGCTGCTCTATCTGAGGTTTCAGTATTGTCAGGAATGCTTTGGCATAACCAATATTTTTTTAACATTCCTTACGATTATTCAAATAAACATACATATAGTTTAGGATATTTCCGTTCACAGATACAAGGTGAAGAAGGTAATTTTGTATGGCAACCCCTGACAAGTGAAACCTATCGAATTGAAAAAAGTAGGGGGAATATGTTTTATAACCCTTATTTTATTATAAGAAATGAAGTAAATGGTGAATGTTACTTTATTGCATTAGCTTGGTCGGAAAATTATTTTGCAGAGTTCACCGTGGATCGAGTGAATCAATCTTTGTATTTTAATATTGGTCCAGATGGTCCAAAGCCATTGCGTGTAATTGCAAGTGGTGAAACTGTAACTTCACCGAAAGTTCATATTTGTCCGATGCGAAGTAATATCGATGATGCAGTCGAAAAATGGTACGGCCATTTGCGCAAATCTGTCATTCCCCCTTATCCAGCTAAGAAGAAACATTTTACGATTGCAGGTCGTGTTATTGAAGAACCAGGTGACTGGATATTGCGTGAGATTGATATTGCAGCAGAGATGGGAATTGAAGCATTTATGGTAGATGCAGGTTGGTACGGTAGAGAGTTTGGTGCATGGTGGAAATTGCGTGGAGACTGGTTTGAAGGTAGTTTTTTGCCAAAAGGCGGAATACGATCGATTCGAGATTACGTTCATAAGAAAGGAATGTTATTCGGTATCTGGTTAGAACCAGAATGTTTAGTTGAAGAATCAGAAACGTATAAAGAACATCCAGAATGGAAATTAAAGTCTGAATATAGCGGAAATTCGGGTCATTATAAGATGATTGATTTATCAAACACTGAAGCTGCAAAGCACGTAGAAGATACGATTTTACGTATCATTGGTGATTACAAACTCGACTTTTATAAAACAGATTACAACCAAAGAGTACCAGAAGGTGGTTTACATCTCCAAGACGGGTATCTAGAAAATGAAGCATGGCGTCACTATCAAGTGATTTACAATATATATGACCGTGTATTAAAAGAGTATCCAGACACATTGCTTGAAAGTTGTGCAGCTGGTGGAGGAAGACTTGATTTGGGGATGATGTCTCGATTTCATTACGGGTGCCAATCTGACTTCAGTTACTTTCCGCGTAGTATTCGATCGATTAATGCCCTAACATTGTTCTTACCACCTGAAGCGTTATGTTATTACCATAACCATTTTACATTTGCTCATGAAATGACTGATTTGGATACCCATTTACGGATTACGCTATTTGCTAGACCGATATTTGTTGGATTTGGTGCTCAGAATACTGAACGTTCAGGAGTATACTTCGATAAGACTCGAAAATATATTGAACTATCCATTGGGTTCTGTCGTTCGATCATGGATAACCAGCCAGCAGTATATCATCATACACCTTTTATAGGGGTTGATGTTCCAGCTGAATGGTGTGTATTGGAATATGCAGAGAAGAATAAAAGCAAAGGATACATAGGTCTTTTCCGACTAGGATCCGCTCTTCAGGAGTGTGAATATATTATGAAGCCCCGAGGAGTCGATCTGTCGAGAAACTACGAGGTCACATTAGATAATTACAGTCATTCGTTTATAAGCTCTGGATTTGATCTTGCCAATAAAGGCATCGTGATTAGACTTGAAAATGCAAATACTTCGGAATTGATTTTCTATTCAATATGTAACTAATATGTAGGCCTAAATAAGAAAAAAGGACAAATCAGAGATGTCCTTTTTTCTTATTTAGGTTGAGCCACACATGGTGCTTAGCTAGCTGTTGAAAGTCCGCTAAGGGGAGAGTAGTTGTCAACCATTAGCCAAGAGCAAGCGTGTACACCGTGAAGTGGAATCTGAAGGAAGCTAGATGCAGCGGGTTCATGGGATGAAAGTTATGTGCCGAGCAGTATATGTCTGATTTTGTTAATAACTTCAATATTGCCAAAATAACAAAAAGTTTCATGAGTATCTTCAAGGGAATATTGATCTTTACTAGTCATCATTAAGGGAGTATGGTATTCCATTTCACCAAAATCCCCTAATTTTCCGTCATCGTTATAAGCTTGAACACAATGACCAGGGTCATCTAGGTTAGGCACGAACACATCACCGTATGCATAGCCAGGTTTAGTATCGAAGTGACGGATTATCAAGGTTGCTTGTTTTTCATTCACTTGACGATAATAACCCATTCTACCAGTCACGTAATGTACTTTAATTGAAATCTTAAATGACTCTTGGGCATCGATCTTTACATTGACGAAGTGGGGATCAACAGAAACTCTTGGTGAATCAGCGGATCCAAAAAAATGATGAACTGCAGCTTTACCATATGTCGGGATGATTAGCTCTCCGCCGGCAGGTAACTGAGCCAGCTGCCATGTAGATAGAGGTAATGTTTTATGATTATCGGTCAAGGTGACAGAAGTGGTCAGATCAAAACCTACAAATGAGTAGTTGTTTAATTCCTTAGCAGACCAAATATACTTCATTGGATCGGAGTTGGCGCGAAAAACTTTTTTGATGAGCATGGGTATTTTGCGATTTGTCCGATGTGCTATAGGTGAAGTAACTTGCATGATACATATTGAATGTTCATTTGTATTGTGAATACGATAATTACCAGGATCAAAGATAGGCTGCACGGCATAAGTAGACCAAAGATTGTCAAGATCACCAATATTAAAGTCGATTTCTGGACTTAGCCAAGTTCGGTCGCCACCGATGTTCCATTCCACACCATGTTCAAACTGTAATTGAGCGTTATGCAAGTCGATCAATACTGGCGATGTCCACAGCAGGTTGTCGCAACTTTCATCTGGGAAAATACCAAGCATTCGTGCACCTCGTTCAATAGTAACTAACTTCCCCAAAGGTCTTGTTTCGATAACATGATACGCCATGTTTAATTGTTTTAGATGTTGGATTAATTGATGGAACTTCATTACTAGTTCACCCCGTAGAGACTTTGTGTAAGTAACAGTTACGTTTAATGCATACTGAAAATATATATTGACAAGTATATTACAAATTTCTAATATAGTAAATAGGTAACAGTTAACCGGAATACAAGATTTAAATGTATATATCAGATAACAAAGGAGGATGATTATGGATTTTTCTAGCAAGAATTCAACTCAATTAGGAAAAGATAAGATCGTAAAAATCGAAACATACCGTTGGAAGTTGCAACCTAATATTATCTGGGTGGAAATTACGACGGAACAAGGATTTGTTGGTTTAGGGGAAACATATTATGCCCCTGGAGCTGTGGAAGCGATCATTCATGAGATGGCTTCTCCACTGATTATGGGCAGGAATCCTTTTCAAATCGAAGATATTTGGAACACTTTGTTTGTATGTGCTAATTTTTTTGGATATGCCGGTGCCGAAATGAGAGCGTTTTCAGCTATAGATATTGCACTCTGGGATATTCTCGGACAATCCACAGGTTTACCAATTTATTCACTTTTAGGTGGTAAGACACGCGATAGTATTCCCATTTACAATACCTGCATTAATTTTGGAAAGTATACAGATATGGATGACTCTTTACATAGACCTGGTGAGTTAGCCCAGGAATTGTTAGATCAAGGTATTAAAGCGATGAAGCTTTGGCCATGGGATCGCTTTGCTCCTCAATTAAAAGTGGAAGCCATAACGGGACCAGCGGGATGGGCTGCAGTGGGACCTGCGGGAAGTTATTTAAGTCTAGAGGATTTGAAAAAAGGGTTGTGGTGTGTAGAAGATATTCGCAAAAAAGTTGGCGATCGCATGGAAATCATGATTGAAGGTCATTCACGTTGGGATTTAAACTGTGCGATTAAAATTGGCAGGGCACTTGAGCCGTTAAATCCTTTTTGGATGGAAGATATCATGCAACCTGATAGTCCAGATGATTTAGCTAGACTTGCTGATAGTGTGCGACTACCGCAATGTGTCAGTGAACGATTATTTACACGCTATGCATTTCGACAGATTTTAGAGAAAAAAGCAGCACATATTGTAATTTTGGATCTTGTCTGGACAGGCGGAATAACTGAAGGTAGGAAAATCGCTATTTTGGCGGATACGTATCATCTTCCTGTTGCACCACATGATGGAACTGGACCCGTCACAATTATATCAAGTATGCACCTATGTGCAAGCATCACCAATGCATTGATAATGGAAACAGAGCGTGCATTCTATGATGGGGGATATTACGCAGATGTGGTCACCAACAACATACCAGTTAGAGATGGGCATATATGGGTTTGGGATAAGCCAGGGTTAGGCACGGCATTATTACCTGAGTTTAAAATTCGTAAAGATGTTACAACAAGAGTAACACTAAAATCTTAAAACGTGTTCTTCAACGATGGGTTCATGAAAGTGCAATTTTACTTATAAGGGGTGTATAAAAGTGAAAAACAAAACGGAATTCATTTTGAAAAATGACATGATCGAACGAGTTATAGAAGTAGGCGCAGATGGGTTGCCTCAATTAAATGCTTTAATAAATACGCAGAGTGGATATAATTGGTGCCTAGTAGATAGCAAATGTGATTTTCGTGTAGAATTCGCTAACCAATCCATTGATTCAAGTAAAGATTGGCGAGTAAGTCACACAGAACGGAAAACGTTGTCCAATGGTGCGAACCAATTGGCAATTAAAATAGAACATACTTCTGGACTTACGGTTACTCAATTCACAACATGTTTCTCGGATAAAGCCGTTATTGAACATCAATGTAGAATTTCAAACGAGGGGTCTCAAATAATCAAAGGTTTGCAAAGATTTGATCCATTGGTTTTCTCAATTCAAGCACCAAGTTCTCTTCAATCATATACAATTCGCAGAGACAAATATGAACTATTTGCGGAACCTTTAAAAGAATCACTTACTATTAAAGGGGGTATGTGGAACGGACCTGAACATGCAGGTTGGCTTGTATTGGAAAATAAAAAAGCAGAAGAACTTTTATATATTGGCATTGAATGGGAAAGGGAATGGGAAGTTAATATCAATAAAGTAACAAAAGGCTATGAAATCACAGCAGGTCTTGTGCGATATAGCCGAGACTTAGCTCCGAATGAATCAGTAGAATCACCACGAATTTTTGTTGGGCTTACTCACGGTGAGTTAGATGATGCTGTGCAACACATGCAAGAATATATGACTCAATATATTTTCCTTCCAGAACTCCCAAACTTTCCGTGGGTTTCTTACGATATATGGTCCACGGATAAAGAAAATGTGGAAGAAATAATTTTAAAAGAGTTAGATTTTGCTTTAGACATGGGTGTTGAACTATTTTATATCGATGCGAGTTGGTATTCCAGTTCTTCAATAATAGGAGAAGGATCATGGGGGTTAGGTTTAGGAAACTATGAAGAAGACCGTCGTAAGTTCCCTAGAGGAATTAAGCACTTATCAGATCAAGTTCATCAAAAAGGACTAAAATTCGGTCTTTGGGTTGATCCGATAATCATCGATGAACAATGGTTGAAAAGTGGTTTATATCCAGAACATTGGTTAATTCAAGAAAACGGTGTAAATCGAAGTTTAAGTATTAAAGATGGTGATTGGCCAACAACTCTGCACTTGTGTACAGGATGTCCAGAAGTAGTCGAATACATCTATGGGAAATTAGCTATGATCGTTGAAAAGTATAATCTAGAATGGTTGAAATGGGATGATTCTGCATTAAATAATCCTTATTGTAATCGAACAGACCATGGACATCAAGCTGGAGATGGCAACTTTTCAGCATTGAAAGGGAAATACGAGATTTGTAGGAGACTCATTGAACAATTTCCTGATCTTGTCATTGAACAGTGTGGGTATCCTGCACGCTTAGACTATGGGCTTTCGCGTTATGCACGTACGAATTGGTTAAGTGATGCAACGAGCAACTCTATCCATGTACGTTCGAATTTACAAGTGACTCGTCATGTATTTCCAGCATCTTATAACTCTTCATTTATCGTGTATGATAAAGAAATTCTTGAAGAAAATGATCCGAAAAAATTAGATACACTCGTTCGTAGTCGACTGATGGGGATGATTGGACTTGCTACACTGCATGGTAAGTTATTTGAACGTGCATCCCTATGGCCAACAGCTATACATCAAGCTTTCAAAAGAAATGTCAAGGTGTATAAGACGTTTCGACATTTACTTTCACAACATTCATACCAAATAAGTCCTCCAAAAGATTCTGAAGGTTGGCATCTCAACTTATTTGTCTCCAAAGACAAACATGAAGCGGTCATGTTTTGTTTTCCTGGCGATTCAAAATCAATGAATTGTCGAGTAATGTTTAAAGGATTAATTCCTAACAAGTACTACAAAGTACAAGGAATCGATACCGGTGATTGTGGCATGATTCAAGGCAAAGAATTAATGGAACAAGGACTAGATGCAAAGATGTTTAATGGAAGATCTTCAGAAATTTATATTCTGAATTAAGGGAGTGGTTGTAAGTTGATTACAAAAGATCAAGTTAATTTTTTCCGAACATTTGGGTTTATCAAATTCCCGAAATTGTTTAAAAACGATATGCGTACAATAACAGAAGAATTTAATCGCGTATTTGAACAAGCAGGTGTGAAACATACGGAGACTCAACCATCTAATGTAGATCCATTTATTGATAAGTCAAAAAAACTTGCCGGGTTATTATATGATGATCGCATTGATACAATTGCTTCGGCGCTATTGGGTGATGATTTCAATTACATGAATAGTGATGGCAAAATATTTGTAGCTGATACATTGTGGCATCGTGATGCGCTCATTCAAGACCAATATACGTTCATCAAAATTGTATTTTATTTGGAACCAGTTGACCATAATTCTGGAGCACTTCGTGTAATTCCAGGCAGTCATAAATTACAAGATCAATATTCTAAAGCATTAGGTTCAGGGACTTTCATGAATGATGTTAGAAGTTCAGCTGGACTTCAATGGGGAATGGAAGGTCATGAAGTACCTGCCTACTCGATTACAAGTGAACCTGGAGATATGCTCATATTTTCTCATACGCTTCTGCACTCATCGTGGGGTGGGGGGAAGCGCAGAAGTATGTTTGGTATTAGTCTTTGTGAAAGATTTAGAGATGAAGATAGGCATTATATGAAGCAATATATGTCATTTTCACCAAGTGAATATGGTGAAATATTGGTTAGTTCTGCAGATCAAAGAGGAATGAAGCATTTAGAGCAAGGTTTAGCATACTTTCAGTCAACTCAAGTATAATCCATTGAAGGAAATAGGAGCAATTATTCGCAGTAAGAGATCAGTTAGAAATAGAGACGCCCAAGTTAACAAGATTCATGTTAACTTGGGCGATTTGTATGGTGAGGAGATGTAAGTGCAATTCAAATCCTTAAGTAACTGGAGAGTGTGGAAGATGCCGAGGAGCACCAGTGAACAATGCTGTTTTGTGAGTAGGTGGATCAGCAGCAATTACCATATTTCCCAACCATTCGAACTTCATAACGAGATCTGGGCGTTTCGCATCTATGCCCCATAATCCTCCTACTTCTTGAGTGAAAGATATAAGTGGATAGGTAATGGAGAGCTCATCTCCTACTTTAGCATCGAAATGAATATATTGTTTTGACCATGTTGGTGCAATCTCAACGCCATTCACAAAAGATTTCACTTCTGAAGCAAGTGCCCAATGAGGCACACGAATAAAGTAGTGATTCGTTTTTTTAGCAGAGATAGATAGTTTTCCTTCGCGAGGGAAATGCGATACGACTTGAGCCCATTCAGTATCACATGAGAAACTTAAGTTAACATAAACACCAGAAGGATTGTAAAGACTTGAAATCGATTCTAGCCGTTGTGGTGAGTGGGCATGAGAGTCTGTGCGATATTCCAATGTATTTGTCCAACACGTATAGATTGCTCGCATACCTTCTGGTGCACAACAACCGAACATTTTAAAGCCACTTACGCCGCCGAGCAATTCATTTTCATAGTCGTTTAATCCCGAACCGCCAATTATACCACCTTGGAATTTGCGCAATTCATTCAAAGCATTTTGGATATTTTTTTCACCGGCATGCATGTTTAATTGTCTATAATATTCTTCAAATTCAGGGGTTACGATAAATTGTAAATTATGGATATAATTCCGCATAAAACGTTCTGCATAATCATAGTATTCGGGATATCCACTTTTACCGATGAGACATGCAATAGAAATCATATCAGAGATGAGACAAGTTTCATTGCAATTATCAGGCATAGCTGGAAACCAACCTGTACCTGTACTTCTTGAATTCATCCAGTCCCAAACCTTTTTGGAGAATTCAACATATCGCGTCTCCCCTAAAACTGAACCTAGATGTGCAACGCCCCATACTGCATGCATGGTTGCGTGACTGTGCGGATTTCCTGGGCCGTAGTCGACTGATCCATCTTTCATAAATTGAATACCACCGGGTTGTATGTTATGGATCATACCTTCCGTATACGCGATTGCAAATTCTAAACCTTCTTCATCACCCGTTGATAACCAATAGGTGACCAGCGGCTCCACTATGGGTGCAGGATGTTTATTCCAGAAGTTCGGTACAATGGTTAAATCATGATTCAATGCGCCCATACCTCCTGGGAAATAGCAACGACCTTGCTCATCCCAAGTTGTAAGTTTCTTTAACGCTTTCATCACTTTTCTAGCTAATTCTAATGTATCTTGATTTTTATTCCTTGCATAATCTTCAGATAAACTTTTTAAAATTTTTGTAGCACCCCATATATGTATCACATTATCTTGATCATTATAGACTGCTTCTGTCAAATTCTCATTATAACAACCAATATGTGACCACACTTTTCCTTCACTATCTATATAATCTCGAATTCTGAGATGGAATGCTTCTTCTACTTCTCGGCCTCGATCTGATCCTGTAATGTCTCGCATATAGTACCATTCCCAATCCATACGAGCATCAGTATCACAAGCGACCACTACATCTTGACCTTCAGGGACTGGAGGATATTCCAGAGGGGAACATTGGAAAACAGGTTCATATCCCAAATGTTTTCGAGGAGTTTCAATTAAATAATGCAATGCCCATTCAGCCATTTGTTTTAAATCAATGTCATCGTACTTGGAATTCATGCTTGATTGGGAATTTATAGTATCAAGATACGGTTTAACTGTATTCACTTGATAGACATTGCCTGTAAGACCTAAAATTTGATTTGACAAGTGTAACACTCCCTCTCGACTAAAAGTAAGTAAATCGTAGAAAGTTCTAATTTCCTATTTATTTGTGTATTGAAGATTTTGAAAAAACATCTTTCCGAGACTTGAAATCTTCTCGAAGCGCAGTTCCTAAACCGGGTGTATGCGGGAACTCAACAAAACCATCTTGAACAACAATGTTATTTGTCACACACTCACTATAATATCCCCCGTCATAGAAAGCACGTTCTGTTTCCATGATCATTGCATTTGTAGCATTTGCACATAAATGTAAGCTTGCAAAGATCGTAACGGGTCCGGTTCCATCATGTGGAGCAATGGATAAATGGTAGGTATCTGCTAAATTCGCTATTTTTTTTGATTCGGTTATTCCACCTGTCCATACTGTATCCAACATAATGATATGAGCAGCCTTTGCTTCAAGTATTTGACGAAATGAATAACGTGTGAACAAGCGCTCACTAACGGAAAGGGGAATTCGAACACTATCAGCAAGTCTAGCTAAATCATCAGGACTGTCTGGTTGCATGATATCTTCTAACCAAAGAATATTATATGGCTCAAGTGCTCTGCCGATTTTAATTGCACAATGCAAGTCCCATCGGGAATGACCTTCAATCATGATCTCGATACGATTGCCTACTTTTTTTCGTATTTCCTCAATGATCCAAAGACCTTTATTCAAATCATCATGGCTTATATAATTTCCTACTGGCCCCATAGCCATCCAACCTGCTGGTCCAGTCATGGCTTTGCTTTTGATTTGTGGAGCAAATGGATCAAATGGCCATACCTTCATAGCACGAATACCTTGATCAATCAAGCTTTGTGCTAATTCGCCTGGTCGTTCGAAAAAATCATCCATGTCTTGATATTTGGATGCGTTGATACATGTGTTATACGTCAAAATTTTGTCTCTACACTTACCACCAAGTAAATTGTATATTGGCATACCTGTTGATTGTCCCAAAATATCCCAAAGGGCAATATCGATGGCAGATATTGCACGCATCTCTGCACCAGCATAACCAAAGAAATTAGCACAACAAAACAGATTATTCCAGTGATTCTCAATGTCAAAAGCATTTTCGCCAAGCAACAAAGGTGCTGCAAAGTCATGTATGACACTTTCAACCGCACCGGGTATGTAATACGTTTCTCCTAATCCAACAATCCCATTTTCCGTCGTAATTTCTACCCATATGATATTGCTTTGCTTTTCCCAACGAAATGTTTCAATTCTTACTATTCGATTGATAGGAAGTTGAACGAGTTTTGATGTCATATTTAAAGTGCCCCTAATCAAAAAATATTAAATAGTTAACCGTCAACCGGACAACTAACATATTCAAGTCTTAGATTAAGTAATTTCGAAAGAATTGTCAATAAAATATTTTATGATAATATAGGATGAATCAATGATGACATCATGATTTCAAGGCACTAGAAAAGTAAAGAACTCTCTAAATGTATTATTTCCAATAAATTAGCTCTAGAAATGAAGTTCTATAAAAACGATTTTGATCTAATTTTACAATTGGGTATGTGTTCATTATTTTAGCTCAAAATGACGAAGAGAATACGTAAAAAATAATGTGATTTGATTAAAATCAATCCGAATCGATGAAATGCTAAGTATAAATTATATGAACGATAATTTTTTGTAATAAAAATAAATTCAATGATAAAACAAAACAGATAAAAAATTCTTTGGCAAAATCCACACCCAATTAGCAACTAAATCTCACATATAATAGAGAATAAAAGATAAAAAACAACAGATTTATTTTTTTTGTTGACAAAATATAAATACACGAATATGATAACATTAACTATCAGTTAACAGATGACAAGTAAACAATCGTTCCATTTGATTGGATACTTGTAATCAATTCATCACAAACGTAAGGTGAAGGAAAAGTTTCTATTCATATTTAATTTAAAGAGAGCGCTTTCATTTACCTTAAATTTTAAAAAACTGGTAGGACAAAAAACTAATATTAAAGGGGCGATGTTTTTGAAGAAGTTTCTTGTGTTATTTACGTTAGTGATTTTTATCATTATGACAGCATGTTCATCAGCAGAAACGCCAACGCAAACCGATTCACCTGCAGCAACTCCAGAACCTACTGTGAAAGAACCATTTGTTGAACTCACAGCATGGAGTGACAAAGAACCTCCACAAGGCCTCTTGACATCAAAATCTTCAGAAACGAAAGTTGGCTTGGCAATTGCCAATGCTTCAGGCGCATCATTTACAGTTAATTACACTCAAGGTGACAAAGAAACAAATTTCAATCTTCGTCTAGCATCTAAAGATTGGGAAGATATTATCGTATCCAGTAATATCAGTTTCGACTGGACTCAAAAATTAATTGATACAGATGCTATTATTCAGCTTGATAAATATTTCGAAGATCCAACAAATTATCCTAATCTTGCTAAGATTCCAAAAGAAGTGTTAGACAACTTCCGATATTCAGATGGACACATCTACCAATTCCCTTCACAGTGGTATGAAGATCCTAACTCTGTATATGGATATTGGGCTGCATCTGGTTGGTACATAAATCCAGATATTTTAAAATCAGTGAATATGACTGCAGATGATTTATCATCAATTAAAGGTATAGAGAGCTTCTTGAAGGCAGTTAAAGCAGCAAAACTAAAAGATGCCAATGGAAGTCCTATAATCCCTTTATCAGGAAGCCAGGATATTAATTTATGGAAAACTATTGCTTCAACTTATGGTGTAACTACAGCAGGAAATGGTTTTGAACTTCAAAGTGATGGAAAATTCTTAAATTATCGTGATGACCCAAGGCTCGTAACTGCATTAAAATGGTTAAATGATATGAATCGTGCTGGAGTCGTTGATCTAGAACTGGTATCTCAGAAGAACGAACAATTGCAACAAAAACTTACGAATAAACGAGTAGGATTAGTTCCTGACCAAGCTTGGGGATTCTGGGGATTAGTAACAGCTGGTCAAGGCCCTGTAACTGAGCTTCTCAAAGTGCCTTTCCCTAAGGTAGATGGCGTAAGTAGTCTAGGCGTGCAAGGTACCTACAATCCTAATGGAACTTCAGGAATATTCGTTACCAAGAATAGTAAAAATCCTGATGCGATAGCGAAATATGCAGACTGGTCTTCAGAAAAAGGAGTTCAAAGAGGTTGGGAAATGGTCTATGGACCACGTGGACTTTTCTGGGATTGGGATCCTGAACATGGTGAACCCAATTATAAACTAACTGATCCTGAATTTATTGAAGCTCAAACTAAAGGTGATTACAAGAAAATGAATGAGCTTGGTTTTTCCTCAATCGTTAATTTATCACCATTCGATTTAGATTTGAACTACTTTAATAAAGCAGCTGAACCTCAACTTTTCTGGATTTTCGATATGCATAAGTTTTATGCAAAACAAAATTACATTGTGAAGTTCAAAGACTATTACAACGTAAAAGTACCACCAGATGGTAAGTGGTTGAAAAATATTGGTACTTTGAACAAAGTTGACACTGAATACTTCACAAAATTAATTTTAGCAAAAAATGATGCTGATTTTAATAACATCTGGAAGGGTTATCAAACTCAGATAGAACAACAAGGGGAGTGGGCAGCTGTTAAAGCAGAATGGAATGCAGCATACCAAGCAACAAAAAAATAATAAATGAAGATAAGTTGGTAGGCGGTAGATTTGCTGAGAAATTCGAAGCTATCGCCTACAGCTTTTTGTTATCTACATGTATCGAGGATAAAACAAGGAGCATAATGCAATGAAAACATCACAATTAATTCGCTCATTGAAAATGTACAAATGGAATTATGCAATGATTCTGCCCGGAATAATCTTGTTATTTTTATTTGCATATATGCCGATGTACGGAATTCTCATTGCTTTTAAAAAGTACGAGATATATAAAGGTATTTCGGGTAGCCCTTGGCTTGGATTCCAAAATTTTTATTTCTTGAAAGACGGTTATTTCTGGGAAAGCTTCTTAAATACAATATACATAACAATCTTACGCTTGGTGTTTGGATTTCCGGCACCTATTATTTTGGCATTATTGTTAAATGAAATTCGCAATCCCAAATTCAAGAAATCTATTCAGAGCATAACCTATTTACCCCACTTCATCTCCTGGATAGTTGTTGCCTACATGCTTCAAACCTTATTAGCATTAGATACAGGTATTATCAACAATATGCTCTCAGCAATGGGTAAAGACCAAATTAATTTTATGGGTGACCCATCATATTTCCGTCCGATTGTGATTATTAGTGCAATATGGAAAGACATAGGCTGGGATGCTATTATTTATTTAGCAGCGTTGGCGAGTATTAGCCAAGAACAATTAGAATCCGCTACTCTTGATGGTGCAGGAAGATTTCAGCGAATTTGGTATATTAATATACCAGGGATTATGCCGACAATCTCCATCTTACTTATTCTTTATATGCCTAGATTGTTAAGTGCAGGATATGAACAGATTTATCCGTTGGTTAACCCTGCTAATCTTGCAATTTCTAATGTACTAGATGTATATATTATTCGTTTAGGGTTAGGTAATTCACAATTCAGCGTCGCTACGGCTATTGGATTTGCTTCTGCGAGCATTCAATTATTACTTGTACTTTTTGTGAATTATATCATTAAAAAAAGAGGGCAAGATGGTTTGTGGTAAGTTTGCAAATTACAAAAAAAGGGTTGATGTACGTTGGAATTGAAATTCAGAACTAGAAATGAACATCTATTCGATTTCTCAAACTATGCTATATTGCTTATTATTGGTCTTACTGCCATTTATCCTTTTTACTATATGCTTATTCTTTCATTCAACGAAGGGATGGATACAGTGAAAGGTGGAATTGTTTTTTTCCCTCGAGCATTTACACTAGCTAATTTTGCTAGTATTTTAACTGACAAATTGATCCTTGGCGCATATAAAATTACAATCTTAAAAACGATTATTGGCACTTTGTCGAGTGTACTGTTTACAGCGATCGTAGCTTATGGTTTATCTGAGAAACGACTACTATTTCGAAGAGAAATCATGATTTATATGATGATTCCCATGCTTTTCGGTGGCGGATTAATTCCTGATTACTTAAATTTAATTAATTTGGGATTAATTAATAGTTTCTGGGTGTACATCCTACCGACCATGTTTGTTATCTATAACTTTTTTGTATTTAAAGCGTTCTTTCAGCAAATTCCAGATGAGTTGAAGGAATCGATGCGAATAGATGGCGCTCATGAATTATATATCCTGGTCCGACTCATATTCCCGATATCTTTACCAGTGTTTGCTGCTATATCCTTATTTGTGGCAGTTTACCAATGGAATGACTGGTTTCGAGGAGCTTTTTATGTGAAAGATTTGAATTTGGTTCCTGTACAGACGTATTTGCAGGCGATGATGTCAAGGGATTTCACTAATTTTTTTGAAAAAAGTAAAGTATTAGAAATTACTGTAGGTGGTAGCGTATTCAATTATGCTGCTACTACTTCATTATCATTAAAAATAGCAGCTGTCGTTACGTGCACGGTTCCAATCCTATTGGTTTATCCTTTTTTGCAAAAGCATTTCACAAAAGGTGTATTATTAGGTTCAATTAAAGGTTAGTATTAATGATTTCGCTAATTTAGAATCGATAAGGGGTGGATGATTATTTTAACAGAAAAACAAATGTCGTTTTTTGAAACTTTTGGCTTTCTCAAATTTCCACAATTATTAAAAGATGATATTACTTGGATTACTCAAGAATTTGAACAAGTATTTCCTATGTTTCAGGAAACAACTAAACACGATGGCACGAAACGCACATTGGTGGTACCGTTTATAGATCAAAGACAGAAACTCAGTGCTTTACTCGATGATTCACGAATTGATGGGATATTGGTATCATTGTTAGGAAAGCAATATAACTATATGGGTAGTGATGGGAATTACTATTCAGGAAATACAGATTGGCACCCGGATGGGGATCACAGTAAATACAAACATCTGAAGATAGCTATATATCTAGATGAGTTAGATGAGAATACAGGAGCCCTCCAAGTCATTCCAGGTAGTCATAAAAAGGGACCTTTTCGAGATGAACTTTTGGAAATGATTCGATTTCCAACAAAAAGCATGCACATTTGGGGAATACAAGGTAATGAGATTCCTGCAGTTGTGCTTGATACTAAACCAGGTGATGTTTTAGTATTTAATCATAATCTATTTCATTCTTCATGGAATGGGAGTAAAAAACGACGCATGTTTACGATCAATGTGGGTGAAAGATTTAAAGAGGAACATCTTGCAGAACTGGTAGATAGCATTCGTAGCCATGCTACTTTCCATAGAGAACATTACTATGGTCCTGAGATGTTAAATAATATAAACCCACTGCGAATGACTCACTTAGAACAAGTGATATCTGTATCAGACAATATGAGCGAATTATCTAACCATTTACCTAGTCTGTTTAGAGTGTAATATTGAAATAAAGAGTTGACGAATACTACCTTATTATCTATAGATTCGGATGTAATCATCATGAATATTCATTCAAATCCAATATCGATAGCTATACTACATGACACCATTGTAATTCCGTGAAATATACTTTTTTAGTAAAGGGATAGGATGCAATGGTAACTTGATCGTAAGGACTCGAATCAATAGGGCGCTCAGCGACATCTTCAATTGAATAAGAAATAAAAGAAAAGCAAGGGTGTCCAACGTGAAGTGGAATCTGAAGGAAGCTGGAAGCCAGAGCTTCGAGCTGAGGAACACGAATCAAGTCTATCTCAGAGCAATCAGAGATGCACTCAGCAAGCTGGTTCTGAATGGGAAAGACCCTCCAAATCGATTCTGGAGGTTAGGAAATTCTTGAGGACAACGGAACAATACGAACGTATAGCAATACCAACAGCAGAAGACAGGTGTAAACTTAGGCACGGACGTGTACCGAACAGTGTGCACGATAATGTGGATTATCGGCTATTCAATGAGGGAGTTACCTCCTATACGATTGTGAATTTGATTGATAGGTACCACTGAACCTCTCAGAAATTAATTTTAATGGAAATTGAAAATTCTCATCTATTTTTTTGAGGAGAAGAGCTAAATCTCTTTTTTCTATACACTCGACGTACAATTTATGGTTTGCTGCGACTAGATGGTAATCTTTGAATAAACTATTAGTAAATGTTAGCATATCGGATATGATAGGAGCTAAAGTTATCCAAGATTGAAGGAGAGCCCAATTATCAGTAAGTTTCATATACTCTAAGTGAAAGTTTAAATCTAAGTCATGTAGTCTTTCGATGGAAGGTTCCATTTCCATAGCATTAGTAATGTTGTGCAATACGGAAGTGTCTAAATTATCTAGCTGCATAATTAAATGCGCAGCAAATTGCTCCATTTGTTGTCTAACGATAAACAAATCAATCGCATGTTTCTGGGAAAACCCGACAACTTCTGTACCTCCACTTGGTAATGAACGAACTAATCCTTGTTGTTCAAGAGCATGAAGTGCACTTCTTACCGGGCCTCGACTTACCACATATTCTTCAGCGATCTGACTTTCAACTAATCGGTGATTTGCTTTCAATTCCCCAGATAAAATAGCTAGCCGAAGACTTTGCAAGATATCTCTTGCAAATAAACTTCGGGAAAATCGATCAGTATTTTTTTTGAACATATATTTCTCCTTAGGTATATTTGTTTACATATCTTTCATTATACAAATTAACTCTTACAGTGTATATAGTTTCCCGTTAACAACATACAATAAATCTTCACATAAAACACGTCATTTTATATCATTTTGATATAAAATTCAATCTAACAATACATGTTTATCCCATAAGAAGAATCTTGCACTTGAACCCCCATCAACAGTGAAAGTTTGACCCGTAATAAAATCAGCACGATCAGATGCTAGGAATGCGACAAGTGGTGCGACATCTTCAGGCACACCAACTCTGCCCCATGGAATCTTTTTTCCGTCAAATTCACGGTTGTACCATTCAATGTCATTATACTTTTCTACTTCAATCATACCAGGTGCAACAGCATTAACATTGATTTTATATTTTGCTAGATCAAGGGATAGTTGTCTTGTTAGTGCATTCATTCCGCCTTTGCTTGATGCATAAGCAGCGTAATTATGCATAGTGGCATGCCCATGTACGGAGCTGATATTAATGATTTTTCCTTTACCGATATTTCTTATTTCTCGTGCACAAGCTTGAGTACAGAAGAAAGTTCCTTTTAAATTCGTATCCATCACACGATCCCAGACGCTTTCCGTCATATCAAAAAAATCAACCGTAGGATCAATTGCTGAATTATTAACAAGAATATCTATTCTACCGAACGTTTCCTTTATTTTATTTACCATATTATCAATTTGTATACAATCCGATACGTCAGCTTTTATTGTAATGGCTTTGCCTCCATGATCAATAATTGCTTGAGCAGTATCGTCAGCTCCTTGGGAACTACTATTATAGTTAATTGAAACAATTGCACCGTGTCTAGCAAGTTCCAAAGCGATTTCTTTACCGATTCCTCTTCCTGAACCTGTAACCAAAGCGACTTTACCATCTAAGTTATACATAATTTCCCCTCCGAAATTTAAGTGAAACGCTTCAAATTGATTATATCGTAAACGAGATTTTCGGTAAATAGTAAACGGTTAACAAAATAAATCACTAAAAAAAAGTTTGACAACTAAAGCAGTTATTTTTATTATTAAATATAGGTAACGGTTAACAAAGATACGGTTAACAGGGTTTCTGTACCAAAATTTATTTCAATCAAATATGCTCTGGGAGGAAGAAAAATGATCTTTAAAGATAAGGTAGTAGTTATAACAGGTGCCGGTGGGGGTATGGGTAGAGCAGTAGCAAAAGCATTTGATCAAGAAGGTGCCAAACTTGCAATTACAGATGCTTCTGCAAAAGGGTTAGCAGAAACGGTTTCTGTATTACAAAACAAGAATGTTATTTCTAGTGTTGTAGATATTCGAAGTGTCCAATCTATTTATGATTTCATGAATCAAGTCAAAAATAAAATAGGACATGTACGTGTGTTTGCTAACTGTGCTGGCGTGTGGCATGATAGTGCATTTGATGAAGTGACAGAAGAACAATGGAATTTTGTGCTTGATATTAATTTAAAGGGTAATTTCTTCTTTAATCAAGCAGCTATGATTCAAATGAAAGAAGCCGGTGGTGGCTCAATCGTTAATATTGCTTCAACTGCAGGTGAGTATGGAAGTATTCGTCATGCACCGCATTACGCAGCATCCAAGGGTGGTGTGATTGCAATGAGTAAATCTTTAGCTCGAGAAGGGGCACCATCGATTCGTGTGAATGTTGTATCTCCTGGACCAACAGATACGCCTATGCTTGCAGCAACTGAAGAAGAGAAACGAGAAGTAGCAAAGCGGCCTTTGGTAGGGCGATTGGGAACACCTGAGGATATGGCAGCAGCCATATTGTATCTTAGCGATCCTTCAAAAGCAGGATACATTACTGGTGAAGTTCTTCGAGTTAACGGTGGAAGCTTAATATAGCTGTGACAGATTAATCATTGCGGACAAAAACCCTATTAATCTTGAGATATCGGGAGGACAATTATGTTAAAATATTCAGAAATTCGACCAGGCGGAATAGCTGCTGATCAGCCTCTAAATGAATTAGTTAAAGAACTGAAACGTTCTGTAGTCCGCATGACAGAAGTGGCCGGCGGAGGGTATATTTCACAAGGTTTGTGTTCCGCAGAAGTCATCGCTACTTTATTTTATCGATTATTAAGATTAGATCCTCAACACCCAGAGTGGGTAAACCGAGACAGATTTCTATTGTCTGTTGGTCATTACGCTATAGGTGTATATGCTGCAATGGGTAGATTAGGTTATTTTGACAAAGCCATGCTTGACACATATAGTGCGGATGGTAGTGAAATAGAAATGATTGGTAGCGAGATAACACCGGGATTTGAAATTACAGGCGGATCTCTGGGTCAAGGATTATCTCAAGGTGTAGGTTTGGCTATAGGAGCTAAATTACGAAAACATTCATGGCGGACCTTCGTATATATGAGTGATGGTGAATTAGAAGAAGGCCAGATTTGGGAAGCAGCAATGGTAGCTAAGCATTATAAATTAGATAACTTATTATTAATCGTCGATGTCAATGGCATACAAGCTGATGGTTATATTGGTGATGTGACAGGTGTTCTTCCGATTGCTGAGAAATGGGAAGCATTTGGCTGGAATGTTTTTAACATTAATGGTAATGATTTGGATACAGTAGAGCAAACAGTTGCAAAGTGTTTTCAACCAAATGGAAATCCAACAATAATTATTGCAAACACAATCATGGGAAATGGGGTTTCGTTGTTACATGGTCGATTAGATGTTCACTATGTAAAATGGAATGCTGAACTGTCTAAACAAGCATTACTTGAAATTGATAGTGGAGGAGTGAGCAAGCATGATTGATTCAACAAAATCACTGATATATCAAGGTATAGGTATCGCAGAAACAAAATTAAAAGTTTTTGGTCAGCGCTTAGCTGAAGTTGGTAAAATAAATACAAATGTTTTATGTTTGAGTGCAGATCTTACTTCACAAACGGAAGCAGACATTTTTCGTAGTGCTATACCAGATCGGTTTTTCAGTATGGGTATGGCTGAACAAAACATGATTGGGGTTGCAGCTGGGTTAGCTCGTGCAGGGGAGATTCCATTTGCCCATAGCTTTGCTTGCTTTATCTCAAGACGTTGTTTTGATCAAATCACCATGTCAGTAGCATATCCAAAATTAAATGTAAAACTCGTTGCGATGATGCCTGGAATTTCAAGTCCGGGAGGTGCTTCACATCAAGCAATCGATGATTTAGCTATGTTACGTGCAACACCAAACATGACTATATTGGATTTAGGTGAAGCTACAGAAGTTGAACAAGCAGTCAAATTAGCAGTAGAAACGGATGGTCCTGTATATCTCAGATTACGACGTGGCTTATTACCACACATGTTTGATACATCGAAGTATAAACTTGAAATTAAACAAAGTTATTGGATTCGCAAAGGTACGGATGTTGGTTTCATCACTTCAGGGTTAATGACTGAGCGAGCTATACAAGCAGCAGCGATTCTCGAAGCCAATGGAATCAGCACCAGTGTTTTACATATTCCAAGTATAAAACCTATAGATGAAGAAGGGATCATACATATTGCATCTACATGTAAAGTCCTCATATCACTAGATAATCATTCGATTATCGGAGGATTAGGAAGTGCAGTTGCAGAGGTCATTTCTGAAAATAGAATATCTGTGAATTTTAAGCGAATCGGATTAAGAGATGTATATGGGAAAGCAGCTTCGAATGCTTATTTGTATCGCTTTTTTGGTTTGGATCCTGATCAAATTGCTACGCAAGCATATCGTCAATTAGAAGGAAATATGGAAGTTACATTAACAAGTGGATGGGTAAGTGACAGTAATAAAGAATCAGGATGGGGAGAAGATTGGAAACAAAAATAATTAAAGCGGGTGATATCATTTGGAAACTCTTTATAATAAACTAAGACTCCAAAATTTACACAAGCATGAAACAATCATTTGTTTTTTGGGACAAGCAGGCGTATTAATCAAAACATATCCTGAACGCTATATCATTATCGATCCATACGTTTCAAACTTATGCGAAGAATTAATTGGAACAAAATTCAAACGATTGATCCCTTCATTTATCGATACTGATGAACTTGATGAACTGCGCTTAGAAGCTTATTTGCTGACACATCATCATGAAGATCACTTAGATACGATTGCAATTAAAGCGATGAAGAATCAATCATTTCCTTTTTTTGCTCCACCAGTCTCCATAGAAAAGCTGAGTGAACTCGGTATTGAAACAAGTAGGTGTGCATCACTTTTTGATGGAGCTATTCATGATTTGCATGGAATCAAGGTTTATGGTGTTTTTGCAGATCATGGTGAATATGCGCCAGATGCTGTAGGAATCATCGTGGAAATCAACGGGAAGATCATATTCCATATGGGTGATACTTGCTTGGATAAGGCACAATTTCGTAAAATCAAAGATAAATTTAATATCGACCTACTTTTTATTCCGATTAATGGTCGGTATGGCAATATGGATGCGCAAGCTGCTGTAGAAGCAGTTTCTATTTTAAAACCAAAGTCTGTTGTGCCATGTCATTTTTGGATGCTTCCTGGGAATTCAGGGGGGGATATTGAGTTGTTTATAGACGAGGTTACAGCGAAAGTACCAGATTCTGAGGTTACATTATTAGCTGCTGGAGAAATCATATCATTTAATTGAGTGGAGGTGGATTCCTATGATTACAAAAGAACAAGTAGATTTTTTCCATACGTTTGGCTATATTAAATTTCCAGGATTATTTAAAGCAGAAATCAAGTGGATTTCAGAAGAGTTTGGCAAAATTTTCGAGCAAGCGAATATTTTGCATGATGGAAAAGTGGTCTCGAATGTAGATCCATTTATCGATAAATCACCCAAGCTTGCAGCACTTCTAGATGATGAACGAATTGAGACGATTTCTTCTGCTTTGTTAGGCGATGATTTCAACTATATGAATAGTGATGGCAAATATTATGTGGGTAACACATTGTGGCATCGAGATGGTCTCTTACAAGATAAATATAAGTATATTAAAGTAGCATTTTATCTCGATCCCGTTGATTATGATTCAGGGGCATTGCGTGTTATTCCAGGTAGTCATAAGTTAGGCGATCGATATGCCAATGAAATAGGATCCGGTCATTATTTGAATCAAGTCAGGCAAGCAGACGGTAACCCTTATTGGGGACTTAAGGGTCAAGAGGTTCCATCGCAGGTTCTTAATAGTAATCCTGGGGATGTGGTCATTTTTTGTCATCCTTTATATCATTCGTCTTGGGGTGGAGGGGAACGTCGGAGAATGTTTACCATGAATTTGTGTCAACGTTATAAAGATGAAGATTTAGCTGAACTCAGAGGTTTTTTTGGAGATCATTATTCTGAATATAGTGATATCATGCTTAAAGCGGTTCAAGGAAAAGGCAAAAAACATTTGGAGCAAGGATTAGCATATTTTAAACAAAAGTCAAAAGGGGAAATATAAAGCAATGGATTTAATCTTATGGTGACATTTATACTCGGATTTTTCTTAAGTTTATCATTATGTGCAGATTTGGGGATTGTTAATATTGCCATAATTAGAGCTGGTTTGATGCATGGATTCAAACCAGCTTTATGGCTTGGTTTGGGTTCAACAATTGGCGATACGATATATTTATCCTTATCAGTTATAGGTATTTCTATGATTTTGGATTTCCTGGTATTTCACTGGATTTTATGGATCGGAAGTACAGGTTTACTGTTGTATATGTCAATTCATATGTTTAGAGAAGCGTGGAATGAACATAAAATTAAAGCAAAGATGGGAATAATGTTGCAAACAGAAAATGTAAATAAAAAACAAAATGCAAAGCGATTTTTATCTCAAGGTTTAATATTAGCGCTGTCTTCGCCTAGTTCCATTCTTTGGTTTGTCGCTTCAGGAGGAAGTATCATAGATTCACATGTTTCTCGGAATTTTGATAGCCAAATCATTTATTTTTTTTGTGGATTTATAAGTGCAGGTTTACTTTGGTCAATTGTTTTGGCATATACGATCTGGCATAGTAAGAGGTTAATAAGTAACAATGTTATTCAGCTTCTATATTTACTTTCTGCGGTATTATTTTTATATTTTACCGTAAAGACATTTGTTTATGGATATCTGGAATTTGGTCAAATGAATTAATTATTAAGAACAGTGGTTTCATTTGTGGATATCCTGGTAATGAGATTCTCAAATGACTACATTCATCTTTGGGAAATTTGTAATGATTTACAAAAGTTAAAGATTTATATGATGAGAAAACGAAAAGGAAATCAAATATGAAACGAATCTCTCGTCTAATTTTCGATGAACATGATGAGCGCCATTTTGGAGCAGTATCACATCCGATTTATCAAAATAGTTTATTTACATGTAAAACCAGTGAAGAGTTAGAACATGCTTTGACTTTCCAGCAAGATCATTATTTATATATGCGAGGGAAAAACCAACCCGAACTTTTTTTGCAACACGGAGGAATGATGGCTCCGTCGACTGCTGCATGAGTGACGCGAGGATTAAGAAATTTACCTTTACGCATGGAACAACACCAAATAAGTAGCTTAAGCATCGCTGGGTGGCTTGTCAATCAATCGTTTGTTGAAGAAGTCAATCACCCAGGTCTAATGTCTTACCCACAATATGAACTAGATAACAAACAAATGTTGGGAACTGCAGAGTTATTTTCGATTAAAGTAAATCAACCTATGGAAGAAATGCGCAAATGGATAAATGAGTTAAACATTTTTCGTATCGGAATTAGTTGGGTGGCTATGAAAGTCTTATAGTTCTTCGACTTAGTGAAAACGAACAAGGGAATTACATGCGTCTCTCGATAGGTTTGGAAGAAACGAGTGATGTATTCGATGATTTAACGCAATCTTGTCCATGGCGATGTACTTAGTTTCACTTCACTTTAGCGTGGTGCACATTATACAAATCAGGCATGGTCATGTTCGGACAAGATTGATTTGCTTGGATAATTCTACATATCACATCTCGAAGGATTGGGTTGGCCGTTACGGGGATCTCCTTCGGTAATCTATCTATCAAACTTATTGCCAAAAAAGTTTCTAACAAAAGCCATCGCCGTGAACAACGAATCCGTATGTACGTGATGAATGACAAAGAAAGCATCTGTAACCAACAGATGCTTTTCACTTGTTCTGGAAGCACTTGACACATTTCTTTTAGTGTTACTATATACCTATAGGGGTATACGTATACAGCTAAACGAGGGATACCTCGAGATCATATCGCCTAGGAGGAAATCATGATGAGAACCATTCAAGTCACAGATGCTTCATTGGAACAAGTAGTGAAGAATAACAAGGTGGTGTTAGTCGATTTCTGGGCACCATGGTGTGGGCCTTGTCGCATGATTGCTCCTGTACTCGAGCAGTTAGCAGCTGAAGTGAGTCAACAAGCCGTCATTGCTAAACTGAATGTTGATGAGAATCCAAGCTCATCAGTCAAGTATCAGATCCAAGGTATTCCGACAATGAAACTGTTTGTGAATGGGAGCGTCGTCGATACGATCGTTGGGTTACAACCTATCCAAAAGTTGAAATCAGCTATACTGCAATACGCTTAATCCTGAGGGAGGTAAGTTGATGATGAATTATGATGAACATGTGATCAGAAGATTGCGCCGTATCGAAGGCCAAGTGCGCGGTGCTGTGGATAAAGCTATGGCTTATCTGGTAGCGACTAATTTAGAGAAATGCATTATAGATAAGCAAGCCAAAGGCGAGGATACGCGTAATGTCGTTCAAGAAGCTGTAGATTTACTCATTCGAAGCAGGTAGGTGATCGTGTTGGATTATATCGGTTATGGACTATTCGTGGTTATTCTTGTGTGGTTTGCTTATCGGATGTTTGCTCCTGTCAAAGGACTGAAGACGCTTCATGCTGAGCAATTCGCCAAAGCGATAAATCTCCCACTTAGTCAAATCAAGTCGAGACTGACTGAGATTCCGAAGCAAACACCTGAGTATCTGTATTGCAAAAGCGGCATGCGCAGCAAACAAGCCGCAGGGATTTTGGCCAAAAATGGGTATACAGAAATCATTCATTTATTAGATGAACTTGATCGCAGTAAAGAGATCTATGCGTATTGCCAAGTCGGTGTACGTGGTTATATCGCTTCACGAATTCTACAGCAACAAGGGTTCGATGTGAAGAATCTCACTGGCGGATATCGTACGTACGATATCGCGCGATTCACTCCGGCTGTTGACTATTAGGTAGGGTATCACGGATTTCCGTAATATTGGCAACCAATACGTCAGTCAGAGAACCGACACACATGAGATGGCCCATAGTGTGAACACGTGCAAGCAACCATTCGATTATATATCGAATGGTTGCTTGCATTCTGAATTTTTGCTAGAAGATGGTGAATGGTTTCATCCGAAATTGTATTTTTGTGATATCATTATAGAACCTCGTCATGTCATGAAAATAGGAGGAAAATGTATTGAAAAAGCGTCTGACACTGATCATTTTATTTAGCTCTGCTTTGATGTATTGGATCGGATTCAGCATGGTTCGACCAATTGTCTCGTTATATTTCAATTCGCAAGGGTATTCCATTGCGGCTATCGGATGGTTAATGGCGCTTTATGCTGTTGTACCCGTGTTGTTTGCAATGCCTGTAGGGAGTATTATTGATCGGATCGGTACAAGGCATGCGACTTGGATCGGTTCCTTGATTTTGATGGGGTCTGGCTTGCTTTATTGGCTTGGGGGAATGTGGGGGGTGTTGCTTCCGATTCTTATGGGTCAATTGCTTTGTGGCCTCGGCAGTCTCTTGAGTTGGGGAGCACTCCAGACAGCGGCGGCGCAATCTGCTCGTCGAATGGGTGAAGATATAAAGAAAGACCATATGCTAGCTAATTTTGCTTTTGTCAATTCACTTGTACAGTTTGCTGGACCTATAGCTGGGGGATACATATCTGATGTGGCAGGGTATGAAGCGGTTTTCCTGCTTTTTTCTGGACTTGCGGGCGTATCGGTATGTCTTGCTTTCTTATTGCCTAAAGTTTCACAAAAGGAAACTGAGGGGAAAAAGGAGTTCAACTTAAATATCCTAAAAAGTTATGCCAACGGATATCAACTCATGAGAGAAAATCGTCCTTTTGCGATGGCCATCTTGGTGAATGGGATACTCTTCATTTTGATCGATATGAAGGGGACCTTCTTTCCGTTATATTTAGCGGATATCGGGTTATCGAATACTCGGATTGGATTGATACTTTCAGTCGGAGCGATTGCTGCAGTAATCATACGTCCTCTGACCGGATTTGTAATTCGCTGGCTTGGACATGAACAAATCGTCAAGTATACGCTAGTTATCGGAGCATGTTGTATGATTAGTCTTGTATTCGAGCCGTCCATTTGGGTTATCAGTATTATTATATTTATTTGGGGAATTTGTGCGGGTGTGAATCAACCTATGGCACTCATTATGGTGGCTAGGACTGTGGCGTCTAGCAAGCAAGGCATGGCTATGAGTTTACGAACGATGTCAAATCGAGTTGTACAAGTCGGAAATCCAATTATGTTTGGAGCATTATCGGGATTCCTCGGACTTACATTTGGATTTGGTGCTATCGGAGTCATGTTACTTGGCGGGGCTATGGTTATCCATCGGATGTATCGGAATGAGGCGAATACACTAACACAGGCTGATAAGCAATCGCAAGGGGAAGTTGAGTGATTCGTTGACATGCAGATCATCACGCACATGCGGCTAAACCGTATCACACATTAGATCATATGTCACAATCTCCGAAATTACCTTCTGGCTATGCAGGGATGGTTTTCATTGCTGCCATCCCTCCGCTTTGGTTTAAAATCATTCATCCCATCATAGATACTTACCGTGAGAAAGTTAAAATATAAATAAATAGGGACACAGCACAATCCAACAGTATCACCCAAAATTCACGAAATAAGACGATCAAGAGGTACCCAGAGAATAAGCAGAAGCTTTCAGTCGAGTCGGTGCAGATGTCGAATGGCTTGCACAGGTTGATCATGGATGTACCTCCGTGGTTCACAGAACAATTGTCTTACATCCATAGGATGCAGGGCTCAAAATTGTATCCGAATCGTATCGTACGTGCAACCACATTGATTCGGACTCGGTTTCAATCCAGTAGCATCGGTACCCAGATTTAATCTTTTGGCGGGGAATGAGACCCATCTTTCCGAACTACTTCTTCGACCTATCACGAAGTAATCCGCATAAGATACATGACTAGGAAAATCATAATACCAGTAGGCGGTTCCGGATTTCATCATATCGGCCACACTATAATAAGGCGATGCGGAGGTTTTGAAATATAGTTTTACTTGAGATAATTGATTTAATCCGTCACTGCTCGTATTGATTCCTTGAATCTGGAGTCGTCGTCTAGAAACAGTGCCTTGTTTGAAGACGGATAAGTCGTTCCATGTGTTATCAGATATACCAGAAGAACTAGGTGTGAGATGAGGGATAGGGTTAACACTTACTCTTGAATTATAGTCTACTGCAAAATAAGGATATGACTTGTATTCCGTCACTGCTATGGAGTCAAGCAATTCAAAATGCAAGTGATAACATCCATTCACACAATTTAAACCTGAATTTCCTGTTTTGGCAGTAACATCTGAAGGATATACCACAGTATTATTCGATTTCACAAAAGCACTTAGATGCATATAAGTGCTATAGTAGGTTTTTCCTGTGGAAACATTGTAATAGCGAATGGTTTGCGTATTCCCACCACCACTTATCGTTTCGTTAACCAAGACTCTCGCTGTTTCGTACATGGGTCCAACACTTGTTCCACCTCTAGCAGCTTGATCGATGCCTTTGTGTGTTTCGTTGGTTCTTGGTTCATTCCACGAACTAGATATAGGCAAGTCGATGTTCGTTCCGAAAAAAGGTGATTGTACAGCTCCTATACCACTTGAATACTCATAAGCCCATCGTTCTTGATTCACTTGTGCATGTATAGGTTGTATAGGTACCCATGATAATGTGAAGCAGAAGAAAAAAATCGCGTGTTGTTTGACATATCTCATAGTTGTCCACTCCTACTTCTTGTTTAATGTAGCAATCCATGCTGAATCATCATCGAGGTAAATTAAAATATTCGATGAACCGATCCAAGATAAACTTGCAGAAGGGTAAATACTTGCAGCTTGATTGGGTTTGCCAAATGACGATATCGTCATGTCCGAAGTGTCGAGCACAACAAGTACATTATTGTCACGGTATAAGGGGTTCTTCTTATTGATTTGTTTCTCTCCATTTGCAATAAAAGCAAATCGGCTCCCATCTTCAGACCATTCGCCTCCTGCATTATAGAAATGATCTTTAGGCATACCTGTGATTTTAAGTGTTGCTTGCTTCTCTATATCATAGACGTAGAGATCAGGCATGATGGTTACATCGATGACTTGACGGAACAATACGAATCTTCCAGAAGGAGATACGGATTCTGCCCATCCGTTTATCGGATAAACATTTATTTCTTGCGAAGAAGTACTAGAGACAACGATGTTGAACTTACTGGGGTTAAGGGAAACAATCGTATCATCTCCAACACCAACCACCTGCTGGTTACCGTATTTCGCTGCATCGACAAGCAATCGTTCATTCGTACCATCTTCGTTAATCGTATATAAGCTCATGTCTGCAGAACCTTGAAGAACTGAATTTTTGTTCGAAGCAAATGCGATTTGTTGACCTTTCTTAAGAATATGCGGTTCGGTAGCCCAGACCAAATGCAGTTTATTTTCACCACGAGTCTCATTCATTTTGTTCATTTTAAGTTTAATTTCTGCTACATTCGAGTCGTTAATCAGCGGTGTGATATTGGATTGCTTATCAACTCTCCACAGATTGGAGAAATGTTCATCATCTGTAATCATATTTTCATTTGCGGTTCGCAATGTTTTTTCACGGTTGCCCAAAAAGATCTTGTTATTGATGATCATCGTAGGGAATTTGAATCGACCTCGTTGAACTGTATTTTCAACCATACGAGCCGGAATGATTTGTAGTTCATCTTTTGACAAATGAAGGATATACGCTTTCTTCGTTTTTATGACAAATTCTTTTCCTGTGGAATTCTTACCTCTTTTAAAAAATGTCGCAGGTGAAGGATACAGTAAGTAATCTGTACCATAGGGTACAACACGTAGATGACCTTCTCCGATTCTCTTCCAATCCGTATTCGCATTTGTAGTGGTTGCTAGCCGAAAAGAACAAGTAACCGTTATAGCTGCAATGAAAAGCATTGAAATGATCATCCATTTACGTAGTTTCAAAAACATGATGGTGTGTGCTCCTCTTGAAGTATTGGTGGCTGATGATGTACATGTTTGTCGAACAGAAGTAAGAGACTGCTGCGAAGTTACTCAGAAATAAATCTGGAAGTCGAGTAATCTACATTATTTTACAAATATTACTATAAGTTAATTTTATTACCATATCAAGAGGGTGAATTAAGTTGTAAAATTCAGAATATTAGCTCACTTCAATATATAATTATATAATTATTTACATATGTATTGAAACTTTGCTATGATAGTATATATTCCAGTCATAGGTATGAAGTTGTATTCGCTCAATGATTAGGAGAAAGGGTAGATGGTTGGAGAGGAGTTGTCCGGATGGTAGAGTTAGATCAATTCGCAGATATATTTAAGTTGCTTGGCGACAAGAATAGATTGCATATTATGGCCCTATTGAAGGAAAGAGAACTGTGTGTGTGTGAGTTGGTTGATTTATTAGATACGAGTCAACCTAATATCAGTCAGCATATACGCAAGTTGAAAGACGCACAACTGATCAAGGAAACACGAAGAGGGCAATGGATATATTATTCACTTTCTCTTGAAAATAAGCCTCATGTGCAATCGATTCTTGCACTATTACCTGGTCAAGAAGATAAGCTCAAATCATTTATACCTGTAGATTGTTGTTAGAAGGAGGAGAAATATATGATACAACGTATGCACGTGGCACTGAATTGTACTAGTCTCGAACAGTCTTTGGAGTTTTATCGCGCTTTTTTTGGTGAGGAGCCTACCAAAGTGAAAGACAATTACGCGAAGTTTGAGTTGGTTAACCCTGCACTGCATTTCTCGCTGAATGTTAGACCTTATGCACAGAAAGGTGTATTAAATCATCTTGGTTTTCAAGTGGGAGACTCGGCACACGTGTTAGCTATAGGGGAGCGTCTTCGTGCGTCTGGATTAGTCTATATCGATGAAATGAATACTACGTGTTGTTATGCAGTACAAGATAAAGTGTGGGTGCATGATCCAGATGGCAATGCGTGGGAGATCTTCTACACGAAAGCAGACTCGGAGTTTGAGTCAGCGGGACAACCACTGGATATTTCCTTGTGTTGTGTGCCACAGTCAACGGCAGTTCCGATCGAATGGATGAAGTCGTCCTCGAAATAAGGTTTCTGAATTAATTATTTATTGCAGGCGCTTCATGTTGAATTAGATCTCGATACCATATTGGGAAATTCCTGTAATCGCACATATCATGAATGAATACGTGCGATTACAGGAATGCAGGGATACGGGAATCAGAAGGATAAGCACAAATCGAACACAAGTTATCCACAAATAAACCCTAGGAAATCCTTAGACTCCACATACATTGTTCGCATATTATCCACAAACTATCCACAATCAACTCATAGATTATCCACAGTTCATCCACAGTTCATGCACAGTTCATCCATAGCTTATCCACAGTTCATCCATACGCTGATGAGTTGTTACTCACTCTCCATCACGCATCGAATGGAAATATTCGGCTTGAGAAAGCTTCTGTATATGATTTGTGGTAAAATACAAGATAATGTATGAAAATGCTATTCATGATTTTATACATTCAGATAGATTCATTAATGAGACAAGCAAACAAGGAGAGTCGACATATGCAAAAGCTTATAGACGGGATTGTTAATTTCAGAAGAGGAGACTTCGAAGCACATCAGGAACTTTTTCGAGATTTGAAAAACGGACAACAACCACATACACTATTCATTACTTGCTCAGATTCACGTGTAGACCCCAATATGATCACGGGTACGCTTCCCGGAGAATTATTCATCATTCGCAATATTGCCAATATCGTACCGCCTTATCGGGAAACTTCAGAATATGTCGCTACAACTTCAGCAATCGAATATGCAGTATTGATGCTTGGCGTGGAGAACATTATCGTCTGTGGGCATTCGAATTGCGGAGGATGTGCTGCGTGCTTGAATTCCTCCGTACAATTGGACTTGATGCCTCATACGAAGAAATGGCTAGAACTTTCACATGCCGTGAGGGATCGCGTCATCTCTGAGATTCCAGATAACGAACCCGAAGCGAGAGCATGGATGATGGAACAAGTGAACGTCGTCGAACAACTGAAGCACTTAATGACGTTCCCCTACATTCACCAGAAATTCATATCCGATCAATTGAAAATTAGTGGATGGCACTACATTATCGAAACCGGAGAAGTATACATATATAACTACGAACAAGGCGAGTTCTTGCTTGCGAATGGATGAACCCTCTGCAATATCCGTCAACTTATCCAGACAAGAATACACCACCCTATGCAAAAGCTGCAATAATCAGAAAAGCAGGATGAATCTTCACACGATTCATGAAGAAGAAGGAAACACCAGCAATCCCAAGAAAGTGCCAAATCCCTATAGATGAGATGGAATCGACAGAACTTGTCCAAGTGAGTACAAGCCTCAGCAATCTGCATCAGGTATTGAGGTTGCACCTCTACGTTGAAGAAAGCAGATACGCGTATTCCTAATTTTTCTGGATTCAGTACACATGTGAACTTCTCGATCGGCAGCTGATGATTCATCTGAAGATAGTCTCCTTCGTATTTAGAATCGAGTGCTTAGTGAAGTCAAAAAGAAATCAATATCAAGGATTCAATTACATTTTGTATTCTTATATATGTATTTTATCTTATAATTAACAGTAAATTCAGTTAAATATCGATCAAAAAGTAAAAACCCTGCTACACAGTAGGAGCAATCAAATGATAAATAAATGATAAATGATCGTGAACACGACCGTCATCGAAGCTCGGTGAATAGGCGTAATATCGTCCGTAGAGAAATTGATTGGATAATGAAATGTTGTTTGGACAAAGGAGCACAAATATATGAAGTATCGAACACTCGGTAAAACAGGTTATTCAGTATCTGAGATTTCATTCGGTGCCTGGGCCATCGGTGGCACATGGGGAGAAGTTAATGACAAGACAAGTCTAGAAGCACTCGAAACTGCTGTACAGCGTGGTGTGAACTTCATTGACACAGCAGATGTGTATGGAGATGGTCGAAGCGAGAAATTAATTGGCCAACTGATCAAGAAAGCTGACCATAAGATATATGTAGCAACCAAAGCAGGCCGGAGATTGAACCCCCACACGGCAGATGGATATAACCGCAAGAACCTCACCGAGTTCATAGAAAGAAGTTTACATAATCTAAATGTGGAGTGTCTGGATTTACTGCAACTTCACTGTCCGCCTACAGATGTGTATCCTCGCGAAGACGTATATGGCATTTTAGATGATTTGAAAAAAGAAGGTAAAATCGCTCATTATGGTGTAAGTGTTGAGAAAGTTGATGAAGCACTCGAAGCGATTCAACATGAAGGCGTCGCAACCGTGCAAATCATTTTCAATATGTTCCGGCATAAACCAGCTGAAGTATTTTTTCGGAAAGCCGTTGAACAAGATGTTGGCATCATTGCCCGAGTTCCTTTAGCTAGTGGATTACTGACAGGGAAGATGAGCGAACACTCTACTTTTGATCGGAACGACCATCGAGTATTCAATCGTAACGGAGAGGCTTTTGACAAAGGAGAGACATTCTCAGGAGTCGATTACCATGAAGCACTCGATGTCATAGAAGAGCTGAAAGCTACACTACCCAAAGGCATACCTCTATCGCAGATCGCACTCAAGTGGATCTTGATGCATGATGCAGTGAGTTGTGCTATCCCAGGTGCAAAGACTCCGCAGCAAGTCGTGACGAATGTAAGTGCTTCAGACTATCCTACATTAAGTCTCGGTTATATGCAGTTTGTTCAAGAACTTTATCGTGAGCATCTGAAAGCATCGGTACATCATTTGTGGTAGGTTCCTCTTCAGCACATGAAGAAGGATATAGGGTATGAACACAGAACGAGCCATTCCTGAGGGAAGGCTCGTTCTACTTGGTTATTGGATCTATTGTTCACTTCATAAGCGTTCAGTCATTTTCTTATCTATGCTTTGCAGATGCTGTTGAATCTTGAAAGCAACTAAAATCAATTCGCAGTATACTCGGGAAACAAATGGACCAACCACGATATATAACAGTCCAATCAGAACACTCGAGCCAGATCCATAATCTGAAAAACTTGAAATAATTGTAATCAATCCATACAATAATGAATATAACACACCGATCCAAAATATGATCTTGATGAATATCGGGGTTAGAAACCTATCGAAATTCATTAACTCATTCATTGTAAACACTCCTTTCTATCAAACCCAATTAATTATTCATTCTACTGTGTGAACTCGACATCACAAAACAGATTATTACATATATTAATATAAATAGAAAAATTAAACAATACTAAAATGAAAATAACTTAAAATTTTAAAAATATGCGAAAAGTGACCATCGGATATCGGATTAAACGATAAGATAAATATACGCCTACGCATAGATGAAAAACTGGGATTGGTTCATGTTCATTGCGCTTGCAAGGTTACAAATTAGTATTAAGCCAGCATCAGATTGAATTCGATACAGATCTAGTGTCTGTTGTGAGTGGCAAAGAGGAATTGGAGATCATGGGATACAAAGCATTTCAAAGTCTTGCGGAGTTGGATAATCCACCGACAGCGAAATCAATATAATTACAGATCACTATGAAAGCGTATTCGTAATGGCGGATGAAATGATCAATATTTAGATCGCAGATAACTTATAGATATCGAAATAGCAGGCTATGGATAACTCCATAGTCTTGTTGTTTCTGTAAAAGATGTATCTCGTACAATTCATGGATAGGATAGAGAATCTATATGATATAATCTCTTAGATCATGCGGAATTCTACCTGAGCTCTACATCCGATCCCAGGAAGAGTATCGACTCTACATGGAAATCCATACACAATTCAGTTCGAGTGACCAGCCTATCGTTCGCTTCGAAGTCGTCGGGGGGTTCATTGAGATCGAAGATCGTGTGATACGCATGGAGATGAACGGTGAGACAGATGAAGTAAGCCTAGCTATGTTCTTACACAAGGCTCGCTCGGTGATGGTGTTGCTAAGGAAATATTTGCGAAGAAATTAAATGATAGCGAAGAACAGGAATTATCAGAATGTATGAGCATTGAAAGGTTTGATGAACACGTAAGATCTTCAACCCTTATCTATAACGAGGAGGTTCCCATGCTTAAATCAGGAATATACGAGCAAGTGGTAGATCTAGCGTTACGTAAGAGGATCGAATTAGCTACAGATCAGATTGCGCAATTCGAGCCGATCGATCGCGAAGAGGCGCCTCACCTCCTCGCTACCTACTTAGCTCGTGTGATCGAACACGAGCTCAAACAGATGAAGGACGACGAAGAAGAGGATCACCTTCAGAGCCAGATCGCCTGGGTCAATCGCATTATGGATATGATCGGTAGCGTAGGTATGTCGGTGGACCATCGTGCAGAGATGCTTGTTGCGCTCATCAGCAAGCGCAACAGCATCCAAGCTGTGAATGATAAGATCGAAGTGATTCGTCCGACGACATCGATCGCGCATTCATCGCTATTCACCGGAGCTATACATGAGCCTTCGATGTATACGGAACTGAAGAAAGAAATTATGTCAAGCGATCGCATCGACATGCTGGTGTCGTTCATCAAGTGGAGCGGACTTCGTCTCATTATGGATGAACTGCAGACATTTACCCAACGAGGCGGACATCTGCGTGTCATTACCACTTCCTATATGGGTGCGACCGATGTGAAAGCGATTGAGGAATTGTACCTGTTGGCCCACACCGAGATCAAGATCAGTTACGATACGTTACGCACACGACTCCATGCCAAGACGTATGTGTTTCACCGCGACACCGGGTTTACGACAGCTTATGTAGGTTCGTCTAACCTCTCGAATGCTGCGATCACGAGCGGACTGGAGTGGAATGTCAAGGTTACAGCTCAAGATCTACCGGAGACGCTCTCGAAGATCGATGCGACATTCGAGAGCTATTGGCATTCTAGCGAATTCTCTCCTTATACGGAGCAGGAGAAGACGCGACTCATGCAGGCTTTGCGAGCAGAGAACTCAGGAAATGCAAGCGAAGGACTGAACTTTGCTTTTGATATCTTGCCGTATCCCTACCAACAAGAAATATTGGATCAGCTCGATGCAGAACGCGTCATCAGAGGACACTATCGAAATCTCATTGTCGCGGCAACGGGTACAGGAAAGACCGTCATCTCAGCATTGGATTACTTGAGATTCAGTCGACAACATAAGGGTTTGTCCAACAGACTGCTGTTCATCGCGCATCGAGAGGAAATCTTACGCCAAAGCATGGCGTGTTTCAGAGGAGTGATGAAAGACGCGAATTTTGGGGAGCTCTATGTCGGGGGATATCGTCCCGAGCGCATCGACCATCTCTTCATGTCAATCCAAACGTTTCATTCACAAGAATTCTATACTAAGACCACAGCCGATTATTACGACTATATCGTCATCGATGAATTCCATCATGCCGCGGCACCTAGCTATCAGAAGCTGCTGACGCATTATACACCGAAGATCATGTTAGGCTTGACCGCTACTCCCGAGCGGATGGACGGGCGAAGTGTCATGGAGTTTTTCGGGAACCGTATCGCAGCTGAGATTCGTCTACCCGAAGCCATCGATCGCAAGTTGCTTTGTCCATTTCAATATTTTGGTGTGACCGACACAGTCGATCTGCAGGACCTCAAGTGGACGCGTGGAGGCTATGAGAAGTCGCTTCTGTCCAATGTATATACGGGTAATGATCTACGTGTCAGTCTGATCATCAAATCACTGCGCAAGTACGTAACCGATCTTGACGAAGTCAAAGGCCTCGGGTTTTGTGTGTCCAAAGAGCATGCGGCATATATGTCAGCGATGTTCAATAAGAGCGGGATCTCATCCATGTGCTTGACATCAGATTCTCCCGATGTAGAGAGGCATTCCGCGAAGAAACGATTAGTCGATGGCGGTATTCGCTTCATCTTTGTCGTGGATATATATAATGAAGGTGTAGATATTCCAGAGCTGAATACCGTCTTGTTCTTGCGACCTACCGAGAGTTTGACTGTGTTTTTACAACAATTGGGTCGAGGACTTCGTCTGGCTCCAGATAAGGAATGCCTCACGGTGCTTGATTTCATCGGTCAAGCGAATAAGAAGTACAATTTCCAAGACAAAATCCAGGCATTGCTGGCACATACCACTAGAAGTGTACAGCGAGAAGTTGAAGAAGGATTCCTCTCCCTGCCCAAAGGATGCTATATCCAATTGGAGAAGAAAGCCAAAGCGTATATCTTGGACAATATTCGCACAGCCATTAGCCACAAGTCCGGGTTACTTACCCGCATCGCGAGTTTCACTGAAGATACAGGAGAAACCCTGACGCTTGCGAATTTCCTCAATCATCATCATCTTGCAGCGCGCACGATGTATAGCAAGAAGACATGCTTCTCACGCTTATGCGTCTTATCAGGGGCTAGTGAAGACTACCATGAGGAGCTCGAAGACGTTCTCACAAAAGCGTTGGTCAAAATCAGTGCAATCGATAGTCGCAGATGGATTCGTTATTTACTTGAGGCTTTGCCGAACATCGAAGACATCTCGCCAGACGAGGAACAAGTCAAGATGCTACATATGCTGCATTATACGATATTCCAAGAGGCGATTGCATCGCACCAGGTGGATACACTTAAGCTTAGTCTCGCAAGACTGAAGCACAATCCTACATTATTCGCAGAAATCCTAGACCTACTGACGTACAATTACAATCGCATCGACTTCATCGATGAACCTCTCGGGCTCGGATTCGCTTGCCCCCTCGACGTGCATTGTACCTACACACGTGATCAGATCTTGATTGCGATGGATTATGATCGCCCCAACATCGTGCGCGAAGGAGTCAAGTACTTACCTATGAAGCAAGCAGACCTCTTATTCGTTACGCTGAATAAATCAGATAAGGATTACTCCCCAACGACGATGTACCACGATTATTCGATCAATGAACGGTTATTCCATTGGCAAAGCCAAAGCACCACATCCGCTGAATCCGTTACGGGACAGAGGTATAGGCATCACCAAGCAAGAAGCAGTCAAGTGTTACTCTTCGTGCGCGAATTCAAGAATGACCCTGCTGGAGCCATGGCTTACACATTCCTAGGTCTGTGTGATTTCGTCACATCTGAAGGCAGTAAGCCGATGAATATCACGTGGAGACTACATAAGGAAATCCCTGCGAAGTACTTGAAGAAGACGAATAAGTTAGTAGTAGGGTGAGGGATTAGCGAATCGTGCGAAAGAAAGCTTGGAATACCTATGCATAAGCTCAACATACCCATCTATCTATAGGGGTATCCCTCTGTGTTAGGCTAATTCTCATAGATCGCTAGAATGAATAGATGAACTCGGACAATGATGCAAGAAATACGCTGTTGATTTATGATACATATTTTATTGTCTATTTAACTTCGTATAACCGATTCTATCGATTTCTACTTCATTCATCTAGCGAATGTACACATCCAGATATGTTAAGGCAGCTCACACATATATCCCCTCATCGACAAGTTATTGTGGTGTCTACTGTCATCTCAGGGATCACCCTTTATGCACCATATCACGCATAACATTGCAGAATGTTGTGGATTTGGTATTATAATATTTATAAATCATATGTATTTTTTTAAAAAGTTGTAATTATATGTTATAATAAATAAATAGTCAATAACCTTGTAATGATAAGGTTTTTTAGCGAATAAAATTGATTTTCTCACGGAATTTCTCGCGAAAATAATTACAATAAATTTAAGTCCAATTGTTCTAGCATTTTTACTACTTTCTGCTGCTCTGTTATATCCGAGTGAGTATAGATATTTATCGTGGTCGATGTATTGGCATGGCCCAGCATTTCACTGATGACATTTGCATTAATTTTTTATTAAACAAGTAAGTGGCAAAAGAATGTCTAGATTTTTATTAAAAAAAACTAAATTGTGCGAAGTAGGTGGTTGAGCCATTTTATATTTCTTTAATCTATAAATAATCTGTGGAGGCTTGCCAAAATCTGAAATGCAGAGTGTAGCACTGCACAACGTCGAAATTGATGATAAGCGCGTGCGGATCAACAATGAAATCGACGAGTTAGAATACACTATTAAATGAATTGAAAATTCACTTAGGTATCTCAACGATTATGAATCAGAAATCATCAGGCAATTATATTTCGCAAAAAAGCTGCAGGACTTGTTAATAACTGATCAAATTGTTTTAAATAAGTGTATTCCACTGTATAACGAGTAAAAATAAAGAGAGCAGGCTAATGCCTACTCTTTTTATTTTTACACTACTCTATCCATTCAATGAAATAGCAGATCACTTGAGTCACTCCCATCGTGATAACACCAATTCAAAACACTAGTATAGTGTGGTCATCGTTATGACCATACAGATTCGATATACCCCAAACGGTTGTGAATATTAATCCAACATGAGATATTTTATCAAGTGTCTTTTTAATCATGGCTGATCTCTTTTAATCAAAAAAGTATTCGCATATCTGCGGTTCTGTTACTGATAAACCAAAATTAGTAATCTTTACAGGTGGAGTTACAGTGACATATCCGATCACACAAGGAATAACTGTCTCGAACCAATTGAATATTTTTAATTCTGTCTGTTTTGTTAACATAAATAGAATAACATAAGGTTTAATGTCCGATTGTTGATCTTCTATAAAATCCTCTTCCAGCAACTCATCTTCACTCGCCATTTCCTTTGGTACAAAAACTTTAGTTTTTTTTCTCAATAAAAGAATCTCTTCCAGAAACTCCTCTTCAGTTGCCATTTCCTTTGGTACAAAAACTTTAGTTTGTTCTACCTCATTTTCCATTCCCATAACCACGTAACTTGGCAAGAATACCGCAATCAGTAGTGCCAATACTAAAACCTTACTTACATGCTTAAACATAAAAAACTCCTCCTGTTAATCTATGATGTTTAATGGATTTATGTTCCATTTATCCTAAATAATAACAAAAAATAAGTTATTATAGCAAGCTTAATCCTTCGACAGCGAATGCTATCGTATTTTAATGCACGCGTCCACTTGCTCCTTCATCCATTTTGCGGTATCGTCCATTGCAGCGGGAAGAGGGAAAAATATATCGTTTCGGCCAAATCGTTGAGACTCAAAAGCAGCAAGTGCACGTTTTTTATAATTGCTAATGACTTGCATTCGGACCCCTACTAGTTTAGCAAAGTGGTGTTCAACGGAATGACAAAAGCTAGCACGGGTCTAGGCGGATACGGAAATGCGGTGTGAGTCTTGGATAAGAACGGATATCTTCATTTGTATGGGCATTTGGATTCGTGTGGTAAAATTGAATGCTGAGGTAAAACGTGGACAGGTCATTGATAAGCAAGGTAACTCGGGGCAATCGGCTAGCAGTCACTTGCACTATGAGATTCGCAAAGAGGCTTCGCCGTCGTTTGGCTGGAGGACGAATGTGAATCCAGGGGAATACTTGGATCAGTTTTATGGAAGTGCAGCGAATGCTAAAATGCGAGCGCCTTTGGAAGTGGAGGCTTGGAAAGTAGCGGGCCTAAAGTTCTTGCAGGACAATTATAGAATGTCGACGGTCTGGAAGGCGACGGATAAGGTGGACTTGGGTACGCTCGGGACGATCTTGAGTAGGATAAAATAGAGTAAAAAAAGGGCCCTGTATGTGATGTGAAGGGCTTAATTTTTGATGTTTTTCCCTACTGATTTTCTCACGGAAACGATGTGTTATATGTTTTAAACATAAAAAAACGGACGTATTGTATCGCTATTGCGCTAAAAAATGGACAATAAGTGATGGAAAAAATCTATGGAAGGCATTGATATTATATGTATATTATTCATTAATTTCTATGGATGATTATATTCCTCGATACTCTTTGGGTGTAATATCATGTACCCCTAGAGTTGGATACGAAATAATAAAAATAAGATCATAACTCGATGAGTTAACAGCGAACGACATCACCCCCGAAGAGTAGGCCAGAATTGCTTTGAGGTGCTTAGAGTAGATAGCGCGTTAGATGAGAAGGATATATATACGCGTGCATGCGAAAGAACTGTATATCATGGGAGCCCTTCAGTGTAAATGCTAAGGGTCTATGTGTATTCGTGTCACCGTACCATGATATTGATCAGATGATTCGCGGAGGCCAGTCGGCTAAGCAACCAATCATCGTTACTTAATGGATATATAATACATAATAGTAAATGATATATACTAATTCTAATGAATAGTTCATAGTTATATACACATCCACAATAGCACATTATGTTCTGGCGAATTGAATCAACAAGTTGGATGAATTTCTACATGGAGGTGTTACCCATTCACATCATCGAGCCTAGTGACGTAGAAGAGCGTATAGATACCGTCGATATGATACGGGGATTTGCTTTGATTGGTATATTTTTCGTAAATATTCCAGATATGTGGGGCAAAGGCTACGCATTTGTAAGCGGATATGTAGGTACAGATTCGATCGTACGTCTGATCTATGACATGTTGATTCAAACCAAATTTTATACATTGTTTTCTTTTCTGTTTGGATTGAGCTTTTATTTATTCATGCAACGTGCAGAGAAAAAGGGCTTGCGTCCAAAAAAAGTGATGATGAGAAGGCTAGTGTTCCTGTTGATTTTTGGAGCTATCCATTTCTATTTCATTTGGTTTGGGGATATTCTGATGACGTATGCGATCAATGGATTTCTCTTATTATTATTTTATGGTAGACACGCGAGGACAATTCTCATTTCGAGTTTATGTTTATTTGGCATATCGTTATATCAGACTCCTTATCTAACGTGGATCCAAATGAAAACAATTTCAGAAATGATCATAAATTCAGGAATGATATTCGGAAGTATATTTGACAGTGTACCGCGATTTCAAGAACGTGTGGATTTCTTCATCGATATTCAACCTATGAGTACCTTGAAAGGTGTTCCTGAAATACTCAGTTTATTTTTGTTGGGGCTGTACGCTGGAATGAAAGGATGGTTCACCAAAGATGGATTAAGTGAGCGTCTATTAGTTACTACGCAGCGTATCTCTTTACTAGTCAGCATACTCTTTTTTGTGCCCATGATAATGAACTATCTATCATCAGACGTGTATACACCCGATCTCGTCTATCATTACACGTATTTATCAGGTAAAACTTTAGCGATATGCTATCTCGTGACGTTGGTACGTATTGCCCGTTCGATTCAGCCTTCACATTTCAGAGGTCTGGTTGCATTAGGTCGAATGGCTTTTACCAACTATCTGACGCAATCCATCATTACGATGTTATTGTTCCATCTATTCTGGAGTCCTCATGCAGGCACTTGGCCTCTATGGACGTATACGATATATGCAGTAGGGGTGCTTGCTGTCCAAATGGCATGGAGTAGGTGGTGGTTGAAGCGTTATCGCATGGGACCGCTAGAATGGATCTGGCGAGCAGGGACATACGGTAAACAACCTATGCTACGTAAGAACAAACTTAGCTAAAGTTATCGACTAAGTAATGAAATTCGCTAGCTGACTGAACCAATAAGTGAGGGAGTAAGAATCTACAAGCGGTATTGAATAGATAACGAACTAATCATGAGTCGTAGAGCTGTGGGCAGGAACTTTCCTGCTCTATTTTTATGCAATCTCGTGTGTAACGGTAGAACAAATCGATGTCTACAATCGGACAACCTCAGCTTAGAAGCGCACACCTTTCTTGAACATATATCAGCGAATGACCGACTGGATTTCTTCTAACTTCATCAAGTGCGGTGTATGTTCAGAATTTATTCAGTCACTAATGTAATGATTAAAAATAATGTCATATCATGTTGAATCATTGAAATCCATGCTATTTCATGTCGAATCATTATTTCCTTATGTTTAATTCAGCGCACACAGTATTCCATACACATGAGGGAATTATATTACAAATATCAGGAGGCTAATCAAGAATGAAAGGTTCACGGTTCTTTCCAAGATCATCATTTCGAACAATCGCAGTAGGAGTGATCAGTGTACTTGTATCACAGATGTTGTTCAATG
>CAMCVV010000014.1 GCA_945881905.1 Paenibacillus alvei
CCACAGCAGATGAAGTGACAGCTCTGATTGAGACAATCAAAAGCAAGCACCAATTGCGAGGGAACATCGGCATCGTCATTACAGAAGAAAAGGGTCGGTATTATCCAGGAAATACGTTAGCTGCTCACGTTATTGGTTATGTAAACAAAGAAGGCATTGCAGCGATGGGGCTTGAAGCGAAGTTAGATTCGACTCTGCGAGGGACCTCTGGGGAAATCAATATGAATACAGACGCCAAAGGCGTTGAATTAATAGATTCTTCACGCACGTATGCGCCAGCGATACACGGCAATCATGTCCGCTTAACAATCGATAAAAATATTCAATATTACATTGAAAATGCAATTACTGTCATCAACGAAAAATATAAACCCAAAAGCATTTCAGTTGTTGCAGTTGATCCTATGACGATGGAAGTGCTAGGAATGGCCAATCGGCCAACTTTTGATCCGAATCAATATTGGGCCATTGAGAATACGAATCAATTCAAAAATCATGCGATTTCATCTCAATATGAGCCAGGTTCTACATTCAAATTAATCACTTTAGCTGGTGTTGTGGAACGAGGATTATTTGATCCCAATCAGTTGTACAAATCAGGGTCCATACGAGTTCCTGGAGCGACCTTACACGATCATAACCGAGTAGGTTGGGGTGAAATCAGTATATTAGAAGGGTTAAAGCGTTCGAGCAATGTCGCATTCGTTTCATTAGGATATGTTGCACTGGGCCCTGATCATTTGTTAGACTATATTCACAAATTCGGGTTTGGTGAGAAAACGAACATCGATATGTACTCAGAACTTGCTGGACTCGTCGATATGCATTATCCTTCAGAATTCGCGACAGCAACATATGGACAAGGGAAAATCGTAACGACAAATATTCAAATGGCAACCGCGTATGCAGCAATCGCTAATGGAGGCAAATTAATGTGGCCTCATGTGGTTAAAGAGATTATCGATTCATCCACAAACCAAGTGATTGAGTCCTTTGCTCCTCAAGTGATTAGACGTGTCGTGTCAGAGACTACAGCTAGACAAGTTAGTCAATACTTAGAGCAAACGGTAAGTGATCAATCCATCGGATCGGGTCGTCTCGCTTACATTCAGGGTTACCGTGTTGCAGGAAAAACAGGAACAGCGAACAAAGTAAGTGAAGACGGAGGGGGCTATATAAGTGGTCAATGGGTTGTTTCTTTTGTAGGATTTGTGCCTGCTGACAATCCGCGAATACTCATCAGTATTATTGTTGATGAACCTGACTTAGAAGAAAACTATCATCTTGCAAGTGGCGTAACTACAAAGGCATTCACAGAAATCGCTTTACAAAGCTTACAATATTTGGGTGTACCTGCTTATGATGAACCCATCAATGTGACTTATCAAGATAACTCCACTACGCCAAACAGTCAATTTATCGGTTTGTCCAAAAAAGCAACAATAGAAAAAGCGAAGTCACTTGGACTAAATCTTGAAGTGATCGGTACAGGGGATCAAGTTATGGAACAATTTCCTTCATCGAACATAGCAATACCTAAACATCAAACGTTATATGTGTGGATGCAACCCAAAGGCGAATTGATATTACCTAATCTTGTAGGTAAATCCAAACGCGAATCACTGGAGTTGTGCTCAATTGTAGGAGTTCACTGTGAAACAAATGGACAAGGCTATGTGCTGAATCAAAGTCCTCTTGGAGACACATTGGAGAAAAAATTCATCTTAAATTTGCAAGCCATACGTGGTAAAGTAATGTTAGAGTAATGTGTAACCCTATACAGAAGGTTCGAATATCGAGAAATCACTAGCAAGGCTTGTTCTAACTCTTTCTTCACACGAATAGTCATGTTCTTATCACTTGACTTTTGGAAGGGGAGCCTGCAAGTTATGCGCAGAACGAATATCACGATTCGTCGTCGAATATGGATCGCTTTCATCATGTGTATGCTGATGATTTGCCTGCTTGGGATTCGCTTAGGGTATGTCCAGTTATGGAAAGGACCTGAGATCACTCGTTTGGCCGAAGATAATTGGCGAAGGAACATACCCTTCGCAGCCAAGCGCGGAGACATCACAGATCGTAATGGGATTAAGTTGACGTACAGTACCAGCACCCCAACGATTATGGCCATACCTGTACAAATCAAAGATCCACAAGGAGCCGCTACACAATTAGCACGAGTATTACATGCATCACCTGATCATATCTACAAGCAAATTACCAAACGAGCATTAATTCAGCGTATTCAACCTTCAGGGCGTCAGGTTTCGATAGAAACTGCTAATGCCATTCGTGCATTACAGATTCCTGGAATTGTTGTTGCAGAAGACCATCGGAGAACCTATCCTTTCGGAACACTTGCTGCACATATCTTAGGGTTCTCGGGTATTGATAATCAAGGATTAACAGGCATTGAAGCGAAATATAACCAAGAGCTGATGGGTATTTCCGGTAATATTTCATTTATGGCTGATGCAGCAGGTAGAGAATTACGTGGAATGACGCAACAGTATGCCAAGCCCAAAGATGGACTGAACTTACAGCTGACGATGGATGTTCATCTACAGTCTGTGTTAGAGCGAGAACTCGACCAAGTGATGATTCAATACCAGCCACTGCATGTGATTGCGATGATGATGGATCCGCGTACAGGGGAAATACTGGCTATGGGTAGCAGACCTACGTTCGATCCAGATAAATTCAAGTCGTATCCAGCTCACATCTATAATCGTAATTTACCGATATGGATGACGTACGAACCTGGTTCTACATTTAAGATCATCACACTTGCAGCAGCGATAGAAGAAAACAAAGTGAATCTACATCATGAGCATTTTCATGATCCTGGATTTATACGAGTAGCTGGTGCACGCTTGCGATGTTGGAAAAGAGGCGGACATGGTCATGAAACCTTCCTGCAAGTCGTAGAAAATTCATGTAATCCCGGATTTGTTGTGATGGGGCAACGACTCGGTCAAAAGAAACTATTTGAATACATCACTCGATTCGGATTTGGACGCAAAACAGGCATCGATCTAGCAGGAGAAGCAAATGGGATTATGTTCAAACCATCTAAGGTGGGACCTGTAGAATTAGCTACAACTTCATTTGGTCAAGGAGTTTCTGTGACACCGATACAACAAATTTCTGCAGTGTCCGCTGCGATCAATGGAGGCTTACTCTTTCAACCTTACATAGCTAAAGCTTGGCAACACCCAGAGACAGGCGAAGTTATTTACATGAAGCATCCGAAGTTGTTGCGACGAGTCATATCCGAAGACACTTCACAGAAAATCAGAGAAGCATTAGAAAGTGTTGTTGCCAAAGGTACAGGTCGCAACGCATTTTTGGATGGTTATCGCATTGGTGGAAAAACAGGCACAGCACAGAAAGTCATTCAAGGCCGTTATTCGGCAAGTGAACATATTGTCTCATTCATTGGATTTGCGCCTGCAAATGACCCTCAGATAGTCATCTATGTAGCTGTGGACAATCCAAAAGGCATTCAATTCGGAGGTGTTGTAGCAGCTCCCATCGTGAAGAACATGATGGCTGATGCACTTCGATATTTGAAAGTAGCAACCGACAATCAGCAAATGACACGTGCATATCGCTATGGAGAAACCCCTGTTGTTGACGTACCTGATTTAACAGGCTTCACTCTCGAAGACATCCATCATGATTTGCAATCACAATTTAGTATTGTGTCATCCGGACAGGGATCATATGTGATCAGTCAAGTACCCAAGCCAGGTTCGAGAATTGAGCGTGGTTCAACGATACGGATTTTCTTATCTGATCACAAACCATAGTCCATACGTGTAGATACTTGAATATAAAGGAGTTGCTTACGGATGAAGCTTCATGAACTAGCGTCGATCTTACGTATGAGTTGGATACAAGGTGATCGCGATATCGAAATAACGGGTATTCAATTCGATTCTCGACGAGTCAAAGCAGGAGATCTATTTATTTGCGTGCCGGGACTCCTTTCAGATGGACACGATTATGCACATCAAGCGGTTCAGCTAGGAGCTGTCGCGCTAGTCACTCAAAGAATTCTCGATATTCCTGTAGGACAACTCATTGTCAAAGATGCGCGCTATGCTATGGCGATGATTGCAACTTATTTCTATGATCATCCCAGCCTGAAAATGAAAGTAATTGGGGTTACAGGAACAAACGGAAAAACGACAACCACCTATTTAATCGAACACATTCTGCGAGAGAGCAGCTTTCGAACAGGTTTGATGGGCACGATTCAAATGAAAATCGGTTCGACAACTCAAGACATGTCGCGAACTACGCTAGAGTCAATCGACTTACACTATTATTTTCAACAAATGGTTGAACAACATACAGATTATTGCATCATGGAAGTATCTAGTCACGCTCTTGATCTTGGACGAGTGAAAGGAGTTCGATTTCGCAGCAGTGTGTTCACCAATTTAACACAAGATCATCTAGATTATCACTTGACCATGGAAAATTATAAAGCAGCCAAAGGCTTGCTTTTTTCGCGTTTAGATAATGGATTTATCGGGGATCCCGATGAGCGCCAATATGCGATTTTGAATAAAGATGACCCAGCATCAGCAGATTATGCCCACATGACAGCAGCACAAGTCGTCACGTATGGCGTGCATCCGGATTGTGATGTAAGAGCTGAAGATATTCATGTCACTGCCAAAGGCACACAATTTCAACTACACACGTTTGCAGGTTCAACTCAGATTCAGATGAAGCTCGTCGGTAAATTCAATGTATACAATGCTCTTGGAGCAATCGCTGCAACGCTTATTGAAGGGATTTCACTTCAACATATCAAACAATCACTTGAACAAGTATTACCAGTAAGAGGAAGAATGGAAATGGTCAGTGAACCTCACCACCCCTTCTTGGTTTTAGTCGATTATGCACACACACCAGACGGACTCGACAATGCGTTATCGACTTTGTGTGAATTTGCTGAAGCAGATGTAATCACGGTTTTTGGTTGCGGAGGAGATCGTGATAAGTTGAAGAGACCACTAATGGCGAAAATCGTGGCTTCTTACAGTCAATATGTCATTGTGACTTCAGATAACCCGCGTACTGAACAACCTCTACAGATTATCGATGATATTGTAGCAGGCTTCCAAGAAATCGATTTTCCGCAATCGCATTATGAACTCATGGAGGATCGTCAGCAAGCGATTCATAAAGCGATTGGTATCGCAAAAGCTGGAGATATCGTCTTCATCGCAGGCAAAGGACACGAAACCTATCAAGAAATCATGGGCGTACAGTTCGATTTTGACGATCGTCTCATGGCTCAAGATGCGTTAAGGAGTAAACGCTTATGATCACTCGTTCTGTAGAGCAAATCAGTGAAATGCTAGGGTCTTTGTGCATATCATCATCCAAAACACCTGTAGAAATAACAGGTGTTTCGACAGATTCAAGAACAACTGTAGCCGGAAATGCATTTATCCCACTCGTAGGTGAACATTTCGATGGACATGCGCATATCGCACAAGCCATCGATAGAGGGGCTTCAGCGGTTCTCTGGCAAGCTGATCATGCTCAACCGCCCGAAGCTGTTCCGGTGATTGTAGTTCAAGACACACTTTTGGCGCTACAGCAGCTTGCACGAGCGTATCGTCAACAATTGCCAGTGAGGATCATCGCGATTACAGGTAGCAACGGCAAGACGACAACCAAAGATATCTTGGCTTCTTTGTTCAGCACGACATTCCGTGTGCATAAGACAAAGGGCAACTTGAATAATCATATTGGAGTCCCCCTTACACTGTTAAGTATGCCTGAAGATACACAAATGGCTGTCATTGAAATGGGGATGAGTGCAGCAGGTGAAATTAAGACTTTATCAGAACTTACTCAACCTGACGCTGCTGTGATTACGATGATTGGTGAAGCACATATGCTTCAGCTCGGTTCACGTGAAGCGATCGCTTCTGCTAAATTAGAAATCCTCAGCGGACTTAACGTTCAAGGTGTGTTCGTATATGATGGTGATGATCCATGGATCGATCAATGTTTAACGCAACCCGGTTCTCCTTATGCGATCGAGAAATGCGAGAAACGAACGTTTGGTCGAACAACAAAGCAAGATTATTATCCTCTTGAAATCAATTTGAAAGACCAGGGTACACAATTTCAGATCAATCACTCACAATTCCCTACGCTGTATATGCCATTATTAGGAGAACATAATGTGATGAATGCTTTAGCTGCAATCGCTACAGCAACATATTATGGAGTCCAACCTGCGATGATTAAGCAAGGGTTACAATCGATTCAATTGACCAGTATGCGTATTGAACAATTACAGGCTCCTTCAGGCTTTACCATCTTGCATGATGCATATAATGCGAGCCCTTCATCTGTCATCGCTGCGATTCGATTAATGGAACAATTACACGGATATCAACGAAAGATCATGGTACTCGGCGATATGTTAGAATTAGGCCAAGATGAAGAGCAGTATCATCGAGAAATCGGTATGCAATTATCACCTGAGGTCCTAGCGTATGTATTTACGTATGGTGCGCTAGCTTCATATATAGCTATCGAAGCTTCGAAGAAATCATTCCTACCTCATCAAGTAGCTGCATATGATCATAAACCTACGCTTATTCATGATTTACAAGCCATCTTACAACCAGGTGATGTCGTGTTAGTGAAAGCATCGCGGGGTATGCGTTTAGAAGAAATCGTGCAAGCATTACTAGCTCATTCATGAGCTTTGACTCGCTATATCAGGAGGAACAAAATTGGAAAATGCTGTTTTATTCACAATGGGTGTTGCGTTCATTATCGCTTTAATGGCAGGCCCGCTCTTTATTCCATTTTTGCGTAGAATGAAATATGGTCAACAAATTCGCACCGATGGACCACAGGCACATCTCAAAAAACAAGGAACACCTACCATGGGTGGTATGATGATCTTGATCGCACTGACACTAGCTGTTTTGCCATTTGCTGAGAAGAAGCTCGACCTCTTGATCTTATTCATTGCCACGCTGGGATATGGACTGGTAGGCTTCCTCGATGATTATATCAAGATCGTCTTCAAAAGGTCACTCGGATTAACAGCCAAGCAAAAACTACTTGGACAATTGCTTATTTCAGCAATCGTATGTTTTTTACTCATTATGCAAGACCACAGTACAGCATTATATCTTCCTGGGTGGAACGTTTCATTCTCATGGGGATGGTTATATTTCCCTTTCATGGCGATTCTGATGTTAGGTGCATCCAATGCAGTGAATTTCACAGATGGTTTAGATGGTTTATTAGCAGGTACAAGCGCGATTGCATTTGGCGCCTATACAGTCATTGCGATACATCAAATACAGCCAGATGTCGCTATATTTTGTGCGGGTATGGTCGGTGCGGTATTGGGCTTCCTTATATTCAATGCACATCCAGCGAAAGTATTTATGGGAGATACAGGATCATTAGCCATTGGTGGTGGATTAGTCGCTGTAGCTGTATTGACGAAGCAGGAGTTGTTGCTCGCGATCATCGGTGGTGTGTTCCTCATCGAGATTCTATCAGTGGTCATCCAAGTGATTTCATTCAAAACAAGAGGAAAACGAATTTTCAGAATGAGTCCGATTCATCATCATTTTGAGTTAATCGGTTGGACGGAATGGCGAGTAGTGATTACGTTTTGGATAGCAGGGTTGATCTTAGCTTTGATTGGACTATGGATGAGTGGGGTGTTGTAGCGGATGAAACATCCAAGCGAGTATTGGAATGAAGAAGTGCTGGTGATGGGTTTAGCGAAAAGCGGAGTTGCTGCAGCAACATTATTTCATCAACTAGGTGCGCAAGTGATCGTTAATGACTATAAACAACGCGATGAATGCCCGGAAGCTGAGCAGCTTGAGAAGCTAGGTATTTGCGTCATTTGCGGATCGCACCCTGAAGAGCTTGTCCACAAAAACGTAGCGTTGATTGTGAAAAATCCTGGAATTCCTTACCATATCACACCTATTGCACGAGCACTTGAACTCGGCATTGAGATCGTAAGTGAAGTGGAAGTCGCTTACCACATGAGTCTTGCGCCAATGATCGGCATCACAGGGTCAAATGGGAAAACAACGACGACCACACTCATTGGTTTGATGCTTGCTGCTGCAGGGAAATCACCGATCGTCGCTGGAAACATTGGACGAGCACTTACGGAAGCGGTCTCTGAAGCGCGATCTGATCAATGGCTTGTCGTTGAATTGAGTAGTTTTCAACTCAAAGGTACATCACAATTTCGACCTCGTATCTCACTCTTATTGAACTTGTACGAGACGCATCTAGATTATCATCAATCCATAGAAGATTATATGGCTTCCAAGGCACGTATATTCCAAAATCAAACGATAGCGGATATCGCGATTTTGAACGCAGATGATTCGTTCTGCCAATCGATGATTCCACAAGTGAAAGCACAGATCGCTTTATTTTCTATGAAAGAAGAACTTCCTATTGGCGTGTACCTAGAGTCACAAACCCAAATGATTGTATATCGGAACTCGACTGGTGAACGTATACCTATCCTATCAGCTACCGATATCGGTATCCCAGGCGCGTACAATATCGAGAATGCGATGGCAGCCATCAGTGTTGCACTGCATGTAGGCGTTGCTCCTGAAATCATGTCTCAAGTACTTCAAGATTTCCGTGGTGTCGAGCACCGGCTCGAGTATGTGCGCGAGCTAGATGGCGTTACGTTCTACAACAATTCCAAAGCAACGAATCCTGCCGCAACGATCAAATCAATCGAAGCGTTCATACAACCGCTTATCTTGATCGCAGGAGGACTTGACCGCGGTTCGGACTATATGGAATTGCTTCCGATATTCGAATCCCGTATCAAAGGCATTGTGACCATTGGACAAACGAGCACGAAATTAAGAAAAGTAGCCGAGCGTGCTGGCATTCAGCACATCATAACGATTGATGGTGTCGGCAATTCCCAAGATGTAATTGCTCGAGCAGTGCGAGCGGCTCAATCATTATCAGTGCAAGGGGATATCGTATTGTTGTCACCTGCATGTGCGAGTTGGGATATGTTCACATCCTACGAACACAGAGGGAGCATGTTTAAAGATTGCGTGCATAATCTCTAAGTAGGCTAACCAACAAGGGATATGTTCGTGTTGAAGAGCCATTAACTTATGAGCTCGAGGTGTCAAAAGATGGTCAAAGCTCGGTCTGCTCCAGATGTATGGTTAGTTCTCATTACGTTGCTACTTATAGGTATAGGTGTAGTGATGGTGTATAGCGCAAGCGCAGTTCTTGCCTTTCGAGAATTCGGCGACTCGTATTATTTTGTCAAACGACAAGCATTATTTGCAACTCTTGGTTTGATCATGATGTTGCTCATGATCCGTGTGGACTATCATATATGGATGAAATATGCGATGATCGGATTACTGGCTTGTTTTATTCTCCTCATTGTAGTGATGATACCTGGTATTGGTGTCGTCAGAGGCGGAGCGCGAAGTTGGCTAGCTATCGGCTCGTTTGGTATACAACCTTCAGAATTCATGAAAATAGGCATGATTGTGTACTTAGCCACATGGTTATCAGCGGCTGATGTGCGTATCGAAGATGGAGTGAAAGGACTATTCCCTCCATTAGGGATTTTGGGTGCAGCTTTTATCTTGATCATGATGCAACCCGACTTAGGGACGGGCGTAGTTTTAGTTGGCGCATCGATCTTGATGTTGTTTATTGCTGGAGCACGTATACAACACCTCTTGATCCTTGGAATGATTGGTGTAGCAGGGTTTGTGATGCTCATACTGATCGCTCCATATCGATTACAACGCATCACTGCTTTCTTAGATCCATGGCAAGACCCGTTAGGAGCAGGTTATCAAGCGATCCAATCGTTATATGCTATTGCTCCTGGGGGACTTGTGGGATTAGGGCTTGGTCATAGTCGACAAAAGTATAGCTATTTACCGGAGCCACAAACTGATTTTATTTTCTCGATTATTTCTGAAGAATTAGGCTTTATCGGTGGTTGTTTGGTGCTATTGTTGTTTGCACTGTTGATTTATCGAGGCATGAAGATCGCGATCACGGCAACGGATCGATTCGGCAGTCTCGTCGCTGCAGGTATTGTAGGAATGATTGCTGTACAAGTCATGATCAATATCGGTGTAGTCATCTGTTTATTTCCCGTAACAGGTATCACATTACCATTCATTAGTGCTGGCGGATCTTCTTTGACATTAATGCTTACATCGATTGGAATTTTATTGAATATATCGCGCTTCTCGAGGTGAAATGATGAAGACCATTGTATTTACAGGTGGGGGTACTGCTGGACATGTAACACCTAACTTGGCCATTATCGCTACATTACAACAAACCGGATGGGATATTCATTATCTCGGTTCTGCTCGTGGTATCGAAAAAGAGATTATCGTTGCGCAAGGGATTCCATATTACACGATCGCATCTGGGAAACTGAGAAGATATTGGGATTGGAGAAACCTTGTAGATCCGCTATATGTGCTCAAAGGTATATATGATGCGTATCGCTATATCAAGCAGTTACAACCTGCGATTGTGTTTTCAAAAGGTGGTTTTGTTTCCGTACCGGTCGTCTTGGCAAGTCGACTATGCCGAATCCCTGTCATGATTCATGAATCAGATATGACGCCTGGGTTAGCCAATCGCATCTCCATACCTTTTGCAAGTCGAGTGTGCGTAACTTTCCCGGAGACGCTGATTCATATGAAGAGTCAGAAAGCTGTTCATACAGGATTACCTATTCGAGATCAATTATTTCGAGGAAAAGCCGAACAAGGTTGGCTTCATTGTGGTTTTACGAAGCGAAAACCTGTTATCATGGTGATGGGGGGCAGCTTAGGTTCCCAAACCATTAATCGCGTTGTACGAGCCTGCATTCAGGAATTACTGCCTTCTTTCCAAATCATTCATATATGTGGCAAAGGAAATGTAGATCCAGGGTGGATAGGACAAGCGGGCTATCAGCAATTCGAATATGTTTCTGAGGAGCTTCCTGATCTATACGCTATGGCATCGCTCATTGTTTCTCGTGCTGGATCAACCTCCATATTCGAGTGTTTAGCTCTCCAAAAACCGATGTTGCTGATTCCCCTTTCACTGCAAGCGAGCAGAGGGGACCAGATCTTAAATGCACAATCTTTTCAAAAAGCAGGATTTGCGGATCTTTTACTCGAAGAACAACTTACATCACAACGACTTATCCAACGAATTCATCAATTATATGAAAAGCGCGAACGGGTCATCCACAAGATGCAATCTGCTGCATCGGTGCATGCGACAGATCAGATTATTCATTGGATTGAGCACCACGCTCAAAAATAATTCCTATAGAATAGAGATACTGTCACACACTTCTGGTTCTTACATACTCTATATGACAACCGTGACATACACCTATACGCCTTGCTTTAATGTCTAGCTAAAGCCTTGTTGATCAATCAAAATTAGATGAAACCCGAGGATAGCCTTATCAATGCCGAAGAACTGTGTAGGAGGTTTCCCATGAAACAGTTGATTACTGACTTACAAGCACAACACATCGGTTATATCTCTCAACAAGAAATCATAGCTCCGTATACAACATGGAAAATCGGGGGACCTGCAGATGTGTTTGTGATTCCTGAAGATAAGTCTGCTCTCATCCGAATGATGAAGGTGATCACACAACATGGAGTCACTTGGACTGTCATTGGTCGAGGGTCTAATGTTCTAGTAACGGATAAAGGAATTCGAGGAATTGTCATTCTGTTAGGAGAAGCATTCGAAACGCTTCGATTCGAACAGCATGTGGTCGTGGCAGGTGCTTCACATTCCTTGATCAAATTATCTGTGCTTGCTGCAAAACAAGGTCTGACAGGTCTCGAGTTTGCAGGTGGCATTCCTGGTTCTGTAGGTGGAGCTGTATATATGAATGCAGGTGCTCACGGGTCAGATATGGCTAGAATACTCAAACATGTTGAATTGATTTCTGCTGAAGGTGAATGTTTACTCATGCAAGCAGCACAACTTCAATATGAATATCGTCATTCGATTTTGCAAGCTAGACCTCACATTGTGACAGAAGCCGTTTTTGAATTAGCGTATGGCGACCGCAAGGAAATTGCAGGTGCTATGGCTTCGTACAAAGACCGTAGGTTAAAAACACAGCCTTTGCAGCTTGCTTGCGCAGGGAGTGTGTTCAGAAACCCTGATCATCACTATGCAGCAAAATTGATAGAAGAAGCAGGATTAAAAGGAAGTCGTGTGGGTGATGCAGAAATCTCGCCTTTGCATGCTAATTTTATTGTCAATACAGGGAAAGCGACAGCTCAAGACGTTCTATCACTGATTAAGTACGTGCAACAAACCGTACAAGACACAAGTGGAATACAACTCGTCCCTGAAGTCATGGTGGTAGGTGAACGGTAATTTGGGAGGTGGAGATTGGATAAGTTAGTTATCGAAGGTGGTAAGCCTCTCAAAGGAACGATTCAGATTCACGGTGCAAAAAACGCTGCATTACCGATTCTTGCTGCATGCATTATGGCCAAAGGTACACATACATTGCAGAATATCCCACAGTTACTTGATATTGAAGTCATGCTGAAAATCCTGCATTCTTTTGGATGTACAATCCATCAAAATGAAGATGTCATATCACTTGACACCACGAACATGTGTTCATCGCCGATTCCTGAAGATTTGATGAAGCAGATGCGATCATCGATATTTTTGATGGGTCCGATGCTAGCTCGATTTGGCCATGTAACGTTATATCAGCCTGGGGGATGTGCAATCGGAGAACGGAAAATTGATCTACACTTGAAAGGGTTAGAAGCATTAGGTGTTACTATCGAGCATTCAGGGAACCAGATTACATGCCAAGTTGATCAACTCATGGGTGCAGATATTGCTCTTGATTTCCCAAGTGTAGGTGCAACAGAAAACATCATGATGGCAGCTGTTTTTGCTCGAGGTATGACGACGCTCTTCAATGCAGCCAAAGAACCAGAAATTCAAGACCTTCAAAATTTCCTGAATAAAATGGGCGCCGATATTATGGGAGCTGGTACCAATACGATAACGATTCGCGGAATGACCCAACTCACCTCAGTCCATCATCGGATTATTCCTGACCGCATTGTAGCAGGCACATTACTTGTCGCTACTGCTGCCACGAGAGGAAGCATAACGCTCGAAAACATCTATGCACCGCATTTAACTTCAGTGATCCATGTCCTCAAGCGAATGGGAGCACAAATCGCTATCGATGATGATCGGATCACGATGACTTCTGCGACTAGACCCAAAGCGATAGATCGCATCGTAACTTCCCCTTATCCTGCTTTTCCAACTGATTTACAATCACAGGTGATGGTGCTCATGTCACTTGCGGATGGGATAGGCATGATCAAAGAAACTATATTTGAAGGTAGATTTCAACATGTCGATGAATTGTCACGAATGGGTGCAGATATCTGTGTGCAGATGAATGTAGCGATGATTCGAGGTGTGTCGCGACTCTATGGTGCATCAGTAGAAGCCACAGATTTACGAGCAGGTGCTGCGCTTGTGATTGCTGGATTAGCTGCACAAGGAACAACCGTCATTGAACAAATCCATCACATTGACCGCGGGTATGCACAAATCGAACGAATGTTAACTCGTTTGGGAGCATGCATACGACGCTGTTCACTTGTTCCATCTGAATAGGAGGTGGAACTCCTCTCGGAGTATTGGAGAGAGGAAATGTTAGTCAGCATGATGCAGTATTTCGATATACGGAGGTGTATGGCGCTTGTTATCGTCTGATCAAGTTTCACATTTGCGAGTTGTTCAACCTGAGCCTCAACCAAAGCGGAAATGGAGACTACTTCTGATCACCGTGATGATCGCAAGCGGATGTGTTGTTTTTTTTCAATCATCCTACAGTAGAGTCAGTGAAATCGTGATCAGCGGTCAAGATTTCATTGATGAAGCAGAAATCAAGCGTGCATCAGGGATTAGAGAAGGCGAAGATCATTTCTTTGGGTTGTGGAATTCGACGATTGAACAAAACATTCTTTCGCAAATCTCAGCGAGCCAAGGAGTTGAAGTCACAAAAGATTTCCCGGGAAAGGTGAACATTGCAGTTCAATTAAAACCGAGAGTTGCCCATTTGATCGATGCGGATGGGAACTATAACATTATTTTCAATGATGGTTCCTCATGGCCTATTGAGCGTAAACAAGCTTTATTCGAAATGCCTATTTTGACAGGTTGGTCGAATCAAGACCCGAATATGTCTCGATTATGCATGGCGCTCTCAGAAATTCCTAAAGAACACTTAACGAATATATCTGAAATTATTCCATCCCCTTCCGTCTCATATCCTGATCGGATATTGATCTACATGAGATCGCAATTCGAAGTGTACACGACAATTTCTTATATGAATCGTAAACTCATATATCTAGATGCATATATCGCTAGTCTTCAACAAAATCCTGTCGTTCCTGGAATTATCACTTTACTCGAAGTCGATAGTTATGCACCATTTGATCCTGAACAACAACCGCTAGAAGCTATCTCCAATCCCTAAATTCGATGTGTGAGAGGATTCAAACGATTGTACGCAAAATGACTACTCAAATATCACAATTAATGATAAGATTAATTAATGGTATAAATTGTAGAAACAAGTCTGGGGTTATGAAATAATTCATAAAAAATATAGTAAAAAAAAGGGAAGATGGCATTTGTGTGGAATACAATAAACAAGAAACTAAATGATCGTATGTATTTATTATGTAAGGGGAGGTGCCTAGGCTTTGAGCAACAATGATTTCATTGTTAGTTTAGACATTGGTACATCCAAAGTACGTGTGATTATTGGTGAAATCGTGAATGGAACGATCAATATCATCGGAGTGGGTTCTTCTGAATCAGAAGGATTACGAAAAGGTGCGATTGTAGATATCGATCAAACCGTTCATTCAATTCGCCAAGCAGTAAGTCATGCCGAAAGAATGGTTGGCATACAAATATCGCAAGTGTACGTGGGTATTAATGGTGGTCATATAGCCCTTCTTGCAAGCTCGGGAGTAGTGGCTGTTGCCAATGAAGATCGAGAAATTGGTGGAGAGGATATCGAAAGAGTAATTCAAGCTTCTCGCGTGATTGCATTGCAACCAGATCGCGAAATTATAGATGTAGTTCCCAAACAATTTATCGTCGATGGACAAGAAGGAATCAATGACCCTCGCGGGATGATTGGTACTCGTCTAGAAATAGAAGCCACAATGATTACGGGAGCGAAGACATTCATACATAATTTATTCCGAGTTGTGGAGAAATCTGATCTAAAAGTTGCAGACCTTATCTTAATGTCTTTAGCTTCTGGTCAATTAATCTTATCCAAAGACGAGAAATCTGTAGGAACAGTTCTTGTCGATATAGGAGCAGGTTCTACTACGATTGCTATATTCGATCAAGGACATATCGTAGAAACGTCGATTGTGCCCATCGGTGGCGACTTTATTTCCAATGATATTTGTATCGGTTTGCAGACGCAGATGGATATTGCTCAAAAAATAAAATTGAAATACGGTTGTGCATCAATCGATTATTCATCGAGTGATATTACATTTCGTGTAACGCGAATGGGTAGCACTGTAGAAAAAGAGTTCAGTCAAATCGATTTAGCGCATATCATTGAACCTCGCGTACAAGAAATGTTTCAAATGATTCACGATGAAGTTGGCAGACTAGGCTATGCCAAAAAAGTAAGTAGCTATGTGCTGACAGGTGGCACAGTTTCATTATCTCATATTCTCGTGATTGCTCAAGAAGAGCTTCATTTCCCCGTTCGAATCGCAACACCTGATTTTATTGGAGTCAGAGATCCATCATTTAGTAATGGCGTAGGGATTATTCAGTTTGTAACGAAGTATAAGAAACATCGCAGCACACAAACCCTATCATCCAAAAAACAGACTAAAGGCTATAAGTCGCAATCCCCAAAGCCTAGCCTTTTTGAACGGTTCAAAGAATTATTTAAAGATTTTATTTAAAAGGGAAAGGGGGACAAAAACGAATATGTTTGAATTTAATATAGATCTAGATCCCTTAGCACAAATTAAAGTAATTGGTGTTGGTGGTGGTGGAAGTAACGCAGTGAACCGAATGATCGATGGTGGATTAAAAGGCGTTGAATTCATCACTGTAAATACCGATGCACAAGCGCTCCATTTATCTAAATGTGCACATAGATTGCAAATTGGTGATAAACTTACCAGAGGATTAGGTGCAGGAGCAAATCCAGAAGTAGGTAAGAAAGCTGCAGAAGAATCCAAAGAGCTCATTATCAACGCACTTCGTGGTGCGGATATGGTTTTTGTTACAGCAGGTATGGGTGGTGGCACAGGTACTGGTGCTGCACCGATTATTGCTGAAATTGCAAAAGAATGCGGCGCTTTAACAGTTGGTGTCGTTACACGTCCTTTCACATTCGAAGGTCGCAAACGTTCATTGCAAGCAGAACAAGGGATTATGGCACTAAAGGAAAAAGTAGACACGCTGATTATTATACCTAACGATCGCTTGCTCGAAATCGTAGACAAAAAAACACCGATGCTAGAAGCATTTAAAGAAGCAGATAATGTTCTTCGTCAAGGCGTTCAAGGCATCTCGGATCTGATTGCTGTTCCCGGACTGATTAATCTCGATTTCGCAGATGTGAAGACGATCATGACAGAGAGAGGTTCTGCATTGATGGGAATCGGTATAGCATCTGGGGAAAACAGAGCAACAGAGGCCGCAAAGAAAGCCATCATGAGTCCTTTATTGGAAACTTCGATTGAAGGAGCCAAAGGCATTTTGATGAACATCACAGGCGGTAATAATCTGAGCTTATATGAAGTGAATGAAGCTGCAGATATTATTGCATCTGCATCTGATGCAGACGTCAATATGATTTTTGGTGCTGTGATTAATGAGAATTTAAAAGAAGAAATCATTATTACAGTGATTGCTACAGGTTTTGATAACAAAACACCTACACCTTTTAATTCGAAGAACATTCCAACTGCTCACAAACCGCAACCACCTATACCCAAAATGCCGAATATTCGACCGTTGGGTATGAATCAAGCTTCAGGTGATCAATTAGATATCCCTACATTTCTACGAAATCGAAATCGAAATGCAAGTCTTAGTGCAAACCCAAGTGACGTGAGTAAAACCAAAGATTCAGAACTGGGAACGACAGATAAGTAGATATTGAGAATTTTCAACATGTACGAGTGAAAATTTCAAAATCATATATGCCGAAGGCTAAGGAAATTTCCTAAGCTTTCGGTTTTTTTTGTCATCTGGATCAGTGGACTTGCGCGATATGACAATAAAACTAAGAAGAGACAGCCACGATTAGACAGACTTTGAAATTTCACTCTATTATACTGAGTAAGTGGCATGAGGAGGTATAAGAGAATCGTTGTTTACGCTGATTTACTGTTTATGTTTAATCTACTCATGGATACAATCTTGTTATGGTTGACAGCATCGATTCGTAAAATATCATATCGCAAATGGAGAATTCTCGTTGCTGCAGGTTGCGGAGCCAGTTATGTCGTTTTATTGATTTTCCCGCCTTTATCGATGGGCTATTCGCTCATAGGAAAATGTTTATTCGGTATGCTGATGATATGGATTGCGTATGGATTCGTAAGTGTGTCTCAGTACTTCAAGAATATAAGTACATTTATGATGATGAATTTTTCAGTGGCGGGAGGGATTTGGGGATTACATTATTTGCAACAGCCCATCAGTCACATATTCGATGACGTGGTGTATTCATCTGCTCAAGAAACCGTGTATCTCTATCGCCCAACAAAGTTATTCGTGTTGATTGGACTTGCTTTAGGTTTGACCTTGTGGCTCTTCTTTTTCTATCGGGGCACAAGAGAAAGGCAAATGTTAACTACATGCTTAGCAGATATCGTGATTGAGATTGGAGAAGATCGGTCCATGTGCAAAGGTCTTGTAGATACAGGGAATCAGTTATACGAACCGTTAACGAGAATGCCTGTGTTAATCGCTGAAGCATCGTTATGGGAAGCGAAGATTCCTCTTTCATGGATGCAGAGCATTCGCAACTCGAATGTGGACACATTGTTTGCAGATGTGCATGATGAACCATTTGCATGGCAAGACCGCTTAAGGCTGATTCCCTATCGAGGCGTGAATCGCAGTACGCAATTCATGATCGCCGTGAAGCCTGATCGCGTGATCATTACACATCAAGAAACCCAGTATGAGACATCTCAAGTTCTAGTTGCTTTTGACGGTGGCGTATTAAGTGCACGTGGGGATTATCAAGTCATTATTCATCCTGCGCTGCTCAATCCCTAAGACCATCCATCTCACGAAGACATCTAGCTAACGCTATCGACACATCTGATTGCTCAAGGAGGAAATGTTCGTGTTATTAAAATGGAAAATGCATCTATATCTATGTTATTACCGATTATTACTTATATTAAAATGGAAAGGAGAAGAAATATATTACATAGGTGGTAGTGAAGCGCTGCCTCCACCACTCACGCGTGAGGAAGAGGAAATCTTGTTAGGTAAATTGCAAACAGGTGATGTTGCGATTCGTGCGATGTTGATCGAACGTAATCTGCGTCTCGTGGTATACATTGCTCGCAAATTCGAAAATACGGGTATTCATATTGAAGATTTAGTTTCGATCGGTGCAATTGGTTTAATTAAAGCTGTCAATACGTTTGATCCAGACAAAAAAATAAAATTAGCGACGTATGCATCTCGATGTATTGAAAATGAAATCCTTATGTATTTGCGACGAAACAATAAGATCCGATCAGAGATCTCATTCGACGAGCCACTTAACATTGATTGGGACGGAAATGAGCTCTTATTGTCCGATATCCTAGGGACAGAGAATGATATCATTTGTCGAGGCATTGAAGAGCAAGTGGATCGGAAATTATTACAAAAAGCACTGGACAAATTATCTGATCGCGAGCGAATGATTATGAAACTCCGCTTTGGACTTCACGATGGTGAAGAAAAGACACAAAAAGAAGTCGCTGATCTCTTAGGTATTTCACAATCTTACATTTCTCGATTGGAAAAACGAATTATCAAACGTCTCAAAAAAGAAATTAATAAAATGGTGTAACTCATATTCGCAAGAAACCATCGCATAAAAACATCTTCCTCGGGGATAATGTACAATAATGTTTGCTCCGAGGAGGCATGCTTGGTGAGTCGTAATAAAGTAGAAATATGTGGTGTAGATACAGCGAAACTACCAGTGATCTCGAATTCGGAAATGCGATGCTTGTTTGTAGAACTCCAGCAACATAAAGATCAGACAGCTAGAGAGAAATTAGTAAATGGTAATCTCAGACTTGTCTTGAGTGTGATACAACGGTTCAATCACCGCGGGGAATGTGTCGATGATTTGTTTCAAGTTGGCTGTATTGGTCTGATGAAAGCCATCGATAATTTTGATTTGGGTCAAAATGTGAAGTTCTCCACCTATGCTGTTCCTATGATTATCGGTGAAATTCGCCGATATCTTCGTGATAATAATCCGATCCGTGTATCGAGATCATTGCGAGATATTGCATATAAAGCATTGCAAGTTAGAGATAGTTTGACGTACTTAAACAGTCGTGAACCGACAATTACTGAAATAGCTCAAGCGATCAACATACCAAAAGAAGATGTCGTGTTTGCTTTGGATGCGATTCAAGATCCCGTATCACTTTTTGAACCGATCTATCAAGATGGGGGAGATCCGATATATGTGATGGATCAGATTAGTGATGATCGAGACAAAGACCTCTCATGGGTTGAAGCGATTGCTATCAGAGATGCCATGCAAAAATTAAATGGACGTGAAAAACTCATATTATCTATGCGGTTTTTTGATGGCAAAACACAAATGGAAGTAGCAGAAGAAATTGGCATTTCTCAAGCTCAAGTATCTCGTTTAGAAAAAACGGCTATAGCGCAAATGAAAAAATTCGTGAATCAATAACCCAGATGAGGACATTTTCTAAACTCATGACATATACTGAAATCGTGAGATGAAAAACCTTTGAAGGTTTGTGGTGATTAAACAATGAAGATATCTGATTTTCAAACCAAAGATGTCATTAATATTGTGGATGGCAAGAAACTTGGTCAAATCACTGATTTATTGCTCGACTTACGTCTTGGACGTATTGAATCCGTAGTTGTGCCCCATCAAGGTAGGTTTTTTGGTTGGTTTGGAAGTCAAGGGGATGTGATCATTCCTTGGAAAAACATCATCAAGATCGGTATGGATGTCATTCTCGTCAAACTTGATGATACACGAATATATCGCAATGTAGATGCAGGTGATGTCATATACGAAGTCAACCATCCTAATCGAGAATAGGGTGGTTTTTTTGTATCCTTGGGTATATTCAGGTATAATGAAATTATCCCGAGACCACGAATTGTCAATCATTAAGCAGGAATTATGTCTCCATATAGCGAATGATAACCTTAAGGAGCTTACTAGATATGTCGATGGAAGATCCTATGCTGATAGATCGCATTACGCAAAGAATTGCAGCAGTAAACCAACGAGTCGCATACGCTTGTCAGCGGTGTGGTCGTAACGAATCCGATGTGCAAGTGATTGCAGTGACGAAGTATGTTTCTTTAGATACGACACGCGCAGGATTCCAAGCGGGGCTTTTGCACATTGGGGAAAATCGATGGCAAGACGTGTTGCCAAAGTGGGAAGCTTTGCACGAACAAGGAACATGGCATTTCATCGGACATGTACAGTCGAACAAAGTGAAAGACATCGTCGGTAAGTTTACTTACATCCATGCGCTAGATCGACTTTCGCTAGCTAAAGAAATACACAAACATGCCGAAGCCATGGGGATTACAGTGAAATGTTTTATACAAGTTAATATCTCTAAAGAGCAGACGAAATTCGGCGTGGATCCTCAGGATATTACTGAGTTGGTTAATGGACTGCTCCCTCTTCATCATATTCATGTTGTTGGCTTAATGACGTTGGCTCCTTACACGACTGATGCGGAATTATCTCGCCCTATATTCAGGAGCCTCAAGCAATTGCGTGATAAGCTGAATGAGCAAGCGTTGTTGCCTTATGACATCACCCATTTATCGATGGGGATGTCGAATGATTTCGAAGTAGCGATCGAAGAAGGCGCGACTTGGATTCGACTTGGTTCTGTATTGATGGGTAAAGAACTAGATGAAAGGGGAAATCGTGATGGGCCTGATGAATAAATTCTTTCATTTTCTAGGTATACAAGCAGAACAAGATGAGCTTGAAAAAACGAATTATTCCGATTCTTTAGATGAATATGAAACCCAAGCCACAGATAAACGTAATAAATACAAAACGAATATCGTAAGTATTCATTCGCAGAAAAACTTAAGAGTCGTATTGAGTGAACCTCGAACTTACGAAGAAACACAAGAAATTGCAGATCATCTGCGGAACAAACGAATGGTGGTTGTAAATCTTCAACGACTTCGTCCCGAGTTAGCGGTTCGCTTGGTGGATTTTTTGACGGGAACGGTATATGCTATTAATGGAGCGATATCAAAAATCGGTCCGAATATTTTTATTTGTACTCCTGACAATGTAGATATCAGCGGACACATCGGCGAAGTGATGGACGGGGAGTCTTGGTCCTAATTATATGATGAGGTGAAAATTATTGTGATTTCGTTAATTGATTTTGCTGGAAATATTTACCGCTATTTGATTATCGGCTATATTTTATTATCGTGGTTTCCCCATGCGCGAGAAAGTTTCGTGGGTTCTTTACTGAGTAAAGCCGTAGAGCCTTACTTGAGTATATTCCGTAGGTTCATCCCGCCACTCGGCATGATTGATTTATCACCGATTGCTGCTTTATTTGCACTTTATTTTGTCATTAATGGAGTTAAAGGAATACTTAGATTCTTGGTTCCAGGCTTATGATTATGAAGAAGGAAATGTATGTACATTTCCATGCAGATGAGCATCGGTTTGTTGATCAAGCCCAAGAATGGATAGATCGAGCAGCGCATCATCATTTGGTGAAACGAACAGACTTCCTCGATCCTCGACAGAAGTTCATTCTCGATTCTCTTGTCCATCGTTCAACAGGTGTCCAAATTCGATTTGATGGTGGCTATGAACATGCTGAACGCATGAGAGCGATCATAGCACCTGATGACGGGTCAATCGAAGATCAAGACTCACTGATTGGTGTGTTAGCTGTGGAACTTCGTGATCGCAAATTGGTGACGCTTGAGCATCGTGATTATCTAGGAGCCATTCTTGGTTTAGGGATGAAACGCGACAAAATTGGCGATCTGCATTTGTTAGAAAATGGCTGTCATTATTTAGTTACCGTTGAAGCAGGACAATACTTACATACGCACTTATCTCAAATCCATAAGCACCATGTATATACTGAATTAACCACAGTAGATCAATTGCAATGGACACCATCTACTTACGAAGACATGATGATATCTGTTGCTTCGATGCGACTTGATAGTATCGTAAGTGATGTTCTTCATCTCAGTAGAGCCAAAGCACTAATTCCGATTCAAGCAAAGCGATGTCGTGTGAATTGGAGAGTAATTGAGGATCCTAGCTACTTCGTAAAAATAGATGATTTAATATCTGTGCAAGGTTTCGGTCGGTTCAAGGTTTTAGATGTCGAAGGATTGTCAAAAAAAGGACGAACACGAGTAAAAGTCGGTAAATTGGTTTGATTTATTTGAAAGTTTAGGACTCGCAAAGAAGGATAATCTAGATATTTGTCGAATTCAAAAAATATAGAAGTTTGTTAAATGTTTACAAATCATACTTGCAGGAGGTGTGCACATGCCGTTAACACCATTGGACATTCACAACAAAGAGTTCTCAAGAACTTTCCGTGGGTACAACGAAGATGAAGTGAATGAGTTTCTTGACACTGTGATCAAAGATTTTGAATGGTTAACTCGTGAGAATAAAGAATTAGTTACTCAAGTTACGACACTTCAAGAGAGATTGAACCATTTTGTATTAATTGAAGAATCGCTTAGTAAGACGATCATCATTGCGCAAGGAACTGCAGATGAAGTGAGAAACAATGCCAAAAAAGAAGGGCAATTAATCGTCAGCGAATCCGAAAAAAATGCAGATCGAATTATTAATGAATCATTAGTTCGTTCTCGCGAAATTTCTATGGAAATAGATGATTTAAAGAAACAAGCAATGGTTTACCGCTCCAGATTCCGCAGCATGCTTGAAGCTCAAATCTTGATGCTATCAGATGGTCACTGGGATGATGCAGGAACGTATACAGAAAAAGCAGAATAAGATTTCGAGTTTCTTACTCAGATGAAGATTCGTTTGCACAACCAAGACATTGACGAATGTGTAGCGATTCGGTATACTTTCAAAAAAAGAAATAACGTTAAAACGAAGATAAGGAACAGTAAGCCGTCAATGATGTTGCAGCGAGTTAGGGATGAGTGGAAGCCTAATGACATCAACGTGCTGAATATCACCTTAGAGCATCTCTTGAAATTGCGAAGTAAAGAGAATCGGGTCATACCGTTATCTATGATAAAGAGAAAAACAACAAATGCCTGTTCCATGCTGGTATGGAATAGATTTTGAAATTGGCGTGATGTTGAATTTTTGAATTAGGGTGGTACCGCGAGTAGCTTCTCGTCCCTTTGGGATGATTAGCTATTTTCGTTTTTATTTACATATTGGAGGTGTTGGCTTGTGGACTATGGGAAAACGATTCATTTATTACAGACGGGATTTCCGATGAGAGGTAACTTACCTCAAACTGAACCCAACATTCAAGCAGCGTGGGATGAACAAGATATGTATACATTGGTACAAAAAAGTCGCGAGCATAAACCCAAATTCATTTTACATGACGGCCCCCCTTATGCGAATGGGGATATTCATATCGGTCATGCGCTGAATAAAATAATCAAAGATATCATTGTTCGTTACAAAACACTGGCAGGTTTTGATGCACCCTTTGTACCCGGATGGGATACTCATGGTTTACCGATCGAACAAGCGATATCCAATAGCGGTAAAGTCGATCGCAAGAAAATGAGCGTTCATGAATTTCGTCAGTATTGTGCAGCCTATGCACAAGAATGGGTAGAAAAACAAAAAAATGAATTCAAGCGATTAGGTATTCGTGGAGATTGGGCGCATCCATATATTACGTTGCAACCCAAATATGAAGCTGCACAGATTCGTGTTTTTGGCAAAATGGTGAACAAAGGCTATATATATAAAGGCTTACGGCCGGTGTATTGGTCACCTTCATCGGAAAGTGCATTAGCTGAAGCAGAAATCGAATACAAAGACAAAACATCGAATTCGATCTATGTAGCATTTCCTGTAAAAGAAGGCAAAGGCATAGTACCTCAAGATACAGCGTTCGTGATCTGGACAACAACTCCATGGACAATTCCAGCAAACTTAGGAATTAGTGTACATCCTGAATATGAGTATGTAGTTGTAGCTCAAGGTGATCGTACGTATCTCGTTGCTCATGGTTTATTAGATCAAGTCATTAGCGAATTGAATTGGTCGGATACGCGTATCATTGCCACAGTCAAAGGCAGTGAATTAGACCATTTGACTTGTCGACATCCTTGGTATGATCGCGAGTCGCTTGTCATGGTGGGTCAGCATGTGACGCTCGATGCAGGCACAGGATGTGTACACACAGCGCCAGGACATGGGGAAGACGACTTCGCTATTGGTCAACGGTACAACATTGGTGTATTGTGTCCAATTGATGATCATGGTCATTTTACAGAAGATGCTCCCGGATTTGAGGGTATGTTCTATGAGAAAGCGAATAAAGTCGTTGTCGACAAACTGCTTGAATTAGGTTTACTGCTCAAGCAATCTGAATTCACGCATTCATTTCCACACGATTGGCGAACCAAAAAACCCGTCATTTATCGGGCGACGGAGCAATGGTTTGCTTCCAGAGATAAATTCCGCAAAGAGATGCTTGACGAAATTACGAAGGTGCATTGGGTCCCTCACTGGGGTGAAATTCGTTTGCACAATATGATTGCTGATCGAGGAGATTGGTGCATATCTAGACAAAGAGCGTGGGGTGTGCCGATTCCAATCTTTTACTGTCGCTCATGTAATGAGCCGCTAGTGAATGAGGCAACGATTGAGCATGTAGCTGAGATATTTGCAACTGAAGGTTCTGATGCTTGGTTTGTCAGAGAAGAAAGCGAATTATTACCTCAGGGTACTTCTTGCGCACATTGTGGAGGTAATGCCTTCCGCAAAGAAACGGACATCATGGATGTATGGTTTGATTCTGGATCGAGTCATGTAGCTGTATTAGCAGAGCGTAAGGAGTTACAATGGCCTGCAGATCTGTACGTAGAAGGATCAGACCAATATCGCGGTTGGTATAACTCATCGATGATTACAGGTGTAGCTGTGTATGGACAGTCGCCTTATAAGGGAATCCTAAGCCATGGTTTTACGCTCGATGGCGAAGGACGTAAAATGTCGAAATCTCTAGGAAATACCATAGATCCTAATGTCGTGTGCAATAAACTAGGTGCAGATATTTTGCGACTGTGGGTTTCTTCCGTAGATTATCAATCGGATGTGCGAATTTCTGACCATATCTTGAACCAAACGACAGAGGTTTATCGTAAGATCCGCAATACGTTGCGTTTTCTATTAGGTAATCTGCATCAATTTGATCCGTTGCAGCATCGAGTAGCGATCGAACACATGTCGGAATTAGATCGTTACGCATGGCTTCGCTTACAGCGCATGGTGATGAAAGTCACGCAAGCGTATGATAAGTATGAATTCCATGTCGTTTATCAAACGATTCATCATTTTTGTGCTATAGAAATGAGTTCATTTTATCTAGATGTATTAAAAGATCGGCTCTATGTGGAAGAAGCCAATTTGCCTGCTCGTAGAGCAGCGCAAACGATATTATATGAAGTTCTGCTTGCAGTGACCAAGTGCATGTCCCCCATCTTGCCACATACAGCTGACGAAGTGTGGCAATATATTCCGGGAGTCGATGAATCAAGCGTTCAATTAACGACATTACCTGTGATTGACGATTCCTCGCTAGATGAGCAACTTGAAGCAAAGTGGATGCGCTTCTTAGAGATTCGAGATGAAGTGCTCAAAGCATTAGAAGAAGCCCGCAAAGAAAAGATTATTGGCAATTCACTAGGAGCTTCAATTCACTTATATGCCAATGAAGAAACCTACACCTTACTTCAACAGTTTGATCGACTAGATCAATTATTGATTGTCTCTCATGTGCAGTTGTTTCCGCCAGGAAGTGTGGTTCCACATACTGCTTATACTCATAAAGATCTATCGATCAGCGTGCAAGTCGCAGCAGGTGACAAATGTGAACGATGTTGGATTGTAACTCCTGAAGTTGGGCATAGCGAGCCACATCCTACATTATGTAAGAGATGCGAACGCGTTATCTCTCAGATATCAGACATCACTTGATCAAGCCGGACATGACTTGTTCTACGTGGATCATTCAGGATTCGAGGCTTCGTGATCCGCATATTCCGGATCACGTTCTAGTAAAGGTTCGCCTTCCCCTTGTGCGATATAATCACGATAAGCTTGATTACGCACAATCTGGGTTTGGTTACCATATAGATCCGTTGCAACAAAACTTTCGTAAGGTTCCATGTAGCCGTTTTGCTTTTCGATTTCTGTAAACATGTCGTAGAAATCATCGACATTGGGGTTTTCTGCCATAGCAGGTGAATCGGAATTCCCCCAACTTTCTACGATTTTCCAAGCTTCCTCATGTTCGAATTGGTGTTCATCACGATGCGTGAGTTGGTTTTCTGTTCCGTAAGAAGTCGTCATGATCTGCTCTTCGATCGGTCGTCGATTGAGGATGGCATCGTCCTCGGCATGTTGCATGCACGTCGTCGTGCTCGGAATCGCATCAAGTCGTTCGATGTCAATCGCTTCATGGCATCGTGTACAAGTTCCATACGTGCCTGCTTGAATTAGTGTTAAAGCATCAACAACTAAGTGCCAGCGGTTTTTGGCATGATGATAGATGGCGATATCTTTCGATCTTTCGGACAAATCCGTAGCTGTATCAGCGGGATGATTATCGTACATCGACAGTTCTTGTGTAGCTTCTCTTTGAGGATGGGTGTACCCTGATTCAGGATCTAGATCGAAGTGTTGTTCTAATTCTTTTTTTTCCTCCAGGAGTAGCAAGTAATTCTTGCGAACCTGAGTTGAACTGATGTGATTTTTCATCATAGCGTAAGCACCTTTCATCAAAAAGAGGATGTAGCGTTATTGTGAGCCATCTGCGCACACATTAATAATGGTAGATATAGGACAATACGTGTCATTGAAGCTAAAGGAGATGTTGAATTGAGATATTATGGGATAGCTTTTCTCATATGTGTGATCGACCAAGTATCGAAGCTAGCGATTGTGCGCAATATTCCACTTCATGAAACCCGCTCGGTGATCGGTGATTTCTTCTTATTGACATCACATCGTAATCGAGGAGCAGCATTCAGTATCTTGCAAGACCAAAGATGGTTCTTTGTTAGCATCACGATCGTGGTCATGATCGTTCTCGTGTGGTATATCAGACACCTCCTCAGCATCGGGAAGAAACAATTACCGCTTGCACTTGCCTTCGTATTAGGAGGTGCAATGGGTAATTTCTTGGATCGACTATTACAAGGGGAAGTTGTTGATTTCTTGCAATTCAACTTCCGCTTCACGATTTTTGATCAATCCATTGACTACACGTTTCCGATATTTAATGTCGCGGATTCCTTTATCGTGATCGGCGTTATCTTAATTATTATCGATTCACTTATCGATTGGATCAAAGAAAAGAAGGGAGCTGCACATGTCCATCAATCCGAACTCGAGTGAAGAAGACAAGGAGTGGTTCGATTGGATTGTAGATCTTGCGCATGTCGGTCAACGCATAGATAAGTTCGTTGCAGAAGCTTTGGAGGAGACAGTATCTCGTACACATATCCAACAATGGATGGCAGATGGCTATGTGAAACTGAACAACAAGTTCGTAAAGCCAAGCGAAAAAGTAGCTTTAGATGATGAAATTACTTGCATCATTCCCGATCTCGAACCTTTATTACAAATGCCAGAACATATCCCTCTTGACGTGTACTATGAAGATGCTGATGTGATTGTGATTAACAAACCCAGAGGGTTAGTGGTTCACCCAGCACCTGGACATTATACAGGAACTTTAGTAAATGCTTTGCTGTATCATTGTCAAGACTTGTCAGGAATTAATGGGGTATTACGTCCAGGCATTGTTCATCGGATTGATAAAGATACCTCGGGGCTCATCGTAGTAGCCAAGAGTGATCATTCCCACGCTGGTCTTGCTGAGCAATTCAGAGCACACACAGTCGTTCGCAAATATGTCGCGATCGTACACGGCAAGCTTGCACATGAACATGGAACGATTGATGCTCCCATCGGACGAGATGCAAAAGATCGCAAGAAATACGCGGTTACAGATCGAAATAGTAAATCAGCGATTACTCACTTCGTTGTTCTCGAACGATTTTCTACCTACACGATGGTTGAGTTAAGTCTAGAAACAGGTCGCACTCACCAGATTCGCGTACACATGAAATTCATTGGTCATCCCCTTGTAGGAGACCCGCTATATGGCAAAAGTAAAAGTATCACGATGGATCATCCAGGACAAGTCCTTCATGCAGCTATTCTTGGATTCAAACACCCCATCCATCATCACATGTTGAATTTTGAAGCGCCATTACCTCCTGATATCGAACAACTATTGCTTCGAATCCGAGGGTGATGAATAGTTGCTAACACGTAGGTTTCATGATAAATTCAAATCAACTGTAATTCAAATATAAAGAAATAGAGGTGAAGACAAGTGGCTAGAATTAACCAGCACTATTTGCAATTACAAGGCAGCTATTTGTTCTCTGAAATTGCTAAGAAAAGAAATGCTTTCATGAAAGAACATCCTGAAGCTCAATTGATTAGTTTAGGAATTGGTGATGTCACGCGAGCATTGCCTGAATCAGTTATCGGAGCTCTTCATCAAGCTGTGGAAGAAATGGCACATGAGAAAACATTTCGCGGATACGGACCTGAACAAGGGTATGACTTCTTGATTCAAGATATTATTCATCACGACTATCAATCCCGCGGAATAGAAATCAACACGAATGAAGTGTTCGTGAGTGATGGTTCCAAATGCGATGTAGGGAATATCCAAGAAATATTCAGTCAAGATAGCATTGTCGCTGTACAAGATCCCGTATATCCTGTGTATGTAGATACCAATGTCATGGCGGGACGAGCAGGCCTTTTTGTGAAAGATTCGAATCGATATGAGAAAATCGTGTATTTGCCTTGCCATGCACAGAACAACTTCAAACCTGATCTACCTACACAACACGTAGATTTAATTTATTTATGCTATCCGAATAACCCTACAGGCATGACATTGACCAAAGAAGAGCTGCAAGTATGGGTGGATTACGCTAGAGAACATCGTTGTATATTACTCTTTGATTCAGCGTATGAAGCGTATATTCAAGAGAAAGATGTTCCGCGAAGTATATATGAAATCGAAGGAGCCAAAGAAGTAGCTATCGAATTTAGAAGTTTGTCAAAAACCGCAGGTTTCACAGGTACGCGCTGTGCATATACAGTTGTACCTCGAGAATTGAAAGCTTATGATGAACAAGGAAATGCAATCTTAGTGAATGACTTGTGGAATCGCCGCCATTCGACGAAATTCAATGGAGTCTCTTATATTACACAAAGAGGTGCTGCTGCGATATACTCCGAACAAGGGAAAGCACAGATAGCTACAATTGTAGACTACTACATGACGAATGCAGGGATTATTCGTGAAGGCATCCGATCATTAGGTATGGAGGTGTATGGCGGTGTGAATGCACCTTACATCTGGTTGAAAACCCCGCATGGATTGGGTTCATGGGAATTCTTCGATAAATTACTGAATGAAGTTCATATAGTCGGGACACCTGGTGTAGGATTTGGTGCTAATGGACAAGGCTATTTTCGATTGACGGCTTTTGGAAGTAGAGAAAATACTGAGAAAGCAGTAGAACGATTCAAACAACTGAACATATGATGGCATGTTCGACAATAGCGCAGATCGGAATCCCTTGTGTCGAATGGTTTCAATTGACTTATGAAGCTGATCATGGGATAATGCAATAAATCATAACATCTATATCATCATAACCTTTAAATTCAGTCCAGAGAGGCTGGCAAGGTCACATATACACGTAAGCGATGTCCTCAGTGAAATGAGGATGACATCGTCTAGCGAAGTCTAGAGAAACTTACTTTTTCGTATATACCACTCCTTGCGCACCTTGCAAGGAGTTTTTTGCTTGAGGACCAGCATTGAGGAGGTGGCTATATGAACAGTTCAGGACATGCGATTCTAGATCATATCGCCATGCGGAGAGCGTTAACACGTCTAGCACATGAAATTCTCGAAAAAAACAAAGGCATTGATCATTGGTTGTTCATCGGCATTCGCACGAGAGGGATTTATCTGGCTCAACGTGTAGCTCAATTGATCGAAGCCATCGAAGGGATTCATCCACCTGTCGGTGAAATCGATATTACGTCTTATCGCGATGATCGATTAGAAGTCAACCATGTATCTTCGATATCGCAAGGTAACGCTTTAACTATACAAGACAAAAAAATCATTCTTTTCGATGATGTGCTGTACACAGGACGGACAGTGCGAGCAGCGATGGATGCACTTATTGATTTGGGTAGACCCCAAGTGATTCAACTTGCTGTATTGATCGATCGAGGACATCGAGAGTTGCCGATTCGACCTGATTTTGTTGGCAAAAATGTACCTACAGCCAAAAGTGAATCGATCGTCGTTCATCTTGCTGAAGTGGATCACACTGATGAAGTGTTGATTCAACAGCACACAAACAAAGGAGGGAAATAATGGGTATTTGGATCTTGAACGGCAGCTACGTGGATCAAGCGAATCATCGAACAAAGAAACATCTGTTCATCGAAGACGATCGCATCGTGCGTGTGATCGAGACAACTGAACGTAGCGGGAGCCTTGTACCGAATCAAGATCTCCCTGATACAGCACACCATCAAGTGATCGATGCGAGAGGGAAGCTAGTGGTACCTGGACTTATCGATATGCACGTACATTTAAGAGAACCTGGATATGAACATAAAGAAACGATTGCAACGGGAACACGCTCAGCCGCGAAAGGTGGTTTCACGACGATTGCTTGTATGCCCAACACGAAACCTGTGATCGATACTGTACAAGGTGTTGCGTATGTTCGTGACAAAGCCCAACAAGAAGGTGTCATTCGCGTCTTGTGCTATGGCTGTATTACCAAACATCAATTAGGTAAAGAATTAACTGATTTTGCAGCACTACAACAAGCAGGTGTTATTGGTTTCACTGATGATGGCGTAGGTGTGCAAAGCGCTCAAATGATGAAAGATGCGATGCATGTCGCAGCGAAGCTAGGGTTGCCAATCATTGCTCATTGTGAAGATAACACATTAGTCGAAGGAGCTCCTGTAGCGGAAGGGAAATTCGCTACGAAGCATGGGTTCAAAGGAATTCCTAACGAATCCGAAGCAATACATGTAGGTCGAGATATTCTACTCGCTGAAGCGACAGGTGTGCATTACCATGTGTGTCATGTCAGTACGGAGCAATCCGTTCGCTTGATTCGTCATGCGAAAGCGATTGGAATCCGTGTAACAGCTGAAGTATGCCCTCATCATCTTGTGTTATCTGAAGAAGATATCCCGGGTCTAGATGCGAATTGGAAGATGAATCCACCCCTTCGTTCACTGCGAGATGTGCAAGCGGTCATTGCTGGACTAGAAGATGGAACCATTGATATATTGGTCACAGATCATGCACCTCACTCAGAAGATGAGAAAGCAAAAGGGATGATGTTAGCACCATTTGGCATCCTTGGATTTGAAACTGCTTTTGCGCTGTTGTATACCCGATTTGTCCTAACGGGCAAGTGGACGTTGGGGTTTCTGATCGATAAGTGGACAGCTCGACCTGCAGAAGTATTTCAACTTGATGTGGGCCGGATTGCTGAAGGTTGTATCGCAGACATCACGATCATCGATCTAGACATCGAACAAGAAGTGAAGAAAGAAGAGATCGTCTCCAAAAGCAAGAACAGTCCATTTATCGGTTTGAAGCTTACAGGTTGGCCTGTGATCACTATATCAGCTGGTCAAGTGGTCTGGTCAGCGAATTGAGAAGAAATTGAACGCACAAGGAGGATGGTAACTATGCAAGCTCGATTAATTCTAGCAGACGGCACTGTGTTTAATGGTCAATCATTTGGTAGTGAGAATGCATATACGGGGGAAGTGGTGTTTAATACAGGGATGACAGGGTACCAAGAAGTGCTGTCGGATCCTTCTTATTGTAGCCAAATCGTTACTATGACATACCCATTGATCGGAAATTATGGGATTTCGCGAGATGATTTCGAGTCGATTCGCCCTTATATATATGGTTTTGTTGTCAGATCGTATGAAGATTCACCTAGCAATTGGCGAGCGCAATGGACATTAGGTCACATCCTAAAAGAATATCAGATTCCAGGTATCCAAGGGATTGATACACGGATGTTAACGCGCAAAATTCGGTATTATGGTGTAATGAAAGGCATGATTACTTCGTCACATGAATCATTGCCAGCACTCATGGAACAATTGGATGCACATGTGCTTCCGACGAATCAAGTTTCTCAGGTCTCTACCAAGCAGATCTTTAGTGCACCTGGAACGAAAGAGAGAATTGTCGTGATGGATTTCGGTTCCAAGAGTGGAATCATCCGAGATCTCTCCAAACGAAATTGTGAAGTCATCGTCGTTCCGCATGATACGACCTCAGAGCAAATACGTAAGCTCGTCCCCGATGGCGTGCTTTTATCGAATGGTCCTGGTGACCCCAAAGATGTGCCTCATGCAGTTCGCACAATACAAGAGCTTCTCGGTGAAATCCCGATTTTCGGTATTTGTTTGGGTCATCAATTATTCGCATTAGCGTGTGGCGCAGATACCGATAAATTGAAGTTCGGTCATCGCGGAAGTAACCATCCTGTGAAAGATATTGAATCGGGTCGATGTTATATCACTTCAAAAAATAAAGGCTACAAAGTCAAAGAAGAATCGATTATCGTAACGCCGCTCGTGGTCACACACATCAATAATAACGACCGCACCATAGAAGGATTGAAACATCAGATGTATCCTGCATTTTCTGTGCAATATCATCCAGAAGCTGCTCCGGGGCCTTTTGATTCTAGCTACTTATTCGATGAATTTCTCACGATGATCCATGATTTCAAACAGAATAACCCATCATTACCGCGACAAGTTCAGATGTTAGCTGCATCTCGAACGCTTCCTCACGCCCATACTCAGTCAGGGAGGGTTTAATATGCCGAAAAATCTTGAAATCAAAAAAATCCTAGTGATTGGTTCAGGTCCTATCATTATCGGACAAGCTGCTGAATTCGATTATGCAGGTACGCAAGCATGCCAAGCGCTAAAAGAAGAAGGATACGAAGTGGTGCTGATTAACAGTAATCCCGCTACGATCATGACCGATACCAACATGGCACACAAAGTATATATCGAACCCATTACACTTGAATATGTGACACAAATTATTCGAAAAGAACGTCCTGATGGATTATTACCTACATTAGGTGGGCAGACAGGCTTAAACATGGCAGTTGCTTTGGCACGAGCAGGTGTGTTAAAAAACGAAAATGTCAAGCTATTGGGTACGCAACTGACTGCAATCGAAAAAGCAGAAGACCGTGATTTGTTCCGAAATTTAATGAGAGAACTCGAGCAACCTGTTCCTGATAGTGTGATTGTCACCGCAGTAGAGGAAGCTGTACAATTTTCCAGAGAAATCGGGTTCCCGATTATTGTCCGACCTGCCTATACATTAGGTGGAACCGGCGGTGGCATATGTCATTGCGAAGAAGAATTGGTTGAAACCGTATCCTCAGGCTTCCGTTATAGTCCCATCGGGCAATGTCTCGTGGAACGAAGTATTGCTGGAATGAAAGAAATCGAGTATGAAGTCATGCGTGATGCGAACGACAACTGTATTGTTGTCTGTAATATGGAGAATTTCGATCCTGTCGGTGTGCACACTGGCGATAGCATTGTTGTTGCACCAAGCCAAACATTATCTGATCGCGAATACCAGATGCTTCGTTCTGCTTCGATCAAAATTATTCGCGCCTTACAAATTGAAGGTGGATGTAATGTGCAATTCGCACTTGATCCGCATAGCTTTCAATATTATGTGATCGAAGTGAACCCGCGCGTAAGTCGTTCTTCAGCACTTGCTTCCAAAGCTACCGGATATCCGATTGCTAAGATGGCTGCAAAGATTGCTGTAGGGTATACGTTAGATGAATTGATGAATCCTGTTACAGGTCAGACGTATGCATGTTTTGAACCTGCTCTTGATTATATCGTATCCAAAATTCCGCGGTGGCCTTTTGACAAATTCACATCAGCGAATCGTTTGCTGGGTACGCAAATGAAAGCAACAGGTGAAGTCATGGCCATCGGGAGAACGTTCGAAGAATCGATTCATAAAGCGATTCGTTCTCTTGAAATCGGTGTGCATCGGCTGTTTCTCAAAGACACACATTTGATCGAGCAAGCTACCTTAGAGCTTCGTTTGCAAAAACCCGATGACGAGCGTATGTTTCTGATTGCAGAAGCTTATCGAAGAGGTTACACGATAGACCAGGTACAAGAATTGACGAAGATTGACTGGTGGTTCTTGCATAAACTCGAGAAAATGATCAACTTTGAAGCTCAGCTGACCATGCTGACATTGACTCCGGAAGTTCTTCTAGAAGCCAAGCGTATGGGCTTCACAGATCGCGCGATTGCAGAGATTCGTTCCTTGGTGATCACGACTCCTGCACTATCGCTGACGAAAGAATCTGAAGTAAGGGCCTACAGATTGGCACATCAAGTCAAGCCTGTGTATAAGATGGTAGACACGTGTGCAGCGGAATTCGAAGCATCGACACCTTATTATTATTCAACTTATGAAATGGAAGATGAAGTCACAAGCACGGACAAACCTAAAGTCGTCGTACTCGGCTCAGGTCCTATTCGTATCGGTCAAGGCATCGAATTTGACTATTCGACGGTTCATGCGGTGTGGGCCATTCAAGCAGCAGGCTATGAAGCCGTCATTATTAACAATAATCCAGAAACCGTATCTACGGATTTCAGTATTTCAGACCGATTGTATTTCGAGCCTTTATTTTTTGAAGACGTCATGAACGTGATTGAGCGCGAGCAACCGATTGGTGTCATTGTGCAATTTGGCGGACAAACCGCGATAAATCTTGCGGCACCTTTAGCTCAAGCAGGTGTGCGTATCCTTGGTTCAGACTTGGATAGTATTGATTCAGCGGAAGACCGCAAGAAATTTGAAGCTTTGCTTCGAAAATTAGGAATCGCTCAACCGCCAGGAGGCACGGTCACTTCGATCGATCAAGCTGTAGGTGTCGCTTCACAATTCGGTTATCCCGTGTTGGTTCGTCCTTCCTATGTCCTTGGTGGCCGCGCGATGGAAATCGTATATTCAGATGAAGAGCTACTCGGCTATATGACCTACGCGTTACAGATCAATACCGATCACCCAGTGCTCATCGACCGCTACATGCAAGGCAAAGAAATCGAAGTGGATGCGATCTGTGACGGGGAAACTGTCCTCATCCCAGGTATCATGGAACATGTAGAACGAGCTGGTGTGCATTCTGGGGATTCGATAGCAGTGTATCCTCCACAGTCTTTGTCTGAGGAAGTGAAGCAAGACATCGTAAGGATCACGACAGAGATTGCGTTAGAATTACGTATACGAGGACTCGTAAATATCCAGTTCGTGCTAAGTAAAGAACAGATCTATGTGATCGAAGTGAATCCACGTTCATCTCGAACGGTTCCTTTTCTTAGTAAAGTCACGAATATTCCGATGGCGAATGTCGCAACTCGTGTCATACTCGGTCAAACCCTGAAAGAGTTAGGGTACCCTCAAGGATTATGGCCTGAAGATGAGTTTGTATCTGTGAAAGCACCTGTATTTTCATTCGCTAAACTCAGAAGTGTCGATACTACACTAGGACCTGAAATGAAATCCACTGGCGAGGTCATGGGGCGTGATGTGAATTTTGCAAAAGCGTTATACAAAAGCTTAATAGGTTCAGGAATGAAAATACCGCCTGCAGGCAACATCGTTGTCACAGTTGCAGATAAAGATAAAGAAGAAGCCATCGATATATTTGCAGGATTTCATCGCTTAGGATACAAAATTATCGCGACAAGTGGTACCGCAGAGCACTTACAGCGTGCAGGATTGCCTGTGACGATAGTGAGTAAATTAAGCGAAGGCTCTCCGAATATTCTAGATTTAATTCGTAGCGGTGAAGCGCATTTCGTAGTGAATACCTTAACCAAAGGTAAAACACCAGAGCGGGATGGTTTCCGTATTCGTCGTGAAGCAGTAGAGAATGGCATCGTCTGTATGACATCACTCGACACGGTGAGAGCATTAATGATTATGTTAGAATCGATTAATTTCTCATCTACAGCTATGCCTACACATGTAGCGCAATTACCGATCAGGTAAGCACAAATCATGCTTGAAGGAGGAAACCAGATGAAGCAGTCGATGTTTACTGTGGCTGAGCGAATTATGGTGGCATTGGATTATTCTTCTGCAGAGGAAGCCGAACGTCTCATGATTCAACTCGAAGGTATTCCTTGTACGATGAAAGTGGGTATGCAGTTATTTTACTCAGCAGGACCTTCATTTGTAATTGGACTCAAAGAACGGGGATACCATGTGTTCTTGGATTTGAAATTACATGACATCCCTCATACCGTTGAAGGTGCAGCACAAAGCATCACTCGTCTGGGTGTGGATATGTTTAATGTGCATGCGGCAGGCGGTATCGCGATGATGCAAGCAGCGTTAATTGGAGTAGACAAAGGGCTTTCCTCAATGTCCCATGCTCAGAAAAAGAAGCCAAAAGTTATTGCTGTGACGCAATTAACAAGTACTGACCAACGCATGCTCAATGAAGAAATATCGATTCTAGGTTCGGTAGAGCAAGCCGTCATTCATTACGCCCAACTGTGTAAAACAGCAGGGCTAGATGGTGTTGTCGCTTCGGCACATGAAGTCAAACCGATCAAAGCTGTGTGCGGACAAGCATTCCTTACAGTTACTCCTGGCATCCGTCTAGCTGGTGACGCAACAGGCGACCAATCACGTGTGATGACCCCTCAACAAGCACTAGCTGAAGGCACAGATTACATGGTAATCGGTCGTTCGATCACACAAGTTGCTGATCCTCGACAACGACTCGAATCGATGATTGATTCATTACTTCATACGTAAATGCAGGATCACATTCGTCACAAGTTCATCCAAATCGGAAAAGGAGATCGAGTCATTGACAACTAAATCGGATGCCACTTCTCAGCATATCGCAGCTTCATTATTAGACATTGGAGCAGTCACACTTCGTCCGCACCAACCATTTACTTGGACATCAGGGATTCAATCACCGATTTATTGTGATAATCGATTAACGATGTCTTATCCTGCAGTTCGCGAGCAAATCGCCGAAGGCTTCGTTCAATGGATTCAACAGCACTATCCGCAAGTGGAAGTCATTGCAGGTACAGCTACAGCGGGAATTCCTCACGCAGCGTGGGTGGCACAGAAACTTCAACTTCCGATGGTGTATGTTCGAGATAAAGCAAAAGGACATGGGAAAGAAAATCTCATCGAAGGCGTTGTTCATGAAGGGCAGCACGTTGTTGTGATCGAAGACTTGATTTCGACAGGTGGTAGTTCATTGAAAGCAGCTCAAGCCATGCAAGCAGCTCAAGTGCATGTGCTAGGTGTCATCGCGATATTCACCTATGAATTTGAACAAACGCGACTTGAATTTCAGCAGGCAGGTATACCACTTCATACTTTGACGTCGTATGGCACACTGATTCAAGTTGCTTTGGAACGTAATCAAATCAATCAAGAAGATCTGACATTACTCCAATCATGGAGAGCTAATCCCAAAGCGTATCGTGTGAATTGATCATCACACTCCACTTGGAGTGTGATTTCTTGCACATATCATTGAAGAAGATGACGTGAAGGATTAACTTTGGCGTCTAAGGTTTACTTTTGGCGTGGAAGATTGATCCAGAATCGGCTAATCGTTTGCAATCCTTTACGCCAATTATCCAAATGGAAGTGTTCATTGGGTGCATGTGGGTTCTCAGAAGGTAGCCCAAAGCCTAGCATCACGACAGGTGCTCGTAAAATTCTTGCTAGTGTTTCGACGATCGGTATCGAGCCACCACCCCGGGTATACACAGGCCAATTCCCATACACCGCTTGGTAAGCTTGCCCGGCTGCTACCATATACGGGTGATCGGTCGGTGACAAGAAGGGTTGACCCACCATACGGCCATGCACAGTTACTTTGACACCAACAGGTGCATGTTGATGCACATGAGCTTCAACTGCTCTTAAGATGGCTTCAGGGTCTTGTGCGACAACTAATCGACAAGCAATCTTAGCTGTAGCGAGTCGGGGAATGATCGGTTTGATGCCTTCTCCCATAAACCCACTGTGGATCGACGTGATTTCAAGCGTCGGTCTTGCTGTTGTGCGTTCATAATACGAATAACCGGTTTCACCATAGAGCGCATCGAGGTGTAGCTCTTTTTTGATGTCTTCATCTTCAGGCGCGAACTTCAGGAATGATCGACGCTCTGCATCAGTGAGTTCAACGACATCGTCATAGAAACCTTGGACGTTGACACGGCCATCTGCAGTGTGGAACGTATGCAAAAGTCTGGTCAACGCATGGATGGGGTTAGGTATCCCTCCGCCATATATACCCGAATGTAAATCGGTCTTGGCTCCTTCGACTTCAATTTCTAAGCCAGCTAATCCTCGCAAACTATACATTAAAGCCGGTTGTGTCGCTGATAACAGTGTAGTGTCAGATAGCGTAATGACATCGGCTTGTAATTTCTCTTGGTGCTTATCTATATATGCTGTTAGATGATCGCTAGCGATTTCTTCTTCCCCTTCAATGCAAAACTTAATATTGATCGGTAGACTTCCCACCGTACGGAGGAATCCCTCGACGGCTTTGATATGGAGCAAGAGTTGACCTTTGTCATCAGTTGCTCCGCGCGCATAGATCTTGTCATCTCGCACATGTGGGTCGAAGGGTGGAGTATCCCAAATCTCAAGTGGATCAGCAGGTTGCACATCGTAGTGACCATACACGAGAACCGTAGGTTGACCGACTGCGTGTAGCCAATCTCCATATACAACTGGATAACCTTCGGTAGACATCACTTCGACATGCTCAAGTCCAGCATCTCTCATGGCTTGTGCAGTCCACTGTGCAGCTTGGTGAAGATCTGCATGGTGCTCGGTTAATGCACTGACACTAGGTATTCGTAAGAATGCTTGCAAATGCTCGATATGTAGCTGTTCAAATTGCTTGAAATACTCATCTAACGACGTGTTCATAGGTAGGGACTCCCCTTCTCACAACATACACAGCAGATCTTGGTGTACGCAAGTATTGACTTGTTTCCTCATTATACATGTTCTCCAAGTGATGAACAACCGAAGTGATGCAGCATAGCAGGGAGTATAAAGCGAGTGGGGAAATAACTTTAAATTACAATAATTTGTTATATTATTATAATATTAGAAAACAATTATAATATATTTACAAAATAATGTTGATAACATATTTAATTTATGTTACCATTTATGTAATATATTTGTTATATTTTATTAAATAAAGTTTATTTTACATATATAACCACACAGAGATTCATGACGTATATCCGAAAACGCATATCCGAAAATCTATTTTCATAAAGAGAGGGATTGTTTGATGCGAAAGATGCGCATATGGATATCGAGATTCATGGTAGCGGTGTTATGTATAACAACGCTTCAGCCATTCGCCTATGTAACAGTGAAGGCAAGTGGATTGGATGCTGAAGCAACGCTGCGCACGAAGATCGAACACGTGTATGCGTTCCTTTCTCCTGAAGAGAAAGCAGTTGTTCGTTCAGCTATACACGATGCGATGAACAATCCAGAGATCTTCAATGCAATCAATGAAGAGATGTTGTGGAATAAGATTAGACCCAAAATAATCGGAAGTAACTTACTGAGTCAAGAGGAGAAGGCATATATCACCAAGTCAAGATTACGCGATGTGGGTACCTATCTCCTCACACAGATCTTCCCTTGGGATGAAGCATTTCAAGAAATTCCTGCGAATCAATTACATACACTTACGATTTTGGCTAAGGCCGTAAGCGTAGATCTTGAAACGACCTCGAGGGAAGAATTAGCCCATATTCCATTAGATATCGAGGAATTCATGACAGACTATGTGACTGAGTTAGCGAACCCCGAATCGGGTCAGTTGACTTTACTTGAACTGGTTATGAAGGTATTACCCGATACGGAATTGAACTCCGGAGCCATAATCGAAGACTATGTTGAAATGGTGATTCAAGCGATTTCAGATGAGATCCAAGTCAATGGTGAGCGATTTCCGACGATCGAACTGATCATCGAGGTATTGATGAGCTATGGCATTGATACAGCTGGATTAACAGCCTTCATGATTCAACTCCTTCGTCAGGTAGAAGCATGGAATGAGGGTGTGATGGAAATCATTGCACTTGGTTTCATTCGCTCAAAAGGTTCTTTTGAGACGGTTCATGAATACTCGCCATCGACGAACAGCAAAACCATTAAAGCGGAGATTTTTGATCTACACTTGAATGGTAATCTCGTTGATTGGCGTGTAATGCGTGATGATGTAACGATAGAAATGGATGATTACGGATATGTGCTTCTTAAACCCCGAAGCACGTATTCAGCGAGTAGTGTAACACTTGAAGGAACGACGAACTTCAATATAGGCAATCATAATTCGCTGCTGAACAACCTATTGAACACGCGAAAGATCATTCAGTTAAATATTCCTTTAGTGGTTCCTGTTGTGCCAACACCAACACCAACACCAACACCAACACCAACACCAACACCAACACCAACACCGACACCAACACCGACACCGACACCAACACCAACACCAACACCGACACCGACACCGACACCAACACCGACACCAACACCAACACCGATTGAGATCACTACGAAAGAATTAGAAGATACGATCAATAAGCTGAACAATGCTTCACTAACGGATATGGTCACTCAAGTCGCTACCGTGATTACCCAATTAAATACAGTCGTATCCGGCATTAAATCCGAAGCTGAAGCGATACGTGTGCTCGAATCATTCTCGAATATTTTCGGAGGTGTGGCTTCAATTATTCAAAAATCGACCGTGACTGCGCTGAATCTAGAAGTAAAACAAAAGCTCTTAAATGATCTCAATGATCAAGTAGCAGATCTAGTCAAACTCTCCGTCCTCGTATGCAGTAACATTGAATCGCCTGAAGAATTAAAGAAAAGTGCTGTTATGTTGGTTCGAAAAATCTCTGATGTATATGAATTGTCAAATGATGAGGTGTCTAGAGAAACCTCAGGTGTGAATCGTCTCTTAAGAGAAACGAATCAAATGATTACCGAAGTAGCAATACTTGCAGGTAAGCAGACAGTTACTGCGCAAAACATCACACAATCAGGTAACACCGTGTCGGCGACCATAGATTTAACCATATTAACTTCGGCTCGAGATGAAATGACAGCAATGACCGTGTACTTAACTACAGAACTGAAGAATCGGAATATCCCGATTGATCGAGCGGTTCCGCGTATCGCTCCAATTGAAGTGCCCTTATCAGAGGGCGGAAACAAGATGGTCATCAAGCTGCCGTCCAATGAACTTACATTTGCCCAAGTCGATGAAGTGAGAATCTCTTCACCATTAGGGATAATCCAGTTTGATCAGAATACGTTCGGTCGAGATGCGACAATATCACAACTTGAAATCGATATCGAAAATGTGAACAGAAATTCAATCACACCTGCACAGTTAAAACAAGTTCCAGAAAACAGTACAATTATTGACATTAAAGCAAAAATCGGTTCTACGAGGATCACTTCACTGCCAGGTGTAATTCAGATCTCCATTCCATATCAGCGAAAACCAGGGGAAGCCAAAGACAAAATCACGGTATACTTCATTTCAACTGAAGGTGAAATCGAATCGATTACAGGTACCTATGATGGACAGTACGCCCACTTCTTCACGAACCATTTCAGCAATTATTATATACATGTATCGACAACAAGTTTTGAAGACCTTGGTGGAGTGGGTTGGGCTCAAAATGCAATCGAATCGCTAGCAGGTAAAGGGATTCTGTTGGGAAAAAGCCGCGGGAAATTCAATCCTTCGGATAACATCAACCGAGCGGAATTCACTGTTATGTTGACTCGAATCCTTGCACTGCCTTCAAGTGATACAAGCACTTTACCTTTCACTGATGTGGAAACAAGTGATTGGTTCTTTCAACAACTTGCTGTAGCATACAGAGCGGGATACATTACAGGACGTAATTTGACGTTATTTGACCCGTATAGTGTAATCACACGTGAAGAAATGGCGACGATGCTGTCTCGTGCTCTCGTCAAATTGGGGTATCTCCCAGGCGATCTTCAGGAACTCATTCCGTACAAAGATAGAGAGAAAATATTGAATTACGCAAAAATCCCTGTCGCAATGACGATTCGACAAGGGATCTTTAACGGATATCCCAGCGGAGAGTACAAACCGCAACATGCAGCGACTCGTGCAGAAGCAGCTGTCGCGATGTATCGATTCTTAGAAAACAAATGACATCTAGAAATGATTCGTGGATAGGGGTAACTAACTTTTATTCATGATCTGAGATCGGAGCGAACATTCATGTGCACATCAAGTTTCATCATGAGATGTCTAGATTATCTCAACTTGACTTATCATAGGAATGTAGTGTATATTAATGTTTGTCGCTGTTGAAAGCTTACTGACGCGGGGTGGAGCAGCCCGGTAGCTCGTCGGGCTCATAACCCGAAGGCCGCAGGTTCAAATCCTGCCCCCGCAATTCATTTCTCTCTCAATCCATGGTTTCTGTATAAGGGCCCTTAGCTCAGTTGGTTAGAGCAGTCGGCTCATAACCGATAGGTCGGGGGTTCGAGTCCCTCAAGGCCCAGTTGTATATATTAATTTCCATAGCATTCATTCAACGAATCATGAGAGAAATGAAATTTATTGGCAGTCATTTCCTTCATTCACAAATGGGAATCGATTGCCTTATTTATTAGAAGAATCATTGAAGAAATACGTAAGTGATATATCGATGTTCGAGAAGTATTGATGTGGGTAGAATAAGTATCCTATCGGAAATTCCTGAAAGAGGATATTGCAATCCTGTGAAGAATAAGAACCAGACGAATCAAGATCAGATACATATCGTTAATATGAGCCGGAGTGGCGGAATCGGCAGACGCACAGGACTTAAAATCCTGCGGTAGGTGACTACCGTACCGGTTCAAGTCCGGTCTTCGGCATTAAGGCATGACAGCGTAGATAGAGTAGAAGGATGCTTCAATTCAACTCGATGGAGAGTATACGCAAAATGAACTTTCATTTTCTTGTAACACGCGAAGGAATCTTGTTTGCGGTTTACAAGTTTTTTTGTGTTTCTGAGAGTTGATAGGTTTAATGGGTTTAAGAGATTTAAGGAAGTTACGATCGTACCCGACCTGAATATCTCAATTATACAGGTATATTCGGGGATACGTAGGAACATTTTCTTATATGATTGCAAGTAAGACTGCGGTGATATGATCTATTGAACCGACTGATCGTAGTGAACAAATCACAATTCAAATTCCTCATCAAGATGATGATTTTCATGGAGTACACGCTTTTCATACTCAAAGATAATACATCGAACAATGGGAGATTGAAAAACCTGTAAAAGTCTCCTTTTTTGAATTAAACACAATTTTTGATGTACATTGACATTAAATAATTCAAACATTATAATCGTTATATTAAATATAATTTAGAATACTGAATTTAAGAGGTGGGGTTAATTATGAATCTTAGCAATAAGTATTACCAGCTGATTAAAGAAGGTTATTGTGTTTTTGAAAATGTATTAGATAAAAGGATGATTCAGTCGTTAAGTATATTAGCAGAGAATATTTTGGGAAATCAGACAAACGAAGAAAAGGAGAAATTTCGTTCTCAAGGAAGTTTAGTTCCTGTTTCAATAGATCCAATATTCGCAGAGTTGATATCGTATCCGGCTGCTATCCAAGCTCTTGGTTCACTTGGATATAAGGATCCAAAATTTATGAGTGGGTACATCATTAGCAAACCACCTAAGAGTCCAAGACTATTCTGGCATTCTGATTTCATGATGTATAACGAATCTGGAGTCATGGATAAATACCCGGAACAATTATTTCTCATGTATTATATTCAAGATACTACTGCGCATAATGGATGCTTGAGAGTCATTCCAGGATCGCATTTAGCTGAGAATCCTTTGCATCATGAACTTGAAGATGCTCATGCAGAAACACTAGCAAGAGCAAACGACCTTTCTTTGCCAGCCTTCTCAACACGTTCTGATGAGATAGACGTAAATATTCAAGCAGGAGATTTAATCATAGGGGATTCTCGTTTACTGCACGCTTCTCATTCAAATGAATCCAATCTTCGTAGAACGAATATAACATTGTGGTATTTACCAGAATTTCATCATTTGTCTGAATCCAAAAAAGCATTTTATGCAAGCGTACGTATGCAGACACCTGAACAATGGCCTTTAAATATGCAGAATTTGATAGAACCTGTTTTAGTAAATTATGATGGAAATGTCGAACCACTTCCTCAAAATAGAAATCGATTAACAACTAAAAAGTAAATAGGAGCAAAACTATGCCTAACAAGATGAGAAGAAATTACAGTCTGATAGGTCCAGAAAATCAATCGGCTCAAGACAAAGGACTTGCAACAGCTGAATGGTATTCGAGCCCGATACCCCGTAAAAGACTTAAAGAGCTGATGGAGCGTAAAAATGGGCCAGCTATAAGAGACACTATTATTTGGTTTTCAGCACTCATAATTATCGGTTATTTGGCGTATCTCTCATGGGGAACATGGTGGTCTGTTCCATTTTTTTTGATTTATGGTATTCTGTGGGCTTCCCCTGGTGATTCTCGTTGGCATGAATGTGGTCATGGGACAGCTTTTAAAACGCCATGGATGAATGAAGTCGTATACCAGATCGCTTCTTTCATGATTTTCAGACCAGCGACAGCTTGGCGTTGGAGTCATGCACGTCATCATACTGACACGATCATTGTGGGTCGAGATCCAGAGATCGTAGCACCAAGACCACCTGTTTGGCGCGTAATTTTAATGGAAATCTTCCGACTTTATTCCGTACCCAATGACCTGAAACGAACATTATTACATTTTATTGGTAAACTAGAAAAGCAAGAAAAGGATTACATACCATTATCAGAACAACGAAAAATATTTTTGGAATCACGTATATCAATCATCATCTTACTTGGCATCGTGATTTGGTCAATTTCGATTGAAAGTATACTGCCTGCTATGTTGATTGGTCTTCCAGTCTTGTATGGCAATTTCATTGTACTCTTATTCGCTAGTGCTCAGCACTTGGGATTAAATGAAGATGTGCTTGATCATCGTTTGAATACGCGAACCGTCTATATGAACCCTATATCGAGATTCTTATATTGGAATATGAATTATCATATGGAGCATCATATGTTTCCAATGGTTCCCTATCATGCATTACCAGCTTTACATGAAGAGATGAAGGCAGATTGTCCGGCAGCAAGCCCTAATATAGGGGTAGCTCTTGGAGAAGTGTTCAATACACTTGTTAAACAACACAAAGACCCTACATACACAGTAGTACGTCCATTACCAACCACAGCTCGCCCTTATAAGTATGGCCCACATCCCTTTGGCACAACGGTTAATGACAATTAGGTAAGT
>CAMCVV010000015.1 GCA_945881905.1 Paenibacillus alvei
TGTAATTTCTAATAATGGCTTGAACAAAGTAATTCCTGCATTATTGACTAAAACATCGATACGTCCATATTTTCTTATGACCGCTTGAGCAGCATGTTCAATGTCTTGTAGGTTAGAGACATCGGTTTTGACGAAGAACGCTTCACCACCCGATTCTTGAATGGTGTGCATTGTGTCAATACCGAGTTCCTCATCACGCTCTGCAATGACGACTTGTGCACCTTCTTCAGCAAAACGCATAGCAATAGCGCGCCCAATGCCTTTTCCTGCACCAGTGATAATCGTTACTTTGTTGCGAAGTAACACTAGAGATCCCCCCCGTTAATGATGATCTTGACGGTTTGCTTGTATTCCATAAATAATATCATTAATATGAGAACTCATCAGCTCCCTGGCTTTTACGGGGTTGCGCTCGGCAATCGCATTGGCAATTAAGATATGGAAGTGAACTGCATTTTCTGTAGAGGAAGGTATTTTTGTAGTGACTCTTCGACTATCGGTCATCAGATCTCTGATCATGTTCATCATATGAAACAGAATTTCATTGCGGGAAGCTTTGGCGATATAGTAATGGAATTTCATATCAGTTTGAATGATTTGTTTGTTATTTTTTATTGCTTTGGACATTTCACTGGCATTTTTTTTGATTAAAGCCACTTCTTCATCTGTAGCATTTTGGGCTGCAAGAGCTGCAAGTTCAGGTTCTATAATTAATCGAGATTCTGTTAACTGCAACAAGGATGCATTGGTCAAGAAGTCGAATCGTTCAGAAGGAGAGTTCCACAATTCAAGATCTGAAATAAAAGTCCCGCTACCTTGGAGGATTTTTAATATTTTTTGTTTTTCGAGAATGCGAATGGCTTCTCTCACAGAAGAAATACCCACATTTAAATCTTTTGCTAATTGTGTCACAGTAGGGATTTTCTCTCCTGGTTTCCAATCGCCATCGATAATTCTTTGTTTGATTTGGTTGTACACTTTTTCATAGATTAATTCTTTATTCACTAGATATCCTTTCTAACGCTAATGTTTGTTCTGGTTTTAGCCAATACAGTCCTGGTTCAATGTTGTTTTGCTCAATCAAATCAAAGTATCTATCAGGGAAATATACAACAGACTCCTTTGCAGAATGATTGAACAAGAAAGTGACACTTTGATATGCAATTGCTTCGCAATCATCTGGCAAACGCCAATACGGTTGAATATTCGCTTTGGCCAATGATGCATCGATTACGTTCTCCCAACCTTTGGAATCCAAATATCCTCCGCAGTAAAAGACACCTCCTTGACCGGTTTTGTTCCATGTAACCAGGGGTCTTTTTTTGTATCGCCCATGGAGTATAGATGCGATAGGTGTAGCTGTAGTGGGTTGAATCAAATCCACCCAATATTTGGATGTAATCTGTTCATCTGTATTTTGGATAAATTTCACTTCAGTTTCTAGGATATCATAATCAAGCACTTCAATTCCGGAGATCTGGTCCAAACCAGCTGGAGCAGTGTCTAGCGAAAGCGTGCCTCCTGAAGAATAACGACCAGAACGCGGTCCTAGTATAACGATACCGCCATGCGCAACAAAGGTTTTCAATTTATTGTTCATCGCATCCCGATTTCTAGCAAGAAGCGGGGCAAGTACGATGTGATAAGGTTTAAGATCTGCATTTGAGGAAATGACATCTACATGTAATCCCCACTTAGCTGTAGCTTGATATAGATCGAGCAAAGCGTTGATTGCACTGAAATGGAAGTCGCCTTTTTCTCGTTCTAATATCCAGATGTCTTCATAATCGAAGATGATGGCTACTTTTGGTTGAGGGACTTGAATAGCATGAGGTTTCTTGTTTGCTTGTTCTATAGCTTGAAAGACGGGCTTGAGTTGATTCCCAATTTGTTTGAGCTCATCGTAGCGCTCTGATGTCTGACCATTGGGCAACAGTATTCCTTGCCAATAGGGCCAATTGCCACCTGGTTTGGAACGCAATAACCAGAACAATATCCCTTCACCATCTAACGCGTAAGTATGCCAAATCCATCGGCTAATCTGACCAGGAGCAGGGGAAGCCCCTGCATACTGGTCATTCCCGATTCTTCCACATATTTGTTCCATGGCCCAATGAGGGCGGGATTTCAATCCTCGGAATAGTCGATGAGAAATTGAAGCGTGTCTCCATCCCCCTTGTAAGTCGGGGTAATTGTCCCACCCTGCAACATCCATATGTTCTGCTAAATCATATGTATTGAATCCTAAATATAATCCTGAAGCTACATTATGCGTAATCCATCGGTCACCGACGTGAGGTTTAAGTATATCGTATTGACGTTTTTGGAAAGAAACAATGGTATCTGAGCGGTATTGTCGATGGTTTAACACCAAAGGCAAAATGTGTCCACCTTCACCATTTTGACGATGAGGAAATGGAATTTGTTCAAATCGGGTAAACTTTCTGCTCCATGAAACAAGCCATTCATCGTTTAACTGGTCAATCGTCGTGTATTTCTTTTCTAACCATTGATGAAATGCATGAAGACATCGATCACAGTAACACGTAGATAATCCAAGTTCATTATGGATTTGCCAACCGATTACGTTAGGGTGATTGCCGAAATGCTGACCTAGCGCGAAGACAATTCGATCGGTTGCTTCTAAGTAGGCTATTGAATTGAAGCAGTAATGATGTCTTGCTCCAGGTGCTACTACGTCATTGTGTTCATTAACCGAGAGAATTTCAGGGTACTTATCAATCATCCATATCGGAGGAATGTAGGTCGGTGTAGACAGGATAACTTTGATTTCATGTTTTTCAAACAACTGAATAGCTTCATCTTGCCAATCAAATTCGAATTTGCCTTCTTCAGGCTCCAAGTTCTGCCAAGAAGATTCAGCCATTCGGGTTACATTCATACCAGCAACTTTCATCAAGAGTATGTCTTTTTCCCAATCTGCTTTTGGTGTGTAATCTGGATAATACTGAGCTCCAAAATATTTCATAATTAGGTACCCTCCAAGTGGAATTCATCATATGTTTATTTCATTTTATGTGTAATTTTGGCAATTGTCAATAGGAAACAAATACGTAAAGATTAAATTCATCAGATGAATTTAATCTTTATAAGTTAACCATGGAAATATGTAAAAAATACAATCCCATGATCCCCACATAGAACAATAGGTGGAATTCTGTGCATATAATGAACCAAACGAGCTACAAAGCAAGCAGTTTACCAGTCTGCAACAGAACCGTCTTCATGCCAGTACCTAGCTAAGACTTCAGGTTGATAAGGATGTTTTAAAGCTTCTTTTTCGTTAATTTCTACACCGAGACCAGGTCGCTCGCTGGGGATGACGAATCCGTTTTGAACTGTAATGGGATTGATAATTACATCATCTCGCCATGGAACATCACTGCGAAATGACTCTTGGATGAGCCAATTTGGTGTGCATGTAGCGAATTGTATAGAAGCAGCTGTAGCTATGGGACCTAATGGATTATGCGGCGCTACACTTACATAATACGTTTCTGCCATAGCAGCAATTTTGCGAGCTTCCCAAAGTCCGCCACAATGACAAATATCTGGTTGAATAATCGCAACAGCATTTTTTTCTAATAAATCCCTGAATTGAAACCGTGTAACCAAGCGTTCGCCTGTTGCGATTGGAATATCGATCGACTGACTCACTTTCAGCATCCCCTGTATGTTTTCCGGTAAGCAAGGCTCCTCCATAAAAAACGGACGAAACTCCGATAGAACTTTAGCGTATTGGATTGCCATTTCTGGTGTTGTACGACCATGCAAATCGATCATGATATCAATATCATCACCTACTGCTTGGCGTATTGAACCCATTAAGAGGTGAGCATGTTTTAAAACAGCATTTCCATCTAAAGGTAACGTCCGAGGTACAGGTAATATTTTAATCGCAGTATATCCATCTGCTACAGATTTTTTTGCATTTTCTACCATTCTGTCAAGATCATGCATAGAGTTATACAGAACATCCATATTTCCTCCACCCAAGTGGTCATACATCCTAATTTTATTACGAACTTTTCCACCAAGTAGTTTGTATACAGGTAAATTTAAAGATTTACCATAAATATCCCAACAAGCCATTTCAATTCCGCTAATCGCACTCATCCCTTCAGGACCAGAACGAAAGAAAGGTTGTCGCGTCATAGTTTGATACAGATGTTCAATATTAGTAGGGTCAAGTCCAAGGATAAAAGGTTTGATATCTTCAATACAACCTTGTACACCTCTGGTCTTCCATTCCATGGAAGCTTCTCCCCAACCAACAATTCCTTCGTTCGTTTCAACTTTGACAAATATCCAGTTGCGCAATATCGCATTAACGATAACTGTTTTGATATCTGTAATGATCATAGCGACTCCTTCTTAGAACATATTTCAATTTCATTAATTCCAACATTTACTTCTGGACAATTCATCATACTTTATTAAATATAAAGACTAATCATCATATGTGTCAAGGATATTGAATAAATTTAAATCTGATGAATTCTTTAAATATTGTTGACATATCGGATGAATCGGTGATTAAATAGACGTATAAACCTTTTTAATAAATCAAAATTTGCACGAGGTGATCTATGCATAAGAACAAATTAGGTATACATATGATTGGTAATGCGCATTTGGACCCTGTCTGGTTATGGCGTTGGCAAGATGGCTTTGCAGAAATCAAAGCCACATTCAGGTCTGCCTTAGATCGAATGAATGAATTCGATGAATTTATATTTACTTGTGCTGGCGCAGCGTATTATAAATGGATTGAAGAAAATGCTCCAGAAATGTTTGAAGAGATCCAATTACGTGTTGAGCAAGGGAAATGGGTCATTGCAGGAGGATGGTGGATTCAACCGGATTGTAATATACCTTCTGGTGAATCATTTGCTCGGCACTCCTTGTACAGTCAACATTATTTTTTGAAAAAATTTAATCGAATAGCTGAAGTCGGATATAATGTAGATTCATTCGGACATCACGGAATGATTCCACAAATATTAAAACTCAGTGGAATGCATAGTTATGTAATGATGAGACCTTTCCCAGAAGAAAAAGAGATCCCGTCGAATACGTACTGGTGGGAAGGATTAGACGGTACACGTGTGTTGGCATTTCGCATTCCGCCAGTGTACAGCACGTACTGGAATGTGGCGATTGACGACAAGCTCGAACAAATGAAAGAAATGGCACTTGCAGAAAACAGAGATCAAATGTGCTTCTATGGTGTGGGTAATCATGGTGGAGGACCGACGATTCGCAATCTAAAAGAATTACGCGAAAAACAACTTCAAGATAACCCTGTTACCTATTTCTGTAGTTCTCCGAATGCTTTCTTTGAAATGATGAGAGAAACAAATACAGATTTGCCAGTGATTTCAGGAGATTTACAGCACCATGCTCCAGGATGTTATTCCGTCCATTCAGAAACCAAAGCGTTGAACCGTCGAGTGGAACATCGACTCATCACAAGTGAGAAATACGCCACATTGGCTCATCGGTTATGTCAACAACTTTATCCAGCTGAACGTATTCAATCGGCTTGGGAACCCGTTATGTTCAATCATTTTCACGATATTATGGGTGGATGTAGTATTCAAGAAGCATACGTCGATGCGAGAGATGCTTATGGGTTTGCATTGCACCAATCGGCAATCATCTCCAATGCAGCTTTGCAAAAGATATCTTGGTCCGTGAATACAAGTCGAGAAGGCGTAACTGTTCAAAACAAAGATAAACACTGGAGGTTTTGGGAACAAGGTGATCTTGGAACTCCTGTCGTCGTGTTCAATCCTCATCCATGGCAAGCTCATGTTCCTGTTGAATTGCCGCACAAACTTGCTGGAGTCACAGATGATGAAGGGAATCCAGTGTTGATTCAGCAAGTTCGGGCATCACGAACGAATATAGATGAGAAATATGATACCCTCGTCATGGCATCTCTCCCAGCAATGGGATATCGTCTATATTGGATTTATTTGGATGCCAAACACGTTCTCGAGGCGAACACTCATCTAGAAGTAACACCGACTACGTTAGAAAATGAATTCGTGCGAATTGAACTAGATTCATATACCGGATACATCCTTCATTACATAGACAAAAAACGGAATGTGGATCTACTGCATGAACCTGCTGCTGTTCCAGTTGTGATCGATGAGCATCATATGGATACATGGGCTCACGATTATTATGAGTTCCGCAGTGAAATAGGAAGATTTACAGATGCACAAGTGAAAGTCATGGAATCAGGGCCGATTAGAGCTAGAATTCGCGCAACCAGTTACTATGGTCAATCGGTGATGCAACAAGACTTTATTCTCTATCACGATCGACCCGATCTCATTGTCAAAGTAAAATTGGATTTTCGTGAAAAACACAAAATGATTAAGTTATCTTTTCCTATACATATGAAGGACCCAGTGGCGACTTACGAAGTTCCCTATGGACATATTCTCAGACCAACTACAGGTGAAGAAGAACCAAGCCAACAATGGATTGACTTATCAGGTATTTCACTATCTGATAACCAACCACTAGGGATGTCATTATTGAATGACAGTAAGTATAGTTTTGATGTTAAACATTCAGAAATGCGTATGACGGTTGCTCGAGCAGCGATGTATGCCGAACACAAAGGTGAACGAGATGATTGGAATGAATTTATCGATCAAGGCATACAGTATTTCTCGTATTCCCTTGTGCCGCATCAAGGAAGTTGGCAAAATGCTGGAATCGTCCAAAAAGCAAATGAACTTAATGTAACTGCTGAATTTGTAGTAGAAACATACCATAATGGGCATTTACCAGTGAAATATGAAAGTATTCACGTATCGAATCCTCAAGTGATTGTGACCGTATTCAAACGTACTGAAGATCAACAAGGCTATCTCATTCGAGCATATGAAACGACAGGACGACATGCTGAAGTTGAGTTTTACCTCCCACTTCTCGATTGCCGTTGGAAAGCACAATTTCATTCGATGGAAATCAAAACCTTTAAGATGATGGACGATAACTTAAACGTAGCTGTGGAAGTCGATTTGTTAGAAGTAGCAAAGGGGTAGAAGTTGTATGGAAAGAGAAAGTAACCGATCACAACAATTGTTTAAAAGTCTGGGGTTACCGATTCGTGATGCTTATGATTTACCGTCATCTACATTAGCTTTCTCCGATGGTGCTAAGTTCCGTGTAGAAATCCCTTCTATAGAATCACCTGCCATGCTTGAAGCTGTGATTGATGAAGCCAAATTAAGAGATGTTCGTATTGATCGCATTTCGCAAGGAAGTGGCATCATGTTAATGACAGATGATGAAATCAAAACGATGTGTGAGATGGGCCAAGCTCACCAAATCGAAGTGTGTTTGTTTATTGGTCCACGGATGACGTTTGATATCAGTGCATTAGCTTTAAGTCCTGCTGGGAAATTACTGGGTTGGCGTCATGCAGGTATTGATCAATTGACATATGCGATGGAAGATATTTTTCGTGCAGTAGATCTAGGAGTCAGGAGCATCCTAGTAGCTGATGAAGGATTGATCTATTTGATCGGTGAAGCCAAGAAAAAAGGGGTATTACCTCATGAATTGATTGTGAAAGTGTCTGCTTTAATTTGTCCAGCCAATCCCGTGACAGCGAAGTTACTGCATGAATGGGGCGGAACGACAATAAATATACCTGGGGACTTATCGTTACCAAGAATTGCTTCGATTCGACAAGTTATTGATTGTCCACTCGATCTCTATATCGAGTCACCTGATGATTTAGGTGGATTTATCCGCTATTATGAAATTCCTGAAATTGTTAGAATTGCTGCACCTGTTTATTTGAAATTCGGTTTGCGTAATGCCTCGAGTATATATCCTTCAGGCAAACATCTTGAAACTGCAGGAGTTCATTTTGCTAGAGAAAAAGTACGACGTGCCAGTATGGGGCTAAGTCATTTACAACGATGAGAGCGTTATATTGAAGACCTATTAAAGGGGGTGAATGCAAGAAACGAACGTATCGTTGACTGTGCATTAGAAAGAATAATTCACTTCTTGTGTAAAGTTAACAACTTATAAAACAAATTTACATCTATTTGAATAAGTGAATGAGAAATGGTGGTGGATTACATTGGCGAATTACGCAAGCTCCATAGATCGAACTGTAAGCAAAAATAATCAAGGTTCTCGTATTTTTTCTGCTACTCGACCATATCTCTATATTCTACCGTTTTTTATTTCGTTTATGGTGTTTTCTTTATATCCAACTATATATGGAATGGCCATTAGTTTCTATAAGTGGGACGGCGTGAACGATAAGACATTTGTAGGATTCGACAACTATTTGAATGCGCTTACTAACCCCTACATGTATAAGCCATTGATCACTTCTTTTTTGATTATGGTCACTTCTCCCATCACTACGATTTTCGGTTTAGTGATTGCTGTTATGTTGAATAATCGCTTAGTGAAATTTAGCAACACGTATAAAATGCTTTACTTTTTACCTTTTATCACAATTCCGGTTGCCGTTGCTTTGTTATTTAAATTGATTCTTGCAGAGAATGGGATTCTAAACACAACACTGCTTGATTGGGGACTCATTACAAACCCGATTCCTTTTTTATCTGATAAAGCGTTTATCTTGTTCAACATTAACTTGGTCATTCTATGGAAATATTTTGGTTACCATATGATTATATATCTTGGTGGATTGCAATCAATCGACCCTACGCTATATGAAGCCGCAAAAATTGACGGCGCTAATCAACGTCAAATCTTTTTTCGAATTATTGTACCGTTAATGATTCCTTTTATTGTGTTTATGTCGCTTACGATAATTACAGGCTCATTAAGTTTATTTGATGAACCGATGATGTTATATGGAGTTTCTGGTGGTCCCGAAGGCTCTGCACAAACCATGGGCATGTATATTTATTTTAATATTTTTGGTGGGAATGCACGATGGGGCTATGCTACCGCTGTATCGGGTATTGTGTTCATGATTGTTGCGTTACTATCTCTTGGCGTATATCAGATCAAAAAATATTTAGAACGGTAATGGGGTGTGATGATGAGTAAATACTTGGGTAAAGTTTCGTTGAATCTTTCACTATTTTTCGTAGCATTCACATGCATTATTCCTTTTTGGTGGGTATTTGTAATGTCTACGTTGCCTGCGAATTTGCGTATCACATCAGCACCTATGATTCCTAAAGGGCATTTCTTCACTAATTTACAAACGCTATTGACTACGATTGATTTAGGTCAAAGCTTCATGAATAGTTTGTATATTGCTTCACTCACTACATTCTTAAGTTTATTTTTCTCAGCACTAGCATCTATGGCTTATGCGAAATATCAATTCAAATGGAAGCAACCATTGTTTATGTTCACATTACTAACGATGTTTATGCCATCTCAATTAGCATGGATTGGTCAAATCAAGCAATTTCAATCATGGGGAATGTTGGATACGTTTTGGCCTTTCATATTAGGATCGTTTGGAGCAGCATTCTCTATTATTGTCATTACCGGATTCATTGATCGAGGAATACCTGATAGTTTGCTAGATTCCGCTAGAATTGATGGTGCAAAAGAATTATATATTTTCTTTGGCATCGTGTTGCCTTTAATCCGACCTGTTTTAGCATCGCTAGGAATTATTACCTTTATCGGTTCTTGGAACAACTATTCAGGTGCATTAGTTATTCTATTTTCACCTGAAAAATACACATTACCTCTTTCGCTAAGTTTATTAGATCAAGGTGTATTATGGAGCAATACTTCCGCGCAAGCTGTAGGAATATTAATTTCTTTGTTACCGATTATGACGGTTTACTTTATCGCTTCCAAACAATTTATCGAAGCGTTAACTGCAGGTGCAGTCAAGGAGTAAAGATTCGTTATATCAATCTTGAAAGGTGGTGGTATTAGAAAAAGCTGAACACCGTTGATCTCTCGCGAGCATCCGTTCATCTAGATCGATCAAAGCATGTAACAGTTTTGATTTCAGTGTAGATGAAATTTGCTAAATACAAGTATGTAGGAGGAATAGAAATGAAAAAGAGTTTAATGATTTTACTGGTTTTTGTATTAGCATTCACGGTACTCATTTCCGCATGTAGTAACAGCGTCAAAGAAGAAGAAACGAATGCTGAAGTAACTAAAGCGAACGAAACTGCAAGTGCAGCACAAGCTGATGCAGATGCAGCCAACAAAGCTGCTGAACAAGCAGAAGCGGACAAAGCAGCAGCGGACTTAGCTGTTGAAAAAGCAACAGCAGACAAAGTAGCAGCAGAAACAGCTTTAGCTGCAGCTAAAACTGATTCGGAAAAGTTATTAGCAGAAAAAGCTTTAGCAGAAGCAGCAGCAATTGAAACAGCTAAAGCAGATGCTGCAGCCAAGGCCGCAGCCAATGCCGCAGCCAACGCAGCAGCTTCCGCAGCTGCCGCAGCTGCAAAAGCAGCAGCAGAAGTAAAAGGTAAGTTGGTTGTGTGGACATGGGATGGACACATGACAAAAGATGCTGAAAACTTCAAGAAACAATTTCCTAATGTTGAGTTAGATCTTCAAGTTGTTCCTGGATTTTTCACAAAAATCAAGCAAGCGCTCACAACTGGTGTTGGACTCCCAGACGTAATTATGGTAGAGAACGGTCAGTATGGTGAATTTGCACAAAACAGCAAATTTGTAAACTTATTAGAAGCTCCATACAATGCTGGTGAATTGAAGAGCCAATTCCTAACGTTCTGGTATAATAATGGATTATCATTGAGTGGCGAAGAACTTCGCATATTCCCTCGTGCTCCAGGTATGGGTGCAGCCTTCTACCGTCGTGATGTAGCGAAGAAAGCATTTGGCACAGACGATCCTGCTGCTTTGGAGAAATTGTTGCCAAATCTAAATGCGATTATCGCAAATGCGAAATCATTCAAAGAAAAAGTAGGTCCGAATTCCTCAATTATGTCAGGTGCGGACACGTTGTTCAATCTAGCACTGAAACAACAAGGAAAAGCATTGTACGATGTGAAAACGAATTCGTTTGATGCGAATCGTTTGAAAGAACCTTTTAATTTAGCAGCACGAGGAATTGCAGCAGGAATCAAGCCTACTTCTGCAGCATTCTGGGATGATATGAAAGCTGGCAACTGGTTGTTCCATCCAGATGGTAGCTGGGGTGAAGCGTATACAATTAAAGCTGGTTTAGGTACTGATGAAAAAACAGGCAAACCTAACCAAAACGGATTATGGGGAGTTATGTCTACACCGGGTGGAAACGTGAATAACGGCGGTAATGGACTAGCGATCTTAAGTACTTCTAAGAACAAAACAGCTGCTTGGGCATTTGTGAAATCACTTGCTTTAGATGTGGATGTTGCAGTTAATTACATGAGAGAAGTTGCTGTATATCCTGCATTGATTGCAGCTCAGAAGTCCGACTACTTCAATGAACCGGTTGAATTCTTCGCTGGTCAAAAAGCTCGATTGAAATATGGTGAATTGGCAAAAAATACAATTCAAATCCCTGTAACACCATATGATTCAGCGATCCAAGGCATCATCAATAAATATATCGGTACTGTACTTGAAGGCAAGATGACAGCAGATATAGCGATCCAAACCATTGCTGACGAAGTCAGAAAAGAAGTTGGCATCGACGCTTTGCCAGCTGCAGTAAAAAAATAGGATTTAACTTGACATAATTACATATGTCACTCAAAAACCCCATCCGACTAGTCTAGTCGGATGGGGTTTATTTATAGAAATATATAGATCAAGTCAGTTACGCAAGTCCTAGTTCATGCACCATATCCAATAGTGCGATGCGAGCGGTCCGCCCATCAGTGAATCCCCATTTAACCAATCAATCATAACGAGAACGATAGCCAGTCGTGAGCCATATCCCAACCTCTTTCTTTATGTATGTATTAATTTCATTAAACGTCAATTCATCTTATAATTCAAAGTTTATTAATATATTCATATGATGTATAATGACATGAAGAAATGTTATTTATGGATATTCTTTGGGTTATATATTCGAAGATTGCAACCATGCGAATTGGTTATATCGGGCTATGCGCTTCCTTCAATTCAATATGATAAACAAAGGATGATGTAATTGATAAATGAATTTAAGGATAAAGTTGTCGTTGTCACTGGAGCAGCGAGTGGAATAGGTAAAACCGTTGTAGCTGAGTTAATAAAGAGAGAAGCCAAAATCATAGCTGTGGACTTGAACGAGGAACAGATGAAGCAATCCTTACAACATGTAGAAACTAATCGCTATCGAATGGTTCAAGCAGATATTTGCAACGAGGTGGATCGACAAAACATTCTACACGAGGCATGTGAATTTGGAGAAGTAAATTACTTGGTAAATGCAGCAGGTATTACCGGAATGAAGAATATCTTTCAAGTCACTGAGGGAAATTGGGATCGTATTCAGAACGTTAATGCGAAAGCTTGTTTCTTCATGTGTCAGCTATTTGGCGCATACTGGCTTGAGCAAGGGATTCAAGGATCTATCGTCAATTTCGCTTCTTCTGCTGGGAAAACATCAGCTACTGCTGAGAATGCAGCGTATAGTGCGAGTAAAGCAAGTGTGATTTCCATCACCAAAACTTTCGCCTATGTATTAGCTTCATCGGGAAGTCGAGTTAATTGTGTTTGCCCAGGCATTATTTTGACACCGATGGCAGATACAGTGTTACAACAGCTTTCACAAGAACGCGGTATCAGTCAAGACGAAATTGCGCGAAGTCGATTGAAGACAGTTCCGATGGGACGAGAAGGTACCTCTGAGGAAGTCTCGAGTGTGGTACTGTTTTTACTTTCCGATGCTGCTTCTTATATGACAGGTCAAGCGATTAATATAACAGGTGGACTTGTGATGAACTAGGTTGTTATATGAAAGGGGTACATACATGGATTGCCAAGCTTTCTTCATGAAAGTTCAACAAGGGAAATATCAAGAGTACAAGGACGCACATGATCAATTGTGGCCAGAGATGGATCGACAACTACTAGAAAACAAAATTGACATAGCCATTTATTATGATGAACCATTCTTATTTGTTTACCTTAGAGCACCTTCAGCACAAACATGGATCAAACATGGTTCTTCGGAAGTAACTCATCGATGGAATCAGTATATGGCAAATTTATTGGAATGTAACGTAGATGGCACGATTAAAATGTATCCCTTAGAAGAAGTGTTTACGCGAGGGATTTTCCAAAAATAAATCTAAATTTAATGGATTCCATAATTGCTAGAGGAGTGTAACGATGAAGATTACTGATGTGAAAACATATATCGTAGGGAATAATTGGAAGAATTGGTTATTCGTCAAAGTTGAAACCGATGAAGGAATTCACGGGATTGGGGAAGCGACATTGAATGGTTTCGCCAAAACCACCGAAGCGGCCATTCATGAGTTAAAGAAGTTTATTATTGGTAAAGATCCCTTTGATGTGGAACATCATACGCTACGGCTGTTTCGTGAAGTGTATTCTGATGGAGGACAGATTCAAGGCGCAGCATTAGCGGGTATGGAATATGCGTGCTGGGATATTATGGGTAAATCAGTAGGACAACCTGTCTATAAATTAATCGGTGGAAAGTGCCACCCCAAACTTCGGGTATATGCGAATGGTTGGTATCGTGGTGATAGATCACCGGAGCTATTCTATGAGAAAGCGAAACAAGTGGTACATAAAGGCTACACAGCTTTGAAATTCGATCCATTCGGCTCTGCATGGCGCACGATGAGCAATTATGAATTTGGTTTATCGATTGAATGCATCAAAGCAGTAAGGGAAGCGGTTGGTCCTGAAGTCGATATCTTGGTGGAAGGTCATAATCGATTTAGTGTGCATGTCGCTATACAACTCGCACATGCTATGGCTGATTATAAACCAACTTGGTTTGAAGCACCTGTGCCTCCACAAAACATCGCTTCCATGGTCGAAGTAGCTCGTCGGAGTCCTGTACCGATTGCATGTGGCGAGGATTATTATTGTCGCGAACAGTTTGCAGAGTTGCTTAAACATGATGTCGTGCATATTATTCAGCTCGAACCTCAATATTTAGGCATTACAACTGCAAAGCAAGTATGTGCGATGACCCATAGCCATCATGGAGTGACAGCTCCTCATAGTGCACAAGGACCTTTGTGTTCTATCGCTGCAGCACACTTAAATACGGCAACACCGAATTTCTTTATTCATGAAATTTTTGATGATTTTAATGATGATTGGACTAAGCAAATTCTAACACATTCGATTGAAGTCAAAGATGGGTATATTACCGTTGAAGATCGTCCGGGTTGGGGTACTGATTTGAACTTGGATATGATTTCACAGCATCCGTATAATCCCAACAACTACATTCCACTGTTCACAGATGGCTGGGAAAAGCGAGAACAAGTGAAAGATTGAATTCCTGCGAAATCATGGAGAGCATTCGATATATTCGGGAATGAGTTGTTTGATGTGATCTCGAAGGGGTGAACACAACAAACAAACCCATGGAAGCGATAGTCGTTTTACCAGTCCATGACGTCTATGTTGCAATGCTCACTCCATGATCATATATATCCTACAAATTCACATTATCCTGCAAATGTATGTAGAACTGAACCTGCCACATCTAGCTCAACAACGAATACCGAACCAGCGTGAGGTTGTTTAGCAAGATGGTTCGAGTCAATTCCTAGACTTGCAGTAGTGATGTACAATTGGTTCATTTTGTGTCCACCGAACACACAAGAAGTGACATTTTCAGCAGGAACTGAAACAGCTCCTAACTTCTTACCTGTTTGAGGGTTCCATCTGGAGACCTGCCAACCTCCCCAATGAGCAATCCAAAGCATCCCTTCTTGGTCTATCGTCATACCATCAGGAAGCCCTTCTTTTGAATCGAAGGTGATCACTGTACGTGGATTTGTGATCGTACCTGTCACGAGATCATAATCAAATGCTTGAACTGAAGATAATGCCGAATCGATGAAGTACAACGTATCTGCTTTTGAATTCCAACAAAGACCATTTGAAATTCCCACTTGATCCAAATGTCTAACCACATGATGATTCTTGTCGATGGAATACAAACTGCCCGACGTACCTGATCCATCTTTAGCCATGGATCCTGCCCAAAACCTCCCTGCAGGGTCACATTTTCCATCATTGAATCGAATGGTAGGCATGTCTTGTTCAACTTCAGCCAAAGGTGTCACTTGATGAGTTGAGGAATCTATCCCTACAAATCCATCTTCAATAGCCGCAATCATTCCACCTTGACTTCGAAATGAAAAAGCACCTACCATTTGATGTAATTCGATAGGTTTACCGAGTATGGCATCTGCAGATGCTTCACAACTATGTATTTTCTTTTCTACGATATCCACCCAATAAAGACGATGATTAACATGATCCCACACAGGACCTTCACCCAGTGAACAATTTATCCTACAAAATAGCTCTGCATTCTTGTTCATGATAACAACTCCCTTCGAAATACCCAGATATCTTTTTGATACTTAGTATACATTAATATTGACAAAATTGATATGTTGAATTATGTTTAAGATAGTATTCATCATATCAATAATGACCTTAGGGGGATTACCATGTCTAGCTATACATTGACAGAAGAACAAAAACAGTTCTATAAGGTAAATGGTTATATCATTGGCTTACAACCTATTTATACACATGTAGAAATGGAGCTGTTAAACAAAGAGCTTAAAGAACTTTCTACGTTTTTAGAACCACACGAAAAAATGTTGACGATTCGCGAATGGCATGTGACAAGCAAATGGCTTTATGATGTATGCACACATCCTCGTATTCTCGACTATGTAGAAGGTATTCTAGGACCGAATTTCTTTTTGTGGGGTTCACAATTTTTTACAAAAGCTCCTCATACCCAAGATACCGTTGCATGGCATCAAGATTCCTATTATTGGCCACTAGACCCACATAATTCAGTTACTGTGTGGTTAGCTTTTTCTGATGTAGATGAAGAAAATGGCGCGATGCAAGTAATCCCCAAGAGTCATAAAGCTGGGCTGATCAAGCACAACAGTGTGTCAGGCGACTCTGTGTTAACGCTAGAGCTAGAGCAAGGTTCATTCGACGAATTGAGTAAGCGATCTTTGGTCATCAAATCAGGCCATATGTCCATGCATGATGACGCGATCGTTCATGGCTCACCAGCTAACAATTCTGATCGTTGGAGAATTGGATTAACGATGAGATATTCAGGAACCAATGTGAAGTGTGATACCAGTAAAGCTCCTTCATTTAAATCCTATCTATGCCGCGGAGTCGATGAATATAACCATAATCCAATAGGTACCATTCCTACACAGAAATACGGACGATTAGCACCTGACCAAATCATCACCAGCACTGCTGAACTAAAGAGTTAAACATATGTGAGGACTACATTAAATTCTATTGGGTAAAACGATAAAGGGAAATGATTTGATCCTAAGTCTAGGATCAATCATTTCCCTTTAAGGCATACAGCAGCTATTGACCGCGAAGACGAGTAAATAAATTATATTGAATGATTTGATCAGAGTATGTAAGTTGTCGAACGGCTCGCTCAGCATTTGATGAACATGCAGTCACATCAATGATCGAACGAGTAGACAAGTCGTAGCACGTCCCTTGTTCGATTTGGGAATCTGCTGAGGATTTATAGAAGTGTGTCGCATCCGTGTAAGACCCATTTCGGAATATCGCGATCGGATCTTCTTCATGCTCATCGGTAAGCAGAGGAACACCCATCATAGGAAATGAACGACTAGATATCCCGAGCAAGTGAAGAATCGTTGGCGTGATGTCAATTTGTCCTGCGGGCTGGGTGTACACACCTGCACGCGCATCATCAGGTAAGTGGATCAGCATTGGGACTTGATCGAGCAACTGCAATTGCTCCATCGCATCAATGGGTCGTCCAAGAAACGATTCATACAAGTCCGTATCCCGAATATTGTTATCGTGATCCCCATACAAGATAACAATGGAGTTGTCATATAATCCTTGTTCCTTCAATTGATCAAGGAATTCGCCAAGCGCAATGTCCACGTAATGGATACTTTGCAAGTAATCTCCGAGAAGGGTTCCATTCCACTCCAGTAAGTCAAGACGTTGCTCATTTCGTGGAAGCTCGAAGGGGTGATGACTCGTTAGCGTAATTAAGAAAGAGTAGGACGGTTGAGCGTTTCGAGAGATGAACTCCGCTGATTGTCGCAAGAAAGATCGGTCTTCAAGAGACCAACCCAAGCGTTTTGTCATCACAAAATCTTTGATCGAATAAAACGTATCGTAGCCCATCTGGTCGTACATCATATTGCGGTTCCAGAAACCACCTTCAAACGCGTGATACGCAGAAGTCGAATAACCACTTTGTTTTAAAATACGAGGCAAACACGTGTAGTCGTTCTGTGCATATCGAATAAATACCGAACCGATAGGAAGCGGATGTAAAGAGCAATTCGCCAAAAAATCAGCATCTGCTGTACGTCCATCTTCGGTTTGGTGATAAAATTGATTGAAATACGCGCTATTTTTCATGAGTTTATTGAAGTTTGGTGTAATTTCCTGGTTGTTGAAGGATAAGCCAATCATAAAGTTCTGCATGGCTTCAATTTGAACCGTGATAACATTCGCTCCACGGTAAGCTCCAAACAAGCGATCCTGCTCATGAGCAGAACGCTTCATTGCACGATCGTCCATCCATTGCTTGATGTGGGATACTTCTTCATCAGATAGTTGTGGTTCACTCAACCAATGTGTATTCGCATAACGGTACAGATCATAACCATGAAAGGCAAGTAAGCCAATATAACTGTATAAGGACAAATTCCACCAGTCGGTTGTAAATAATCGACTAGCTTTGTTATATTTGGCATCAGCTAGCGGTACGAAGAACAGCGTTGCACTGAGGATCAATACGGATACACCTAATAGGGACTTCTTCGCTAATGACGACCAGACATATGATTGCTGGTGAGTTGATGCTATCGTTGATGGAATCGTTGAAGGTATCGTTGAGGGTATCGTTGAACGCGTCAATGGTTGGGTTGCGGTTGTCTTCTGAGAACGACTTCTCCACAACACAATTAGGACATAAGGAATGATGATTACTCCATCGACAAAAAATAAATAATCTCGGGCACCGATGAGGGTCATGATGCTTGCACCTAATTCAAGAGTCTGTCCTGCTTGCATAAGTACAGGCACTGTGATGAGATCTCCAAAATGACGATAATATAACAGATCACTGTAGAGTAGAGTCGCAATACCTAGATGAATGCACGTAAGCGCAATGATTTTCCCTCGATGAGATAACCAATAAATCCAGAAAATCAGCAACCCCATGGCGCCAAGTGAAATGATGACATATTCGCTAAATGAATTACCATATACATTTATGAAATTGTGCATGAGAGATAATTTCAACAAGTTGATCACAGCAAACAGAATCGTTTCGATGAATGCGATGTTTACGAGGATACGCCATGATGCCATCAGGCTATCTTTGATAGAAACTACAGGAACCCTGAACATGATGCACCATACTTTCAATAATTTATGACAAACATTTATCGTGTTAACTTATAGATTATAAACGGTATTAGGGGATTCCACAACATAGGGAATCGTGAGTGGTCCTTGTGGAAGCACAGCAACGGACATGTCGGACCCGTATTTCTCTTGAAGCTTGAGAATGGTATGGATAAGATCAGGAGCAGGTATATACATACAACGCTGAATGACTTCATCAGATAACGCTGAATGCACATAGACATCAGCCCACGTCTGGATCACTGCTTGCTTCTGCACTTGCCATTGGTCGAACATCTGAAATGCGGGGTCTTCAATCATCTGGAGCAACTGAGCCGGCGTATCTGCCATCTGCAGGATTTTTGCGTAATTCCCATGATCCGGCACCCCATCTGAACATTCGGCTAAACAGAGGATGGTTCCACCTGGTTTCACGATTTTGTGAGCGGCACTCATTCCTTTTACGGCCTGATACAGATTCTGGTCAAGTGGATATCCCGAATTCGAGGTAATGACGAGATCGAATCGATGTTCACATTGAACCATGGCATGTTCTTTGACATAAGCACATCCTTGCGCATGTGCAACAAATAACTCCCCAGCAAATACGCGTGTGATTTGTTTCTGAGCGTTCAACGTGACATTTAATAGAAAATTAGGTTTGCAGAGTAGATTGACTTCACGCGCCATGTTCTGTAAGGGATTATTCGTCATATTACCCCATGTGGCCAAGGGGTGACCGATCATTCGGGCATTATGGAAAGTCATGATGGTTTCTATTCCTGCAATCCCCGGCATGATGCCTTTGCATCCACCAGAAAAACCAGCAAGAAAGTGGGGTTCAATAAACCCAGTCACAATGCGGAAGTCTGCTTCGACGTAAGCTTTGTTTAAGTAGACATCACATCCTTGAGAACTTCTTCCTACATGGGATAATTCGTCCATGTTTTGACAATGGTGATTGATCACATTCACATGATCCACGACCCATTCGCCGAGCATTGTGATTAATTCATTCTTTGTCTGATCACGGTGTGTGCCTGTGCCGTTAATTATCGTAATGTGTGACAAGGGTACATGAGTGAGCTCATCGAGTAGGATTGGGATAAGCAGATGGTTGGGTGTGGGACGTGTCATATCGCTGATCACTATAGCGACATGATCCGTAGATTTCACTAGCTCGCGCAATGGAGCAGTACCGATCGGTTGACGCAATGCTGCTATAATCGATGCTCGTTCATCATCAACAGCTTGGATGTTCTTCGGTTGCACGATCGTCGCATGATCTGGAACATCCATGATGATCGCGTTTCTCCCATACAATATCGATGTTTTCACGTACTCATCTTCCTCTCGGGAATACAGTCATTGTTCTCATCACTTGCTCTACGGTGTATTCTAGCAATGACGACGCTTGATCCATCGCTTGTTGCAACGTCTTCGGGCCGTTCATGATACTGAATACGGCTAGGATCCCATGAGGGTATAACTGTTCAATACCAGAACCGACAGATCCAGCGAAAGCGATCGTGGGCACACCATATTGCTGTGCAGCTTGCGCAATGCCCATGGGCGTCTTACCTGAAGCTGTCTGCTCATCGATCTGTCCTTCACCTGTGATCACCAGATCTGCTTCTGCCAGATAGCGGTCTATGTCTGTGTAGGCAAGTACTACATCGATTCCTCTTTGGATGGTAGAAGGGAAGAACGCTAAGCATGCACCGCAGATCCCGCCTGCTGCTCCAGCACCAGTAAGATCATGAAGCTTGACTCCTGTTGTCAGCGCGATCAAGTCAGCCCATGCCACCATGTTAGTTTCCAGTTGTTCAACGAATTCAGGTGTTGCACCTTTCTGTGGACCGAACACATGAGTTGCTCCTAGGGGTCCAATTAGCGGATTCTGCACATCCGTCGCAATGAGAAATTGAGATTCCGCTATACGAGGGTCCCAATTACGATCATCGATGGTATGAATTTCTAGTAAATGTCCGCCACCCCAGGAGACTTCTTTCCCCGATTGATTAAGTAAGCGCATGCCCAGAGCCTGCAGCATTCCTGCACCACCATCGTTCGTTGCGCTTCCACCTAATGCGAGAATGAATTGACGACAACCGTCATCTAATGCTTGTTTAATCAATTCTCCTGTTCCGTATGTAGTAGCCATCAGTGGATTAAGGTCTTCTCTCGCAATCAAGGTAATTCCTGAAGCTTGAGCCATTTCGATGATCGCGATATGTCCCTTGGGAATGAGTCCATATGCCGCCATGACAGGTAGACCGAGGGGTCCAGTTACGCGGACGGGTATCTTACGACCCTCTGCAGACCTGAGAAGACTATCCATCGTGCCTTCACCACCATCCGCAATCGGTACTTTGATCGTTTCGGCATGGGGCATACAGCGCTTAATCCCTCTTTCGATTGCATCTGCAGCTTCAACTGCAGTGAGACTTCCTTTGAAAGAATCAGGTGCAATGAGAATTTTCACTCAATAAGCTCCTTTCTAGAGCTGCGTGGTATGTGATTTATCTAGGGATGTAGTCAAATTCTTATATCTGGGAGGCAAATGTAACAATCTACCGATATCAAGTAAACCTTGAGGAGTCCGACTAGTTATTGCTCCAGCACCCGGTGTAAACGTCAACTCGCTGAGAATCGGTTTGCTGTGGTATTCGAAGAAATCCACGCGCACAAAAGGAAAAGGTTTCGATAATATCCGTGCATAAGTCATCATATCATCGAACGAAGTTGGTTTTGTGGGAAGTTCGCCTTGATAGTAAAATTTATGTGTGGGATCATCTGTATCCGACTTTCTCCAATTAGAATCCATCCTCGCAAGCTTCACGACGCCGTTTTGTTTAAACACAACTTGGATCAACTGGGGTTCACCATGAAAACAATACAGTTGATAATCAATAGGTAGGAAACCTGCATCGGTATCCAGATATTTTTCTATGATGATTCTCGGTCTAATCTTCGAATAATGGATTTCTGCTAATTGCAAGCTATAATCTGAGCGTATCCAGCGGTTAAGTTTCTTTAGGGATTCTGGAATATCCAACAGATCCTTATTGCCACATATGATGTTATATCTACATCCGTGGGTGCATTTGATGACGAATTGTTGAGGCAATGCCTCCCAATTAATTTGAGTAGGATGGTCATATACACCGTATTGTTCATTCAATAGCTCTTCGCAACCACAGTCTCTGACGTATGACCTTACTTCATATTTATCTGCACATTGGACGACAAGCGGGTGTTGCCAATAGAGCTTCAACCATTGGATTTTCTCATTTAGATCTTGGGGGTTGGCGAGGTTGAGCTTCTTCCCAGTCCTCTTGCGATAGATGTATTTCGTGGCAAGAAGGGGTGAAGATTTCACTAACAGAGCAAACCACAGATGATGACTTGTTCTGAGTGTTCGTTTAGCGGTGCGCACCACGATTCTTTTCACTGCATGTGAATTGAGTTTCTTCAGGTATCTACGTATCTGAGGTATGATCAACTAGGACAACTCCGTTCCATTCATGTATAAGGCATCATTGTGAGTTCTTGAACGTTCCTTAAGTGTGTCATAAGAGGACAAGAACACGTTCGATAGCTAGGATAATTTCAGATGATATATCCAAATAAACCATTGAGAGGCAATGTCATGACGAACATCAGAAATGGCGGTGCATGAGGCTTCTATAAGGAAGTAAAGTCATAGGGGACGCCTTGTCAATTTCAAGCTAATCCTACCGATTGCATCTCCCACTGAGGATCACTTGTCGCATCGAGTAAGAAGCGAGCGACATCGGCACGCGCAATTCTACGTCCGCCTTGAGGTACACCGCTTAATGCGTTTCGATATGTGCCTGTTGCAGGCGTGTTCGTCAAGCCCATGGGTCTAGCAATCGTCCACGTAAGACCAGCTTGCTGAATCAACTCGACTGCTTGGCGATGGTCTGCTAGCACATGGCGCAAGAAGCGCTCAGCGATCCAACCGAAGATACCGGGGATCTCTCGGTGAATGCCTGCCGAAGCCATATAGACGATGCGGGAGACGTGATGCAGGTTCATACCTGCGACGATGTTTGCGACCATCTCTGAGAGTGTAGTCGAAGCGCCCATGCTTGGTCCACCTAAGCAGGAAACGATCACATCATGGCCTGCGATCGCTTGCCCAACGGCGTCTCGATCAAGTGCATCACCCACCACAAGACGTAAGTTCGTGTGTGTATGATTCAATTTCGAGGCATTTCGTACAAAAGCTGTGACATGGTGACCTTCTGCTAAAGCCAATGTAACGAATTCTTGCCCCGTTGCACCACTGGCACCAAAAACGATCATTTTCATTCGATTAACCTCCTAGTTAAGGTAAGCTCGTTGATTCATATCAATTGGGTAGCTAATTCACGCATACACGTGACGTATCCTAATTATATACCACGAGAAGAGGTATAAGTAGTTATGTAGTGAGAATACCGAAAATGTGAAGTTACATAGACGAATCTTTCATGTACGGGGAAACTTCTTCATATAGGCTCTTGGCGTCTGCTTCTTGTATTGTTTGAACACGCAAAAAAAGTCTTCACGGAAGAGAAACCGGATTCCGAAGCGAGATCAGTCATCTTCAAATCAGTAGAGATCAGTAACGAACACGCATGACGCAAACGAATTTCATGCAATAAGGCAATCATCGTTTTACCTGTGTGATGTCGAACGACATGGCACAGATAGGTTTTGCTAATGAAGAAATAAGTTGCTACTTGATCGAGCGTTAGCTCATTCTGGTAATTGAGATTCAGATATAATAGAATTTTACCGATAAGATCAGGCTTTACTTGTGAATCAACATGAAGTGGTAGTGTTCGTTCGATACTAACATGACGTTGAATCAGAACGATGAGTTCAGTCAACTTGGCGCGCAACAAGGTTTGACGAAATAAAGAATCAGAAATGAACTCGGCATGTAGTTCTCGAAAAAGCGCTTCAATTTCTGTTCGGAGTTCGGCTTCCAATCCTTTCCTTGTTCGAAGACAATGAATCAATTCACGCTTCCGGAAGATCGGAATATCTTCACTCCTTATATGGAAAGTCATCAGAAGAATGCTGGTGGAAATGGGAAAATCCTCTTTGGGATATCCGAAAATTATTTGTATCCAAAAGACTTTGACTCATTGCTGTATGCTTCGCAAATTCTCCAAGCGGAAGCGATGCGTTATGGCGTCGAGCATTGGCGCCGTAACCGCGGTGATTGCATGGAATCTGTGTATTGGCAATTAAATGAATGTTGGACCTCATCACTTACGAACCAGATGGAAGAATCCATTCGTTTGGGACTTGCAGGGCACATTAGATTGGATTGAAGTAAATTAGAATATGTACATAGCGCGAAGCGTAATGGGAACTTTCCATCGAAGACATTCAGAATGCGTTTCCCTTACCTGAATGTTCAACGCAAGATGTCATCAAATACGGAGTTGGTCTGCTCGCCAGTGGGTAATTAGTTTCTTGATGGCGTCGGGCCCTAGTTGTTTCTCAACTGCTTGTTGACATAAGTCAGGAAATTCTTTATCTGAAGCAAATCGCAACGCGATAATTTGTTTTCGGGTAAGCGCAGGATCGAGTGGTTGGCCTGTCAGCATAGTATGACGTGTACGCTCTTCTGAGAGAATCACACGATCTTGTAGTCTTGTCGTGAATCGCCCAACAAACGAATTTAATACAAGTAAGCTTAGACTTAATCCACTGAGCATTATCGTAGGAAGTGCGAAGTCTTCATTGAACATGTACACGATGCTACCGAATACAACGATGAGGTTGAGCAAGGAAAGTACATCGAAAGGGGATAACCTTCTGTGATTATTGTAATTTTGTTCTTTTTTCATGATAAGTCCTCCTAATTGATGTGTGTATAGATTTCTGAATCGGGCATCTTGCTTAGCGATGTGTTAGGAGATAGACGACGTATTTTGACCATTCGGTCAAAACAACCTGCATTTTTTCGGAGTCTTCCCACCATTCATGTAGTTCTCCCACGTTTGGATCAGGTGCTACAGCGTATGTGAGTTGAATGCCAGAGTTAGCAAACACCTTATTGAAGATATACGCACTTCGTCGTGAATGCCAATAGGTCGTTACTACTACAGCTTGTTCCCAACCTTGCTCAAGCATATATTCCCGACAATAGACCGCGTTCTCGTATGTACTTCGAGAACGCTCTTCAAGATGTATGGCTGCTCGAGCAACACCATGTAACAAGGCATAATCCATCATTTCGGTTACAGATCGAATTCGCCAAGATAAAGACGTGCCGTCAGATAATAGTAATTGATCGGCAAATCCTTGTTGGAGTAATTGAGTGCCTCGTGCAGTTCTTTCCCCGCTAGATTCCCCTCCTAAGACAATGATCACATCAGAAGGAGTAACATTCTCTGTGATGCTTAGATGGTTTCCCATCCATTGCAAAAACGGGTTCTTCAATAAGAAGAGTAAACCGATAACGACAAGGACGATCATAATGAAAGTATACCTTCTGCGCCAGGTAAGAATGGATAATGGTGCAATTCTGCTCATGGGGACTCCTGTTTCATTCTTCTTTGAATTCGTTATATAATATATTATACGTGATTCTGCATTTGATTCAAACTTAAGTTGACAGAATCATGCACACCAATCGAGGAGGAGTAAACAATTGGCATCATCTATTATTGAAGTGCATGGATTAATGAAGCGCTATGGGGATTTCACAGCTGTGAACGGTATTGAGTTTCAAGTCACACAAGGTGAAGTATTTGGACTACTCGGACCCAATGGTGCTGGCAAAACAACGACAATGGAAATGATCGAAGGATTGCGTCAACCTGATGGAGGAACTGCTCGAGTGGCAGGATTCGATACGAAGACGGAATTAATCCGAGTGAAAGAAGTGATAGGTGTTCAGTTGCAATCCACTTCGCTATTCGATTTACTCAAAGTAAAAGAAATTATCAAAATGTATGCGAGCTTCTATCGAAAATCGCTTCCGGTAGAGAAACTCATCGATGATATGCAGTTGACCGATAAATGGAATGCACGTGTGAAAGGCTTATCCGGCGGTCAGAAACAACGATTGGCCATCGCTTTAGCGTTAGTGAACGATCCACAGATCGTCTTCTTAGATGAACCTACGACGGGGCTTGACCCACAAGCAAGACGTGTGCTCTGGGATATCATCTTGAAGCTCAAAGGAGAAGGCAAGACGATAGTCCTGTCTACCCACTATATGGAAGAAGCGGCGATCTTATGTGATCGCATTTGTCTTATGGATCGCGGAGAGATCATTGCTCTTGATACACCGGGGAATTTGATCCGAGGATTGAATACCGATAGTGCGATCGAATTCAGGTTGTCTGAAGCAGTTGTTGCACAGGTATGGATGGAACAATTAAGCGGTGTGAAGAGAGTTGAGCACCGCAAAGATTCTTATGTACTATATACCGATCATCTGCAACAAACCTTGCTCGACTTTATCAGAGAAACGACAGAGAGAAGTCTTATATTCACTGATCTTCAGACACGTACAGCTACACTTGAGGACGTGTTTATACACATGACAGGAAGGAGTCTGAGAGAAGCATGAATGGATATGTCCAATTGACCATTGCCCAACTGCGTATTTTCGCTCGAAATCGAACTGTAATTTTTTTCGGGTTGTTGTTCCCTATCTTGCTGATGCTTGCATTAGGGAGCTTTCTAGGAAATGGGGGAGGGATCTCGATTCAAACCGTTGTTGTAGATCAAGATCAAACTTCAGGTTCACAGACGCTCGTGGCATCTTTCGCTAATGTGCCTTTGTTGAAACTCACTGTAGAGACGAATCTCGAAGAGTCCTTGAAGTTGCTTGAGGAAGGGGAAAATCAACTCGTCATCGTGATACCTCAAGGTTATGAACAACAGCTACGTGCAGCCAATGCCACCAACTCGGGATCGACGACAACAGATTCAACGAAGTCTAGTGTGGTTCAGGTGTTCTATGATCAGACTTCACAAAGCACAGCGCAATATGGATTAGCGCTCGTCGGACAAGTCGTGGACACATTCAGTAAAGACTTGACGGGTTATTCACCAGTCGTAGCGATAGATCCACGAGGGGTACAGTCCTTGGATTTGAGGTATATCGATTTTCTGGTTCCGGGCATTGTCGCGATGATGATTATGTCGAATAATTTGAACGGCGTATCGGGTCAAATTGCTGCATGGCGTGAACGAGGGATATTACGCAGAATGCAAAGCACGACATTACGTGCATCTACATTTATTGCTTCACAAATCACAGCGAGACTCCTAATGAACGCATCGCAAGCCATGATCGTCTTACTGGTCGCTTCGCTTGTGTTCGGTACTCAAGTGAATGGGTCTTGGTTATGGCTACTCTTATTTGTAGTGATGGGTACACTTGCCTTCATGGCTATCGGGTTCATCATTGCCGGGATTGCCAAAAACCCGGAACAAGCAGGTCCAATTAGTGGATTAGTGTCTTTCCCGCTCTTGTTCTTCGGAGGCGTATTCTTCCCAATCAGCAACATGCCCGAATTTATCCAACCGATCGTGAAGCTATTGCCGATATCGCACTTATCGACGGCCATGCGCCAAGTGATGAATGTGGGAGCGGGAATAGGAGATCTCTGGTTCGATGCTACGTTATTGTTTGCATGGATGGTCGTGGCTTTCATTATCGCGAGCAAGACCTTTAAGTGGGAATAAAAGCTCGATACCAGGATATATCATCTTCGTGAATCGAAGAAGGATGCATCTCAACAAATCACTTGCCAAGGGACTAGCTAATATTCCTCACAATCCTGCTAACCCTCATCCTACAGTTATTCCTTAGTATCCGAATGTTGCTAAAATGAAAGTAATCCCCATGGTACAGACGTCATCTTGAATCATGAACTAAGCATGATTCAGCAGAAGACTCATCTCGTGAAGCATACAAGGGTATCCTCAAGAAAGCCATGATCGATGACAAATCTAAAGGAGTGCAGATATCAGTACGAAAGTAATTATTTGTTACGTAAACACGAGATAAATAAAGATAGACACAATTCATCAGATATAGTTCAATGAATGAAAGTAATAAACGGATCGTCTCATGTTAAGAGATATTCACACAATGAGGGGGAGCCCGATGATCGTCAAACCATATTTTGAGAATCCGGAAATATTGCATCTAGGAACGCTAGATAATCGTTCATACTATATTCCATTTGAAAGCGCTCAAATGGCGTTGAATCATAGCAAAAGCAGGGAACATTCGGAAAGATTCTTATTACTGAGTGGTGAATGGGATTTCAAATACTTCCCGAGTATTCACGATGTCGAAGAAGAATTCTGGACAGATACAGCTCATCACGAGGGGTTTGGCAAGATTCCCGTTCCTTCTTTATGGCAAAATCATGGATACGATCGACATCAATATGTGAATGTTGCTTTTCCGTTTCCGTATGATCCTCCGTATGTGCCATCTGAGAATCCGTGTGGGATCTACAAACGAAAGTTTGACATCTCCGTCGACGAGATGACGTATCAGCATCACCTTAACTTCGAAGGCGTGGATTCATGTTTCTACGTGTGGGTCAATGGACAATTCGTTGGTTACAGCCAAGTGTCACATTCTACAAGCGAATTCGATATTACGCCATTCGTGCATACAGGTGTTAATCAGATGGCAGTGCTTGTTCTCAAGTGGTGTGATGGCAGTTACCTCGAAGATCAAGATAAGCTAAGGATGTCGGGGATATTCCGTGATGTATATGTACTTCGCAGACCTCAGCAATATGTGCGGGATTATTTTGTGAAGACCAAGCTAGATGCAACATTCGAGCACGCAGACATCGAGATTCAATTAGATATGATGGGGCATCCTGTTGTGACATGCACGCTTATGTCACCAACGCAGCAAATCATTAGCACACAAGTAGTTGAAGGAAACCAGATCAGTATCCCAGTCCATGAAGCGATCCTATGGCATGCAGAGAATCCACAGCTGTATACATTGATCATCGAAACCGCAGATGAAGTGATCGTCCAAAAAATAGGGATACGACACATAGCCGTCAACAACGGCATCTTGTTACTTAATGGTGTCGGGATTAAATTCAAAGGCGTCAACCGACATGATAGCGATCCGTTGACGGGCTACACCATCAGTATTGCGCAAGCGATGACAGATCTATCGCTGATGAAGCAACACAATATCAATGCGATTCGCACAAGCCATTATCCGAATTCTCCATGGTTCACACAGCTGTGTGATACGTATGGGTTCTATGTGATCGATGAATCCGATGTGGAAATTCATGGAACGTCTTCAATCTATGGGGGCTCGCAAGAGACAACATTTGGCTTGATTGCTCAAGACCCTCGCTTCAAGCAAGCGATTCTTGATCGTGTACAACGAACGGTGATTCGTGATAAGAACTGTGCATCTGTCGTGATGTGGTCACTAGGGAATGAAGCGGGATATGGGGAAAACTTCGAGCATGCAGGCAGATGGGTTCATACGTACGACGATACACGACTCGTTCATTACGAAAGCAGTGTCTGGCAATCAGGATCGCATATCAATGACACCTCGATGCTCGATGTCCATAGTCATATGTATGCATCTACCCAACGAATCGATGAATACTTCGCAGACTCCAGTAACACCAAACCATTCATCCAATGTGAATTCGTGCATGCGATGGGCAATGGACCTGGTGATATCGAAGAGTACTTCGAACAAATCTACACCTACGATGGATTTTGTGGTGGCTTTGTTTGGGAATGGTGTGACCATGCTGTGCATATGGGGAAAACCATTGAAGGGAAAGATAAATTTTATTATGGTGGAGATTTCGGTGAATTCCCTCATGATGGGAACTTTTGCATGGATGGGTTAGTGTATCCTGACCGAAGAGTGCACACAGGACTGTTGGAGTACAAGAACGTCATACGGCCTGTTCGAGCATACGCTCAAGATGTGCATCATGGCGAGATCACGTTTGCGAACAAATTGGATTTTACGAATCTGAAGGATTTCCTCTATGCAGAGTATGAAGTTACGCAGAATGGTGAAGTCATCGCGCGTGGGCAGATCGATGTATTGAATGTTGCTCCGAAGTCAAGTGCAACGATACACATCGCTTACCAATCTCCAACAACAGGACAATGCTATCTTCATATAACGTACAAACAAAAACATGCAATGCCATTTACAGATGCTGGACATGTGTTAGGATTCGATCAAATCGAGTTATGTGCCATTCGCGAGGATATACCTATTCTCCAAACCACTGGGGAGATCCATGTGACACAGACGAATAAGACGATCACCTTATCGGGAACCACGTTCACGTATGTGTTCAACAAGCTAACAGGTACATTCGATACGATGGTGAAGAACCAACATACAGTGTTAGCGAAACCTATGGAAATCAATATCTGGCGAGCACCTACGGACAACGATCGCTTGATCAGATTGCAATGGGAAAGAGCAGGATATCACCGACGTACGATCAAAGCATATGAGACTCAAGTGACACATCGCAATGGGCAAGTGATCATCGATTGTCATCTGTCTGTTTCTGCAGTATCGATCCAGAAAATCCTAGATATCCAATCACAGTGGGTCATTGACAGTGCAGGGAAAGTTGCCATTACCATGAATGTCATCAGAAATACCGAGTTGCCTTATTTACCTCGATTTGGACTAAGATTGATGATGCCCAAAAGCTACCGTCATGTGGAATATTTCGGGTATGGGCCTCATGAAAGCTATCTCGATAAACATCGTGCTTCCTACATCAGTAAGTTCTCCGCACACATCGATGACATGCATGAAGACTATATCAAGCCACAGGAAAATTCCAGTCATTGTGGATGTTCCTCTGTATCGGTTCGTGATGGGCATGCGACCTTCACAGCAAGAAGTCTGCAGGATTTCAGCTTTAATGTATCTCGATATACGCAAGAGGAGCTTGGTACGAAGAAGCATAATTTCGAATTAGTCGCAAGTGACTATACTGTTCTTTGTTTGGACTACAAGAATAGTGGGATCGGTTCCAATAGTTGCGGTCCAGAACTCAACCCGATCTATCGATTGAATGAGGACAAGTTCAGCTTTCACCTCACGCTCGACGTGTGAAGCACTGAAGCTCAATATCGAGATGATCCAAGAGAGAAGGAAATTACCATGTTTCAGAACTGGTCTCGCATCATTCAACTCGCTATACCTTCTGTGGTATCCTTTGCTTTCATCACATTGACGGGAACGTTCAGTTTAATTATCTTAGGACATAGCGGTGCACTTGTGATAGCTGTTGTTGGCGTCACCAACATTATTATATATAATTGCTTTGCGATCTTCTCAGGAATGGGACACTCTTTGAACTATCTCGTTGCACAGAATTTCGGTGAGCAACGAATGAAAAAAGCAATCGAACGCACCTATATTGCTTTATACTTGACATTGTTTGTAGTGATTATCTTAGGTTTCGTGGGACTTTTTGCTTCTGATGTATTGCTCCGAGTGATTGGAGGCGAAGCTTCCAAAGAAATCGTCATCGGAGAAAGTTATTTGCAATTGCGAATTTGGGCAATGGCTTTAGGTATTGTGACATTCGCCCTCCATGGGTTTCTTCGAGGCATCGGAGATGCTCGTACCCCGATGGTGCTGTCGCTCATCAGTAACAGTATTGTCATCCTATTGACATATGTTCTTACATATCCGGAAGGACTGAGCATCAGTGAAATTCTATTTAGAGCCGGAATTTCATTTCTCATTGGAGAAGTGATTGGGGTATTAGGCAGTTTGTGGGTATATTTCATCAAGCTTCATCCGATCTATGAAACCAGAGCACGTGTACTATTCAAACTAGATGAAGCAAAATTAATATTTGCTGAAAGCAGTAAGTTAGGCATTCAAGAGTTTTCGATTAGCTTCTCGGTGTTGATCTTTACCATATTCGTTGCACGGTTAGGCGAAGCAGCTCTAGCTGCCAATGAAATTGCACTGAATGTGATGTCGCTCGGATTTATGCCAGCGTTCGCTTTTGGTGCGACAGCAACGATCTTGGTAGGTCAAGAAATTGGCAGAGGCAACTATATCGCTGCGAAGCGAGTAGGGATTGATACCTCGATCATTGCTATGATATTTATTTTCATTGTAGGCAGTCTTGAATTCATCTTTGCTGGACCGATTTCGCGCATATATTCGAGTGACCCCGCGGTATTCAAGTTAGCTGCTTTTCTCATCATGATTTCTGCTTTTCTGCAAGTGTTTGATGGTTGGTTGGTTGTCATATCTGGGGGTTTGCGTGGCATCGGTGATACCGGATTTCTATTGCGAACTTCATTTGGATTGAGTTGGTTTGTATTTGTTCCTTTAGCGTATTTATCGATATTCGTATGGGATTTAAGCAGTATCGGCGCATGGATTTCGCTGTATATCTTCCTTGTGATCTTCGCGATTCTTGTCGTGGTGCGATATTTTCGTGTGGATTGGACACGTATTACAGTAAAATAACTCATCGGCGTGCACTATGATGGATGGAGTAATGATGGCGCATGAATCTTCGGATGAGTTGCGTGGTTACTCAAGTGTGATTATGGAGCTCATCGAATTGAGTTAAAGCAGAATTAAGCCGATGCTCTTTTTTTGATTATGAAGAGGTCTACGTCATGTTCAATGACTTTATCTGTGAAGTACTCCAGACGATTATTTGTCGATTGCGCCATTTCTTTGAGCTGAACGATATCTTCTGTAGTTGCAGCTACTTGTATCATGATTGCAGTCACAGTATTTTCAAGTATATCGAATCGTTCTTCGAGCTTATCGAATCGTTCTTCAAGCTTATCGAATCGTTCTTCAAGTATATCGAATCGATTTTCGAGTTGCTCAACACGGCTATCTATTTTGTCTACTTTTACGATTATTGTTCCAAGCATTTCCAAAATCAATTGTTCGTTGTTCATTGAAGTTCTTCCCTTCCGTGCGTATATGCATAGTATAAACTAAAATTACAATAAATCCAACTATATTACAAATTAATCCATAATCAAACATATAATGACATTATTTCGGATTTATTTCTTATACGACAAAAGTTTATTGACAACACATCACTGGTATGATATGTTTTAATTTGAAATTCATACTATTTTACTAGGATTTCTTACGTATTCACGAAACTTAACTACCTAACAGGAGGAATGAAAATGGGAAAAAAAAGCAAGTTGTCTATTCAAACCATTGTAGCAATTGGTATTGGTTCAGCGGTATTTGTTATACTTGGTAGGTTTGGTTCCATTCCCTCAGGTATTCCTGATACGAATATCGAGACGACGTATGCTTTTCTCTCATTATTATCATTGATTTATGGTCCCATAGCAGGTGTTTTAATCGGACTCATCGGACATACGCTCAAAGATGCTATTTTCTACGGAGCCCCTTGGTATAGTTGGGTAATCGCTTCGGGAGTATTTGGACTACTGATTGGCTTAGCATCTAGAAGCATCTCTATACGTGAAGGTGTATTCGGTAGACGAGAAATCATTCGATTCAATATCTATCAAATTTCGGCAAATGTCATTGCATGGTTCGTAGTCGCACCTGTGTTAGATATATGGATATATGCTGAGCCGGTTAACAAAGTATTCGTACAAGGATTAGTTGCAGGTACCGCAAATATCGTGACAGTAGCTATAATTGGTACGTTGTTATCGCTTGCTTACGCAAAAACAAGAACGAAAAAAGGAAGTTTAAGTAAAGAATAATCAACTTAATATATAGAAGACTTATATAGCTCATGCAAAAAGGAAGATGCAATTGAAAAAACCACTTATCGAATTTGTCGAATTCGGATTTCAATATCATTCCCAATCAGAACCGACACTTCTCGAATTGAATTGTACGATATATGAAGGGGAAAAAGTTTTGATCGTTGGGCCTTCGGGTTCGGGCAAAAGCTCGTTCGCTCACTGTATCAATGGCTTGATCCCTTTTTATTATTCCGGTGAAATGACCGGTTCTTTGAAGATCAGAGGAAAAGAACTTCGAGAACTAAATTTGACACAAATATCTGATCTAGTCGGTACTGTCTTACAGGATCCGGACGGGCAATTTGTTGGATTGACTGTAGCAGAAGATATCGCGTTCAAGTTAGAAAATGACGGGATTCCTCAGTTGGAGATGCGGCAAAAGGTAGCTGCTTCAGCTCTACGGGTAGGTATGGAAAATCATTTGGATCAAGCACCTCATGTTCTTTCCGGAGGTCAAAAGCAAAGAACAACGCTTGCTGGTGTTTTGGTGAATGATGTCGAAATTCTTCTTTTTGATGAACCGCTTGCTAATTTAGATCCTCGTACAGGTAAAAGCGCGATTGAACTCATTGATGAGATTCATCAAGATACGCAAAAAACTATAATCATCATTGAACATCGATTGGAAGAAGTGTTACATAGAGGAATCGATCGCATTATTGTCATGTATGAAGGCAGAATTATAGCTGACTTGACACCAAATGAGCTCTTGTGTTCTTCTCTGCTGCGACAGATCGGCATTCGTGAACCACTATATCTGAGCGCTCTTCGTTATGCAGGATGCGAGATCACTCCTGAAATGAAGCCATGTCATATCGAATCGATCATTCTAGATCCATGTAAGTTTCAATTACATGAGTGGATAAAAAATCGCAATCAACCGAGTGCCTCTCAGGAAACGCAGGCTTTACTTGAGTTGCGTCATATTCATTTTCGTTATGATGAGCATAAAGAAATCTTACATGATGTGTCGTTTACCTTGCATGAAGGTGAGATGGTATGTATTGTAGGTATGAATGGAGCAGGGAAATCTACAGTATCCAAACTCATATGCGGATTCTACAAACCTACCTCGGGCCAGATGTTATTGAAAAATAAAGATATGTTGTCTATGACCATTCGTGAACGTGCTGAGCATATCGGTTATGTTCTTCAAAACCCGAATCAAATGATTTCCCAAACATTGATTTTTGATGAGGTCGCTTTTGGGCTTAAGATCCGAGGTGTGCCAGAAAGTCAAGTCAAAGAGCGGGTTTATGACGTGTTAAAGGTGTGTGGACTATACGCATTTCGCAATTGGCCGATTTCTGCATTGAGCTTCGGACAAAAAAAACGTGTAACCATTGCTTCTATTCTGGTATTGAATCCACAAATTCTGATTCTTGATGAGCCTACTGCAGGTCAGGATTTCAAGCATTATAATGAAATGATGGAATTTATCCTGCAATTGAATCGCCAAGGGGTAACGATCATAATGATTACGCATGATATGCACCTCATGTTGGAATATGCTGAGCGTGCTATTGTTCTTGCTGAAGGTAGACGAATTGCAGATGATTGTCCTGCGAACGTGCTTACAGATGCCCACATCATTGAAGCGGCTCATTTGAAAGAAACCTCTTTAGACCGGCTTGCTGTGAGAGCAGGATTGGATCAACCTATTGACCTGTTGCTCACATTTATCGATGAAGACCGGAGGAAGAGAAATTGATGCAATCGAAGATGCTCACGTACTCACCTCTGGATTCACCTATCCATCGTTTATCAGGGGTGACCAAGCTCATATTCTTTATCCTTTGGACGCTTTCGGTAATGATCACCTACGATACACGATGTTTAGTCGTGATGCTTCTATTCAGCTTGCTATGCTTCCGTATATCTACAATTAGATTCCAAGAGGTTGCGTTTGTCGTATACTTTATTTTGTTCTTCTTACTACTGAACCACATCACAATATTCATCTTTTCCCCATTAGAAGGTGTCAAGATTTATACGACTCGCCATGATTGGTTTCACATCGCGGGACGTTACACAGTTACATGGGAACAACTTTTTTACCAATGCAATATCATGCTGAAGTACGTAACAGTGATTCCTATGGCACTTCTATTTTTGAAGAGTACAGCTCCAAGTGAGTTCGCTTCTTCGTTACACCGCATTGGTGTGAATTACAAGATTGCGTATGCGGTTTCCATCACGATGCGCTACATCCCAGATGTCATGGCAGATTTCCAAGACATTTCCTTTGCGCAACAAGCACGAGGTATTGACCTATCTCGCAAAGAAAAGCTGAGTCGTCGGTTAAAGAACGTGACAGCGATTATGTGGCCACTGATCTTCTCTAGCTTAGAGCGAATCGAGACGATTAGCGCTGCGATGGAGTTGAGAGGATTCGGTCATCAGTCTCGTCGAACATGGTACAGTGAACGTCCATTCGCCAACAGAGAGTACTTCACGATAGCACTGATCATCGTGATCTGCTTGCTTACGGGTATCATTACCTTCCATGATGGAGAGCGGTTTTATAATCCATTTGTATAAATGAACGACACGAACTAACGGCTCATCCAACCCCATGGCAACCGTATCTTGCTTGAATTGCTTTAACGCTTCTAATTGCGTAAATACATAGATGCCTCGTGTTTGTGTGTAACGAGTAGGTTACTTCGACAACACGATTGTTCGTTGCAATGACTTGAGCTTATTCTATCGAAGCATTGAAAGTGTTGTTGCTTAGAGAACAAGTGCTTATGTGAGCAGAGCCTCATCATAAGAAGTATCCAGGGGAATGGTATATGGACTAGCATGTAGAGGTGAACCCATACCTCTGACGACATCAGCGGTCTTGACGTAGCTTGTAGGTTGTGGTCATGACTGATGTAAGTAGGGGATCGAATCGAGACTGGTTCTAGTGAAGTTCGATGAGTTCATGCTAGATGTAGTCTTCATCGGCACGAGCGAAGGCGGATTAGACACTCAATCAATGAAGTGAAATTGCGATATGTTATCAGATGTACAAGCAAGTTCACATAAAGAAGAGACAGAATATAGCATTCGTGCATGGAAACTTGTATAATTAAGAGAAAGAACACATTGAAATACGGCCATTGCACTCCGTTAACGGGCTAAATGTTAGATAATGGGATGTTCAGGATGGGGATGGCGATTATACAAAAGAATAATTTGCGTTTTGCTGCGCTTCAAAGCTTTTATTGGGGTGCAGTTTGTATGACTTCATCTTTTATGGTGCTGTATTTGCAAAGTAAGGGTTATGATCCTGATCGAATTGGTATTATATTAGCAGTCAGTTCTGTAGCTATGCTCGTGGGTCAATACTTCTGGGGCTTCTATTGCAACACCAATTCGTGGTTTAACCATAAGAATATCATTTTGTTGTGTTTGTTTGCAGGTATAGGTGTGAATCTGTTATTTCCTTACATATCTTTACATTATGTACTTATTATCGTGTGCTATTTCGTATTCTCGTTTACGCTTAATTCCATTGCGCCTATGATTGATGCATGGACGATGATTCGCAAAATCGATTCCCCCGAAATTAACTATGGTTTAACTCGTGGTATCGGTTCAGCAGTCTACGCGGTGTCTGCTGTAGGGTTCGGATATGTGTTTAGGTATACAGGCATCGAGTTGATGTTCTTATTTTCATCGTTATTTATTGGTTTAGCACTTATCACTACGATGTTTATAGAACGAGGTCGCACGCAAAGTCCTAATATCCTTTCCAAAATCACAGGATTCGGAGCTTCCGTCACGTTATTGAGGAATTCACGATATGTGATGTTATTACTGAGTCTGTTTCTCATCTTTATTGCATTCATGTCGAATGGTGCTTATTATGGACTACTGATTAGAGAATTAGGTGGTACGACAAGTGAATTCGGTCTAGGGATATTCCTTATGGCCATCAGTGAAGTTCCGGTCATGATCATGTCTGCATGGCTGTTAACCAAATTTTCTGCACGGCTTTTACTGAGTATATCGTTTGTTTTTTTCCTGCTCAAAGCGATTTGTTTAGCACTGTCAGAGTCACTGCTCATGGCCACTTTGTCTCAACTTTGTCAATCTTTTTCGTTTGGTTTATTTCTACCTGTCTGTTTAGTATACATTACACAAATTGTCAAAGAATCAGAACTCACGCTTGCCTTCATGCTTCTCGCCTCAGTGTCTTATGGGCTCAGTGGAATTATAGGTAACCCCTTAGGTGGCTGGATATCACAGGAGTTTGGACTCGCCACGATGTACGATATCAACACACTGATTACAGCAACCGGCTTAGGATTATTTATAGTCTCCATCACGGTTCACAAGTTTAGAAAAATAGAAGCCACATAGCATTGACACAAAAATTGGTTGTATGATATAAAAGAGTAGTTAGCACTCTATAATACAGAGTGCTAAACCCAGAATGAGATTAACGTTTATGACATGGAGGAGAAGTTACATGGCCAAGAAACAGTTTAAAGCAGAATCCAAGAGATTATTAGAAATGATGATTAATTCGATCTATACACACAAGGAAATCTTCTTGAGAGAGCTTATTTCTAATGCGAGTGATGCTATCGACAAATTATATTACAAAGCTTTGTCCGATGAACATATCGTTTTTGACAAAGAGAATTTCTACATCAAAGTTACCGCCAACCTAGAAAAACGCACATTGACCATCATGGATACAGGCATAGGGATGTCTCAAGAAGAATTAGAGAATAATCTAGGTATAATTGCTAAGAGTGGATCCCTTGCTTTTAAGAAAGAGAATGAAGTGAAAGATGGCCATAATATTATCGGTCAATTCGGCGTCGGATTTTATTCCGCGTTCATGGTATCTGATCTCATTACTGTGAAGACGAAAGCATTAGGTAGTGAAGAGGCTTATCAGTGGCAGTCCGAAGGTTCAGAAGGCTATTCCATCAAGGCTTGCGTGAAAGATTCAGTAGGCACGGAAATTGTTCTACAAATCAAAGGAAACACAGAAGATGATAATTATGACGATTATCTCAATGAATACCGATTGAAAGCGTTAGTGAAGAAGTATTCTGATTTCATTCGCTATCCGATTAAGATGGAAGTAAGCGAACACAGACCTAAAGCAGATGCAGAGAATGAATTCGAAGAATTCTTAGAAGAACAAACAGTCAACAGCATGGTTCCGATTTGGCGCAAAAACAAAAATGAGCTTACAGCAGAAGATTATGAGAATTTCTATGCAGAGAAGCATTATGGATTTGATAAGCCGCTAAATCATATTCATGTGAGTGCAGATGGTTCAGTGACGTATCAAGCGATTTTGTTTATCCCTGAGCAGCCTCCATATGACTTCTACACCAAAGAATATGAAAAAGGCTTGGAGCTTTATTCGAATGGTGTGCTGATCATGAGCAAATGTGCGGACTTGCTTCCTGACTACTACAGTTTTGTCAAAGGAATGGTCGATTCTGAAGATTTATCACTGAATATTTCGCGTGAACTCCTTCAGCACGATCGACAACTGAAACAAATTGCCAAAAACTTAAAAAGTAAAATCAAGAGCCAATTGCAAAACGTACTGAAAGACGATAGAGAAAAGTATGAAGTATTCTACAAATCATTCGGTAGACAATTGAAGTATGGTGTATATAGTGATTACGGCATGAACAAAGAAGATTTACAACAATTGATCCTATTCTATTCTTCAACAGAGAAGAAGCTAGTGACTTTAGATGAATATATAGCGAGAATGCCAGAAGAACAGAAATACATCTACTACGCGGTAGGCGAAACCAACATGCGAATCGAGAAGCTCCCACAAGTAGAACTCGTCACGGATAAAGGCTATGAAATTTTGTATTTCACAGACGATATCGATGAATTTGCAATAAAGATGCTGAGAACATACAAAGAAAAAGAATTCAGATCTGTTTCCAGTGGTGACTTAGGTATTGAAATAGATGCCAATGTGAATGATGGGGATACAGCAGAAAACAACTACACAGACTTATTTGTAGCAATGAAATCTTTACTTGCGGATAAAGTCAAAGACGTGAGAGCTTCCAAAAGATTACGCACACATCCGGTTTGTTTCTCTACAACTGGCGAAGTATCCATCGACATGGAGAAAGTATTGAATGCAATGCCCAATAGTCAAGAAGTCAAAGCAGATAAAGTATTAGAAATCAATACGAATCATCCTGTTTTTCAATCACTACACAAAGCATTTGAAGAAGATCAAGAAAAGTTACAATTATACACAAGTTTGTTGTATCATCAAGCATTACTCATCGAAGGGTTACCTGTAAGCGATCCAGTTGAATTAACGAACGATATTTGTAAAATTATGGTGTGATGCATGTTGCGGAGATGAGCTTTGTGAATAACCGCATATCCTCAACAATGAGGGTATGCGGTTATTTGTTGCACATGCAAAGATGACTCTAGGAATCAGACGAGGAGATACTTATGTTCATGATCTATGTGATACCCTTATGTGTAGGAGCGATCATCATTGGATTAACTTTCTGGATTACGAAGAAAGCATATTCGAAGAAATGGGAAGATGAATGAGTGATATATACAACTACGTGAATCGCCATGTGAGATGATATCAACAAATTACAAGTATTCGACGCATATCCTTGGCTACGTCAAGTCATAATGTCAGTACTCATTCTTGTTTTTTTATTGTCTAGTTACCAGATTGTGACGTATCAAATTGATGCATACCGTAACAACGCTCTTAATGAAGGAAACCCAAGAGCTTTATCAAAAAGAAGCGAACGTACCCAGCGGCTAAGTTACTACAGAAGTTGAGCAGGAGTTAACGGTGAAGACGGAACCTGTCGTTGTGAAGCAACTTTCACCTAAATTAATGCCATTAATGGAGATGAATCCAGAAACAGTAGGATGGTTAACGATTCCCGGCACATCGACCGATTATCCGGTTGTACAAGCGCAAGATAACGAGCAATTTATTCAAGACATCGCAAGCCGTTCGCTACACCCTAGCGAAGTGACAGTGAACAAAGATGACACCATTATAACGCTTTCAACATGTGCAGCAGGTTATGACACGATGCGATTTGCTGTTCATGCCAAATTGATTAAGCAAGTCGAATACACGCAACCTTAAGCTGAAGGGGTAGTCGTTCATCTGAATGATCCGATAGTGAAGTGACTTGTGTGGTGGGATTGATCATGTAGCTGTGGCGATTGCCACAGCTGTTCGTGTGGAGTAGCGTCGTGGAATTCACTTCATATAATCCATGATTGTGCTTGCTGTTTCTTCTATGGCTTTGTTCGTCACATTGATCACAGGGCATCCCAGTTGTTTGATTAAGTGGTTCGCATACTCCAATTCTTCGGATACGCGCTCTAGCGTTGCATATTTAGCTCCTTGAGGAAGTCCTACGGCTTTTAGACGTTCTGTACGAATCATCAACAATTGTTCAGGATCCATCGTGAGCGCAATGATTCGATGTGAAGGAATCATGAATAAATTGTCTGGTAATTTAACTTCAGGTACGACAGGGAAATTGGCAACTTTGTAGCCTTTATGTGCCAAAAATATACTTAGAGGTGTTTTCGATGTTCGCGACACACCAATCAAGACGATCTGTGCTTTCAACAACGCATTGATATCTTTTCCATCGTCGCTTTTGACAGCGAATTCGATTGCTTCGACTTTGCGGAAATAATGTTCGTCCATTTGCTGAGATAAGCCTGGGGTTTGCTTTGGGGAATCATTGAACGTATCGATGAATGCTTGAATCATCGGCCCCATAATATCTACGGTTCTTACTCCGAGGCGAATGGATTCTTGTTTCATCATTTCTCTTAGTTCAGGTTGAACAAGGGTATACGTAATAAATCCATTCTTTTGAGCGACTTCTTCCACGATCGCTCGAATTTCATCTTCGTGTTTGATATTTCCGATCCGCTTGATCCGAATATGGGTACGATCGAATTGTCGGACAGCTGCATTGACGACTGCTTCTGCAGTTTCCCCAACAGAATCAGAACAAGCGTATATGATTTGCTCATGGAATGCGTTCATCGGTTGATCCTCCAAGTTCATCTGGTTCTAATACAAGACTAATCAGTACTTGTGTCATCGTCGTCTTCGTCACACGTCCGACGACTTCTAGAGCACTTTCTTGTTTCGAAGATTGGATCACAACAGGTAGTGTATCGATTTGATGCCGAATCATCTTACTCGCTGCTTCGATCACATTTTCTTCAGGATAGGAAGTGATTACATTGGGTTGCCTAGTCATGACCATACTCACGGGAAGCATACCGGCTTGCGTGTTACCAAGTGCAACTTTCAATAAATCCTTGCGGGACAATATACCGAGCAAGTGGCCTTCTGGGTCTGTCACCGTCAAGCTTCCAACATCTTCTAAGAACAAAGTGACTACTGCATCATGGATTGAAGTTGTCTCATAAATATTCACAGAGATGGATTGGACGTCTTTGACTTTCAATCCGAGTATCTTTTGAGGGATCAAGTGATTCGCTTTCGATGCATCCCCAACGAAATAACCTACCTTGGGTTTAGCGTCCAAATAGCCGAGCATCACAAGTAATGATAAATCAGCTCGAAGCGTAGGACGACTAAGTCCAAGCATTTCGGCGAGCTGGTCACCAATGATAGGAGCATGTTGTTTGACTAAACGAATCATTTCTAACTGGCGAGTTGTAAGTTTAATCGGGCTCCCCTCCTGCTAGTGATTATTGTATACCAAAGCCACGCGTATAGAAACCCCGAATACCAATGAATGATGCCTTCTAGGGGAATCCCTGCATGGAATCCAAAGGTATTAGGCATCTATGCCATGAGCAATTGCAGCTTGTGCCGCTGCAATCCGAGCTAAGGGAACGCGATAAGGCGAGCAACTCACGTAGTCGAGACCCACACGGTGACAGAAGAATATCGAAGATCGATCGCCGCCATGTTCACCACATATCCCTGTCTTCAGTTGTGGCTTAGTCATACGTCCTTGTTGAACAGCATGATCAATCAATTGCCCTACCCCATCTAGATCTAAGTGTTGGAACGGATTTGCTGGCAACACCTTATGTTCCACGTAATGAGTTAAGAATTTTCCTTCTGAATCATCGCGGATTCCACTTCTGCGAATAACCCAACAGGTAACTTCTGTTGAGAGGCATAGAAATCTCGACATGCTTCCGTCGTAATAGTGAATCCCGGCGGAACAGGTAAGCCCATACATGTCATTTCTGCGAGATTCGCTCCTTTGCCACCAAGAAGCGATTTCTGGGAAGCTTGACCTTGTTCAAAAGCAGAGATGTACTTACTATTATTTAAATATACCGTCATATATGACCTCCAAATCCTTTTTATTAATATATAATACATATCATATAATTATATATGACGCAATAAATAAATTTATGTAACGGTATTGAAGAATAATCCTATTTATGTAAAAATAAGAGGATAGCATATAACGTATACTTGCAAGATATCGAATTACATCAATTCAAATCAGAGAAAGAGGTAGAAACATGAAATTGACTTACATTTTACTAGGGATCGTAGTCCTTCTCGTTTTGTATTTATTTTCGGCTTATAACCGATTGGTTAGTTTACAAAATCGAATTAAAGAATCATTCGCAGCGATCGATGTGTATTTGGAACAAAGATTCGACACACTTACGAAGACTGCAGAAGTTGTAGTTAGTTATGCGTTGCATGAAAGAGAGACGTTTGAGCGTGTCACTGCGATTCGTCAAGGGATTCACCCAGGGATGAGCGATGAACAGAAGATCGAAAACTACAATCAAATAGAAAAAATGTTGAACGGAATTAATATTCAAGTGGAGAATTATCCTGAATTGAAAGCAAATGAGAATTACATGCAGTTGCAGCGATCCATTAACGATCTAGAAGAGAAGCTATCTGCAAGTCGGCGTACCTATAATGCGAATGTAACTTCATTCAACACGATGATCGAGACGGTTCCTACCAATTTCTTTGCAGCAAGACTAGGTTTCAGTCACAAAGGATTACTCGAGATCGAAACCAAAAAGAAATCAGATGTCGATATGCGCTCGTTGCTAAGGAGCTAATTACATATGTTTCCATCATATATCGAAGTCAAGCAAGATCTAGAAGCAGACATCGCTCAATTGGTTATAGCACGAAACAAATTCCAATCGGAAATCAAGAAAATCCTACTGATTGTGGGATCGATTGCACTCGTTGTCGGATTGATCGTTATTATGATCGATTCACAACAAAGTCAAGATCTTTATTGGATCTCACTTGGAATTGTTGTGTTGATCGTGCTCATTGTTATCGTTGTGAAATTCGATCGTTTACGAAGAACATTCAAGCAGAAATTCGTATCCAAAATGGCACAGGCAGTCGTAAGTAAGTGCCAATTTCCCAATCAGACAGATGCATACGTATATCATTGTCAATACGAGCCCGAGAAGCATGTGAGCAGATCCTATATGGAGCAATCCCAACTATTTCCTTATCGTATCGATAAAATTCAAGGCGAAGATTTATTTTCAGGGAAGTTAGGCGTCACGGATTTTCAATTCTCAGAAATGAAGCTCATTCAAACCCAAACAACTACGAATAGCAAAGGACAAACGAAAAGAGTAGACGTAACGATGTTTAAAGGCATTTTATTTGTTGCGGATTTCCACAAATCATTTGATGGCATGACAACATTGCATGCAGAGAATGTCTTAACGAATAGCTTCATTGGCAAAATGATGGTTTCACCGATCAGAAAAGTGATGAGAGATCTAAATGTAGGGGAAACGAGATTAAGTATTGATCTCGAAAGTGAAGCATTTAACGAAGCTTTTGAAATCCTTACGACAAATGAAATTGAAGCGCGTTATTTATTATCTTCTAACATGATGGAGCGCATACTCGCGTTTCGCGAGCGACACAAACAGAAGATCGAAATTTCTTTTGTAGATTCATTGATTTGTATATCCATGAACACGAACAAAAATTATTTCGAATTAAAAATGAACGGGAAAGACCTTGAGAAAGAACTTCAACACATCTATGAAGATCTATTGTTCTTCTTTGGCACGATTGAAGCCTTTGATTTAAATACACGTATTTGGAGTAAATGAGGTAGCAGTGAGTTGTGTGTAGGCATAATCCACGCTGATTTTCGTTATCGCGCTAAGAATAAGGTAATTAGTCAAATATTGCCTGGGAAATGATGACTGTCAAAATAAAAACCCCGTAAACCTGAAAATTCGAGGTTTACGGGGTTTTACTTATATTATTTGCGCTCAGGAATTTCATCGAACTTCCCTGGCCAAAAAGCTCGCTTGCCAAGTATTGTCGTTATCGCTGGAACTAAGAACGGTCGAACGATGAACGTATCAATCAAGATACCGATAGCAGTAATAATTCCGAAATGAACAAGTATTTGGATTGGAAGCGTCGCAAGTACTGCAAACGTACCTGCAAGGATGATTCCTGCAGAGTTGATAACAGCGCCAGTCTCCGAAGCACCTTCTTTGATTGCTTGTCGCAGCGGCATGATCCTTGCTTTTTTCCAGATACTCGATATCATGAATATATTGTAGTCGACACCAAGTGCACCCAAAAATACGAAGGAATAAAGAGGAATAAATCCTTGGATGGTATCAGCACCTAGGATATAGTGGATCACCAACCACCCTAATCCCAGTGCGGAGAAATAACTGACGATAACGGTCCCAATCAAGTAGATCATAGCCACCACCGATTTCAAGTAAACGAGTAATACCAAAGAAATGAGGAAGATGACTAAAGGAACGATAACAAAGGCGTCTCGTGTTGAAGTAGCTCGGACATCGAATTGATCCGATGTTTGGCCATCAAACCACACATGGTCTGCTGCATTTGCCACGCCAGCAGTGGAAAGAACGGATGTTACAGTATCCCTCAAATCAGGCAAGTAATCCATCGCTTCATTGGAGTACGGATTCACATTGAATTCTATATCGTAAGCAATCAGATTCGGATTGGTTTGTCCGATCATGGGAGCAGATACTTTGGCTACATAAGAGATTGCTGTAAGTTTCTCAGATAGAGGCATATCTTTCCCTTGTGTATCTACAATCACTTTCACAGGTGCTAATTGCCCAGGGTTAAACGATTCTGATATCATCTGAAAGCCTTCACGGGACTCCATATCTTCTGGAAAAGAAGATAACGTATCATAATTGTACTTGATTTGGAAAAAAAGCACGCCTACACCTACAAGCACAATCAAGCTGATTGCAGTTACCCATTTGGCGCGGTGAACAACAACTGCACTTAATTTCTCGCCGATCGTTGGTTTATGAGGAGGAATGACAGCGGGTTTCCCTTTGCGTTTCGCACGTGCAAGGATCATTTCATCTGTTCGTGGGACGAAAGGATAGAACGAACTTCGACCCAATATTGCAAGCATAGCAGGAACTAAATTCAAGCTCGCGATAGCTACAATGGTGATCGATACGATAAAAGGAACAGCAAAACGCTGAATTGAGCCGAAGTCAGCAACGAGTAATGTACTGAGAGCGAGCACGGTAGTCAATCCGCTCATAGCGATTGCACCACTGGTGTCACTAACAGATTTCCGCATAGCCGACCATGTACTGTTCTCTGTTCGAAGGATTTGACGGAATCGAGCAATCAAGAACAGACAA
>CAMCVV010000016.1 GCA_945881905.1 Paenibacillus alvei
TTGGTCAAGTGGTTAAGACACCTCCCTTTCACGGAGGTAACAGGGGTTCGAGTCCCCTACGGGTCAGATGAATTATGGAGGCTTAGCTCAGCTGGGAGAGCATCTGCCTTACAAGCAGAGGGTCGGCGGTTCGATCCCGTCAGCCTCCACCATGAATACTTTTTCGCATTAGCGAAAATATTTTTCTCATTTAAAATTATCGCGGGGTGGAGCAGCCCGGTAGCTCGTCGGGCTCATAACCCGAAGGCCGCAGGTTCAAATCCTGCCCCCGCAATGTATTATTGTATGTTTGTTGAATATGTGTGAGTTCTAAGCACAGTTCAATAGTACTACATGATATTTTATTGATTCACTATGGAGCTGTGGTGTAGTGGCCTAACATGCCTGCCTGTCACGCAGGAGACCGCGGGTTCGAATCCCGTCAGCTCCGCCATTTTAATACAGATAGCAAATGAACGATAGTTACTTCGTTTCATGGCTCGGTAGCTCAGTCGGTAGAGCAGAGGACTGAAAATCCTCGTGTCGGCGGTTCGATTCCGTCCCGAGCCACTTTGTAGAAACATACGAAGTAATGTGATCATCCAGCCGTTGTAGCTCAACTGGTAGAGCAACTGACTTGTAATCAGTAGGTTGGGGGTTCAAGTCCTCTCGACGGCACCATGCACACATGGAGGATTAGTGAAGTGGCTAAACACGGCAGACTGTAAATCTGCTCTCATTCGAGTTCGGTGGTTCGAATCCATCATCCTCCACCATGTAGGGGCATAGTTTAAAGGTAGAACAAAGGTCTCCAAAACCTTTGGTGTGGGTTCAATTCCTGCTGCCCCTGCCAGATATGTGATTTATTTTGTGGTGATTGTGGCGATTGTGGCGAAGTGGTTAACGCACTGGTTTGTGGATCCAGCATTCGCGGGTTCAATTCCCGTCGATCGCCCCACTTAATTAATCTTTGGGGATTGGCCAAGTGGTAAGGCAACGGACTTTGACTCCGTCATTCCTAGGTTCGAATCCTAGATCCCCAGTTTTGTATATGCGGAAGTGGCTCAGCGGTAGAGCATCGCCTTGCCAAGGCGAGGGTCGCGGGTTCGAACCCCGTCTTCCGCTCCATCAACATCATGGCGCCATAGCCAAGTGGTAAGGCAGAGCTCTGCAAAAGCTTTACCCCCAGTTCGAATCTGGGTGGCGCCTCCACACATCATTTTTTCTCATTTAAGCCGGAGTGGCGGAATCGGCAGACGCACAGGACTTAAAATCCTGCGGTAGGTGACTACCGTACCAGTTCAAGTCTGGTCTTCGGCATTATTTTCTAATCTTAACGAAGCGCTTTTTGTTTACCAAACCCTTAGGAAAAAACAGTTAATCCATCGAACACGTGTAATTTCAAATAATAAAAAGTTGTATAAGCCGGTGTGGCGGAATGGCAGACGCGCGCGACTCAAAATCGCGAGGGAAACCGTGGGGGTTCGAGTCCCTTCACCGGCATAATGTTGTGATGCTTTTGATTTGGAGTAGTAAACCTCGTATGAAATCTATGATTTCATACGAGGTTTTTTGTGTTAATGTGAGAAGGTTCTTCCTACACATACAATAGTATTATTCCGAACTATTCGGTAAATTCCATGCGATTCGCATGATTTGTTACGACTCGAGTGTGCATTTATGCTTCTAGAAACTCTTCATTTCGATATATCGGCATGACACACCTGATTTCTCATGTATATTCTGTTTTGATTTTAACTTAGATGATTCTTATAGGGAGTATTTTTTGTAAATGGAGAACAATTTCTAATGACTCGAGCGCTACTTCTATATTCCATCAGCAGTTTTCACTTCTTATCTGTATATCAGGCCTATGATGTCGTCAACCTAACTCGGTTTACGATCTATAGTGAATCGAGTATACTAATGAGGTATAATTTGATTCGTTTCGCAATTCCATATGATTCCTCGAGGTGAATTCACATGCATGATCATTTTGACCAGATCATTAATCGCAAAAACACGTATTCATATAAATGGGACCAAAACGAGAAGTTATTCGGTGATCCCGATATCCTCCCATTGTGGGTTGCAGATATGGATTTTGAAAGCCCGCCAGCAGTAAAGAGGGCGTTGATTCAAAGAGCAAGCCACGGGGTATATGGCTACACGATTAAGTCTGACGACTATCACAGAGCAATCACAGATTGGTATCAACGAAGGCATCATTGGGACATCGCGCCTCAATGGATCAGTGATTCACCTGGCATTGTAACTTCATTAAGTATAGCTGTGGAATGTTTCAGTGCTCCGGGAGATGCAGTGATTATTCAAACACCGGTCTACTATCCGTTCTATGATGTGATACAAATGAACGATCGAGCAGTAGCACGAAACCCGCTTATGATGCGTAATGGAAGATTTGAAATGGACTATGAACATCTAGAAAACCTCATGCAGCAAGGTGCCAAACTGATGCTATTCTGCAGTCCACATAATCCTGGAGGTCGTGTTTGGGAACGCGAAGAATTGATCCAGTTAGGTGAACTTGCGTTACAATATGGCGTAATGATTATTTCAGATGAAATACATTGCGATCTCATCTATCCGGGCTATGTTCACGTGCCATTTGCATCGATTTCTACTGCATTCGCAAAATTGTCCATGACTTTGCTTGCTCCAACAAAAACGTTTAATTTGCCTGGATTGCAATCTTCTTTTGCTGTAACACCTGATGTACAATGCAAACGCAAGTTCGATCAACGAATCAAAGCGCTGAGTTTACACATGACGAATTTTTTTAGCAATGATATCGTTATTGCGGCATACACCGCAAGTGAAGATTGGTTAGATGAATTGCTGTTATATTTGAATGATAACTTGGAATTTGCACTCGATTTCTTAGCTAACCATTTGCCTGTAGTTAAACCAATGATCCCCGAGGCTACGTATTTATTATGGTTAGATTGTCGTAATCTTGGACTCGAGGCAATGGCACTCAAACAATTGATGTTCAAGCAAGCAAAAGTTGCTTTCTCCGAAGGTTCAATATTTGGCGCTGAAGGCGAAGGGTTCCTTAGAGTCAACCTAGCTTGTCCGCGATCGATATTACATAAAGCGTTAGAGCGATTTTGTCATGCTGCCAATTCAATGAGCAACTAAGTTCATTACGGGTATATAATCTATTCATCTTGGAGATTCGGAAACTCATTGGGTGAAGAGGTAGTTACACAGATCTAACTCAAGTCAGGTTCATTTTATTCGATACCGGATAAGGTGAACCTGATTTGCTTTTGTAAGTAAACTTGAATGAAATGCTGATTCGGTGGGGTAAGATGTTCGAGGTCACGTTGAGACGATCATTTCTCTGAGTGAATTACGAATCGTTGTGAAGTATGGTCACTCAGATGCCACATCAGAGCTTATTGCGAATCCAAACCTAGGCGAAGTAGCAGCTGAGCAGTTTAACGAAGAATGTAATTTTGATGACGGATCAAGAGAATTACTACCATCAATGTACTGTAATTATTTAGAAAGTATGGCATAATAGAAGATGAAGAATAATAGTACACACACCAAACAACCGATGAATGTCATAAACCGGTAGCCTACAGATTTATCGTGAAAGGAGATCGTTTGAAAATATGTTCGTATGGAAAACGATTAGAGAATGGTTAATCTATATGCTATGTTCGTTCTTATTTATTTTGATTGTCGGCATGTATGTGTTTCAACCGATCAAAGTAGAAGGCCATTCGATGGACCCCACATTACAAGATAATCAAAAAGTATATATGCACAAATTAAATCACACTTTTTCGAGAACACCTGACTATGGCCAAATTGTTGTTATCGATAGTCGTCTAGAAAAGTCGAGAACGATCGCAGATGAATTCTTAGACACACCGATTGTTCGATTATTTGTCCGCTCAGACAATCCCTATTTGTGGATCAAAAGAGTGATTGCTTTACCTGGTGATGAAATCATAGTGAAAGATTTTAAAGTGTTTTTGAACGGTAGTCCCATAGATGAACCTTACTTGAATGAAGTCATGTCAACTCCCCTTGAACAGAAATGGGTCATTCCTGAAGGGTATGTGTTTGTGATGGGCGATAATCGTAATTTTAGCAAAGATAGTCGAATCATTGGACTGATTCCAATTGACCATATCATCGGAACTAAAATCTAAACCTATAGTCATGTGTATATGCGATTGGCATGTCACCTCCATAAGATAGCAGTATGCTTTCTTTTGGAGGTGAAATACTATGATCAGAAGACGTCTACCTCGTCGTGATGATCCGAGGATATATCACATGATTGTACATGAGTTAGTTCCATTCACACATTCAGGATATTGCCCGATAATTCATTCTTTTGCAGCGATCCGCAAGCGCTTAAGAAGTAATGTCACTTTTGTCGATGAACATCCATCCTCTCGGTTATGTGGATTTATTTCTATTCAAGTTAGAGCGGATGTGCTATTCATTGATCTGCTTGCTGTTGATCCCATCGTGCGTGGTAGAGGTATTGGTAAGTCGCTGATGTTGACTTCACAACGGTACGGTCAACGCACAGGTTGCAGAGAATCTCGATTATTTGTAGATCAAAGTAATCAGCATGCGCTTGGCTTTTATCGTGCAATGGGCTATGGATTTCTAAACTATTATGAACAGATCAGATGTTATTTACTGAGTAAACGCTTAAGCTAACTGACGAAATTGTTGAATCGCATACCTATTTTAGGTATGCTACATATAAGGCATAAGTATAAAGCGAGAAGTCATCAATTGACATGAAAGTTTAGGTGAGAAATGGAAGGAACAATTTTTTATATTTTTGGAGCAACAGGGGATTTAGCGAAAAGAAAACTGTTTCCAGCGTTATTTAGCTTATACTGTGAAGGTAAGCTCGATGAGAACTTTGTTGTTGTGGGACTTGCACGTCGACCGAAGTCTCAAGAGCAATTCAGAGAAGATGTCAAGCAATCGATTAGCGAGTTTGCTCGTCACAAGTTGAAAGACGAACAATCATGGTCGAAATTCGCTGCACATTTCTATTATATGTCGTTAGATATTCAAAATGCAGAAGGATTTACAGATTTACTTCACCTTACCACTAAGCTTGAAAGCCAGTATACAACATCAGGAAATCGGTTGTTTTATTTAGCGCTCGCACCTGAGCTTTTTGGCCCAGTATCGCATCATTTGTTACAAGGCGGATTGCTTGAAACAAGTGGGTGGCATCGACTTGTGATTGAGAAGCCGTTCGGTTATGATTTAGCATCAGCAGAAACACTAAATCAGCAGCTGCGTGAAGTTTTTGAAGAGAAAGACATTTATCGCATTGATCATTATCTAGGTAAAGATATGGTACAAAATATTGAATTTGTGCGTTTTGCAAATACGATTCTTGAGCCGCTATGGAATCATACATATATCGCGAATGTTCAGTTCACAGTGAGTGAGACAGTTGGTGTAGAAGAGAGAGGAAGCTCCTATGACCAATCTGGTGCATTAAGAGATATGGGTCAGAACCATATGCTACAGATGTTGATGATGATTGCTATGGAACCTCCGGTTCGCTTAGATGGGGAAGGGATTCGAGACGAGAAGACAAAAGTACTTAGGTCTTTACGCGTGCACAGTACCAGAGATGATGTGCACGAGCATGTAGTAAGAGCTCAATATTCGTCGGGCAGTATACAAGGAAAACCATTAACCGGTTATACAGATGAGCAGTCTGTTCAACCAAACTCTACGACAGAAACGTTTTTTGCTGCAAAATTATATGTAGATAATGAAAGATGGTCAGGGGTTCCCTTCTACATGAGAACAGGCAAACGTATGCCAATCAAAACAACAGAAATCGTAGTTGAATTTAAAAACATTGCAAACACCACGTACTTAGCACAAAAACATCAAGTAGAACCGAATTTATTAGTGATCAGAGTAAACCCTATGGAAGGTATTTACTTGAAAATGAATGCAAAAAAACCTGGAAGTGATGGCGTCATTATTCCGATTGCAATGGATTTTTGTCAAAGTTGTCAAGTCGGCTATAATACACCAGAAGCGTATGAGCGGTTGATTTATGATGCAGTTCGCGGTGATTCCACGTATTTCACGAATTGGGATGAAGTATCTCTAGCATGGAGGTATGTAGATCGCATATTGAAAGTGTGGTCCTCTGAATCAGATGATCTCACACAGTATCCAGCAGGTTCATGGGGTCCCTTCGAGTCTATGCAATTATTAGCTAGAGATGGATTTAAGTGGTGGCCTGTAAATGGTCAGAATGAAGGTGAAGTCAATTGGGTCGATGTTTCTACTTCGATTCAGGGAGCTTAAAGAAATGAGGAGGAGCATGGAAACGATGCGAATATATGATATCTCGATGACGATTCACGATGGGATGCAAGTCTACAAAAATAAAGACGAGAAAAAACCGATCCTGCACAATGCATCTAATCATGTAACATCCCACGTACATGAAACGAAGTTAGAAATCAACACTCACACAGGAACTCACCTCGATGCTCCTTTACATATGTTGCCCGATGGTGAAACCATTGAAACCATACCGCTTGAGGAATTAGTTGGTGTAGCAAGAGTGCTTGATTTAACGTATGTAAGAGATAGTATTGGGCGAAGTGATCTCGAAGCCTTTGCGCTCCAAAAAGATGAATGGATCTTGCTAAAAACACGGAATTCCTATTCAGAAGAGTTTGATTTTGATTTTGTTTATGTGAATGAGAGCGGTGCTCAGTATGCACAAGAAATCGGAGTCAAAGGAATAGGTGTAGATGGTTTAGGGATTGAACGAGCCCAACCCGAATATCCGACACACAAGATTTTATTATCACATCATATTCATATTGTAGAAGGTTTACGATTAAAAGAAGTTCATGCAGGTAATTATTTCATGGTTATCGCTCCTTTGAAATTAACAGGCATTGATGCTGCTCCGGCAAGAGCGTTTCTAATTGCTTTTTAAAAACTGAGTGAGTATGGAGAGGAAATGAGAAGAAATGAGTTCAACATATCCAGATGAAATTACAAGTGAAGTCAATAAAAGAAGAACTTTTGCGATTATATCCCATCCTGATGCAGGGAAAACGACATTAACCGAGAAATTACTGTTGTTTGGCGGAGCGATTCGCTTAGCTGGAACTGTGAAAGGGCGTAAAGCAAGTAAGTATGCAACATCAGACTGGATGGAAATCGAAAAGCAAAGAGGGATTTCAGTTACTTCAAGTGTAATGCAGTTCGACTATAATCATCATCGAGTGAACATACTCGATACACCGGGCCACCAAGATTTCAGCGAAGACACATATCGAACGTTGACTGCAGCAGATAGTGCTGTGATGTTAATCGATGTAGCAAAAGGCGTAGAGACGCAAACGAAGAAACTGTTTCACGTATGTCGAATGCGTGGCATCCCGATTTTCACGTTCATTAATAAGTTAGATCGCGAAGGCAGAGAGCCTCTTGACCTGCTCGAAGAGCTCGAGGAAGTCTTGGGGATTCGCTCCTACCCGATGAATTGGCCGATTGGTTCAGGGAAACAATTTTGCGGGGTATATGATCGTGTCAAGACGCAACTCGAATTGTATCAAGGTGCTGATCACAAAGAAATTGAAGTGCGTAAAGTAAGCGGTCCCGAAGATCCACTTGTCAGATCGGTAGCTGGGGAATTTCTGTATAAGCAATTATGCCAAGAAATCGAACTGCTCGATGGAGCAGGAGATTCCTTTGATATGGATAAAGTGTTAAAGGGTGAACTCACCCCTGTTTTTTTCGGTAGTGCCATTAATAATTTTGGTGTACAAACGTTTCTTGAGAATTTCCTGCAATTAGCTCCAAAACCAGAATCTCGAATTAGTAATCAAGGCATGATTGCACCTACACGCCCGCAATTTTCAGGTTATGTGTTTAAAATTCAAGCGAACATGAACCCTGCTCATCGAGATCGTATCGCCTTTTTGCGAATTGTTTCAGGAAAGTTTGAGCGAGGCATGTCGGTCAAGCATTCTCGAATGAACAAGGAAATTAAGTTATCACAGCCTCAGCAATTCCTTGCGCAAGAAAGAGATATTGTTGATGTAGCTTACCCGGGTGATATCATTGGTTTATTCGATCCAGGGATATTTCACATCGGTGATTCATTGAGTGAAGGTGTACAGATTATTTTCCCGGAATTACCTACGTTCTCACCAGAGTTATTCAGTAAAGTGTTTATCAAAAATGCACTCAAACAAAAACAATTTCAAAAAGGCATTCAACAACTTACGGAAGAAGGCACGATCCAGGTATTCACAACGTTCGGCTTTGAAGATATGATTCTTGGTGTTGTCGGTCAATTGCAATTCGAAGTCCTTGAGCATCGAATGAAAAATGAATATGGTGTGGATATTCAATTGCAACCGATGAATTTCCAGTTTGCTCGTTGGATTATGGATGAAACCATAGATCCGGCTAAATTCAGAATTAATTCACAATTAGTCAAAGACAAAAGAGGAAATCACGTAGCGCTTTTTGAAAGTGAATATGCACTGCGTTCTGCTATAGATAAGAACCCCACTACGCAATTTTTAGTTAATGCACCCTAATGAACGAATGATCACTTATTTAAGGCTATGGATGAGACATTTCTGTGTGGGTTTAAACCAGACTGAATGGCTTATCTGATAAGCCTTTTTTTTGCTATGCCCATATCCAACATATTGATGTATACATACATTAGCTATTATCGATGAACAATACTTTCATGGCAAAGGATGGGGATCATCTGTTATGCATATCTTGATCGTCGCGCCAGAACAAATCCCTGTACCACCTGTAATGGGAGGATCTGTTGAGGTGTGTATCTTATCGATTGCACGTAAACTTGCTCGAACCGAGCGTGTAACGATCATCAGTAGAGCACATCCTCGCTATCCACGAATATCCCACGAAGCGAATCTAACCATTATTCGAGTACCTTCAGGAAATGAAGGTGCCTATACCAAAGCGGTTTTGCAAGCGATATATGACAAGAAATACGATTGGATTCAAGTTGATAATCGACCTCGCATCGCAGCGAAATTGAAGCTGAAATATCCGCACACACCGGTTTCGCTTTTTTTGCATTCCATGACGTTCGTGACACCTCCTTATCGATATATGGATAGGGCTAGCCAAATGATAGCTAAAGTAGATGTGATTATTACGAACAGTTTGTCGCTCAAACAAAAAATAGCGGACGTATTTCCACAACAAAGCGATAAAGTTCGCACCGTTTTATTAGGTGTTGATTCCACTCGATTTCGTCCGCCGACCGCGATAAGAAAACAATTTTTGCGCAGAAAGTATAACGTTCACCGAAGCTTCAATGTGTTATTTGTGGGAAGACTTATTCCAAAAAAAGGAGTCGAGGTACTCCTGAAAGCCATGAAAATTGCAGCGAAACACAGACCGAATATGCGTTTGATTATTGTGGGAGGTGCACAAAGACAAAGTTATATGATCAAATTAAGGAAAATGGTGAAAACACTTCAAGTCCCAGCCGTGTTTATCGGTAGGCTTCCACATAAACAATTACACCGTACTTATTGGCTTGGAGATTGTCTAGTGTGCCCTTCACAAAAACATGAAGCATTTGGACTTGTTAATGTTGAAGCGATGGCATCGGGGATACCTGTAATTGCTTCAAAAAACGGAGGCATCAAGGAAATTGTGGATGATCGTCATAATGGATATTTAATTCGGGATTACCCGAAATCTTCTCCTTTTGCTCGAAAAATTCTACATCTTGCTCAGCATTCGGAAAAGCGAAAGAGAATGGGTAGGCAAGCAAGAATAGACGTCTTAAGACGGTTTAGTTGGCAACGCGTAGCTCGCGATTTGCTGATGATCTATAAGTCAACGAAAGAGGATATGCTGAGAAAGGAAGGTTGAAGGATGAGAAGACATATTTTAAGTAAATGGGCGAAAACCCAAGCCTTGTTACCTTATGCCAGTATTCGACGCTATATCCCGAAGACGATGGTGATGAATAAAGAGAATGTATTTCAGATGCTTCAAGAATATAGCATGGTGTACATTAAACCTGACATAGGAACGTTTGGAAAAGGTGTCATGAAAGTTGAACACAAATCCTTGCATCATAAAGATGGGTTTAGATATCAACTAGGCGTAAAGAAAGAAACATTTGAACATTTTGATGTGATGTATGATTCCATCCTTCGTAAAACACAAAACCAAACGTACATTGTTCAAAAAGGTATTCATTTAAGCAAATATCTAGGCTTGCCGTATGATCTTAGAGTGATGGTGCAAAAATCCCCATCACATGAATGGGAAACAACGGGGATCATCGGCAGAGTTGCTCATCCAAGGAAAATTGTTACGAATTTTCACAGTGGAGGGACTTTGGTGCCGATGGAGAGACTGCTATCGCATCGGCTGCTACCAGACCGGAAACACGTATTTGTCCAACGTATTGACAAGTTAGGTGAACAGATCGCAACTACATTAAGCAAAAAATATCCTGGTATCCGAGAAATAGGGATTGACCTCGGAATAGATCGTAAGTTAAAACCATGGATCATCGAAATCAATACGCTGCCTGATCCATATATATTTAAGAAACTAAATCATAAAGCCATCTATGCGAAAATTATCAGATACAACAGGTTGAATAAACGATAAATACATGCTTATAGGAAGAGCCGGATAAGTAGGATGGCTCTATTTTTTGGCAGAAAAAGCGTTGACAAATCAACATGATAGTGAGAAAATGAACGCGTGTACATATTCAACAAGTAAGGAGAGATCTAATAAATTTGATTACCCGAAAAGAAGTAGCCTTAGCAGCTAATGTATCTGAAGCTACGGTGTCACGTGTTTTTAATGGGGTCAGTCCGATGCGCGAAGATACGAAGCAAAGAGTGCTCCTCGCAGCCAAGCAGTTGAACTATTATCCGAATGCGATTGCTCAAAGCTTTGCTCGCAGGCGAAGCGGGAATCTTGGTGTCGTTCTTCCGTTTGTGCCTAACGTCCATCTGTTTTCTACGCAATATTTTTCGGAAATCTTAAGCGGAATTGGTGAAGAAGTCAGGCAACATGGCTATGACATGCTCATATCGATGTTCACTCCACACAAAGAAATAGATTACAGCAAGCTTTTCTTGTCACAAAAGGTAGATGCCTGTGTCATTCTAGGTTCACAGGATACATTCGAACAGCGAGCATCTTTGCTAGAACTTCAGCGACTACAGCTCCCTTTTTGTTTAATTAATCAACACTTCGTAGATTTGGGTTTCCAGGAAGTCGATGCTGATCATCTGCAAGGGAGTTTATTTGCAATTCATCATTTAGTTGAACAAGGTTATCGCAGGATTGCATTTGTGAATGGCTCTGCGCTATATTCTAATAGTCGTGATCGTGCTTTAGGATATGAAATCGCGATGAAACAAGCAGGTCTAGAACCGTTACTTCATTTGCATCTCGAAGGAAACTACAGTCGCAAAAGCGGCTATCAACTCGCAGCTACAGTATGGGAACAACGAGATGATATCGATGCTTTACTTGTTGCCAATGATCGCATGGCGATTGGTCTGATGCAAGGATTACGTGAAATTGATCCACATGCGAGTCAACGGTTTGCAATCGTCGGCTGTGATGATTCTGATGCTGCTAGGTTACATAACCCGGCACTAACCAGTATAAATGTGCCATTTTTCGATATGGGTAAGGTCGCAACAAAACATATACTGCAGTCTCTTAAGGAGCCAAGTCTGCGTCCTACTTTGCTTACTCAGCTACCGACTCACTTGATCATTAGAGAGTCTTCTTTACAGAAGGAAACACAAATTCGATGAACGATCGATAATTTAAGGAGGTAGACATATGAATACGTACCGTATTGGCATGGTAGGTTACAAGTTCATGGGGAAAGCGCATAGTCATGCATACCGTGATTTACCGATGTTTTTTCCTCAAGTGGCATCACCTGAAATGTCCGTCATCTGTGGTCGTAATGAAGAGGGTGTCTCTCAAGCTGCAAAGCAATTTGGTTGGAAAGAGTATTGTTTGGACTGGAAAGAGCTCATCGCTCGTTCAGATATCGATATTATCGATATTAATGCACCAAGTAATGCGCACAAAGAGATAGCGATTGCTGCAGCAAAAGCAGGTAAGCATATTTTCTGTGAGAAGCCTCTAGCGCTTACTCTCGCAGATGCGCGTGAAATGCTTAAAGCAGCAGAGCAAGCGAATATTACGCACATGATCGGATTCAATTATCGATTTGCACCCGCAGTTCACTTAGCGAGAAAGCTTATTGCAGAAGGACGACTTGGCGAAATCTATCACTTCCGAGGTATGTTTTTACAAGACTGGATAGTTGACCCTGATTTCCCTTTGGTGTGGCGCTTACAAAAAGAAGTAGCGGGTTCAGGCTCACATGGAGATCTAGGTGCACATGTGATCGACATGGCTCATTATTTAGTCGGTGGGATACAAGAAGTGATTGGGATGAGCGAGACTTTCATCAAGGAACGTCCGATGGCAAGTTCGATGACGGGCTTAAGTGCAAAAGGAAGTAAAGATGCGCCACGAGCACAAGTGAATGTTGACGATGCTACGTTATTCTTAGCTCGTTTTGATAACGGTGCTTTGGGAAGTTTCGAAGCGACTCGCTTTGCTCCTGGTCATCGTTGCACGAATACTTTCGAAATAAATGGAAGTAAAGGCAGTGTGAAATTTGATTTCGAACGCATGAATGAGCTTGAAGTGTATTTTACAGATGATGCGGAAGATGTGCAAGGGTTCCGTCGAGTTATCGTAACAGACCCATCGCATGCCTATATGGATGCATGGTGGCCACCGGGTCACACAATTGGATATGAGCATACATTCATCCATGAAGTTGTTGAGCTGATGAATGCATTATCAGAGAACAGACAACCGATTCCTAATTTTGTTGATGGTGTTAAGTGCCATGAAGTCCTTGAAGCCGTAGAGCAATCGATTGCTCAGCGTCGATGGGTTCGTATTGATGAAGTATAACTTTGATGAATTATAACAGTGATTGGATCACGGATAGTTTACATACAGGGATGAATAAGGGAGTGATTCTTAGTTGAAGAATGCATTAATCATCTGGGGTGGTTGGGAAGGTCATCAACCAGAAGAAGTTGCAGGTATTTGTGAGAGCTTGCTACAAAAAGAGAACTACCAAGTGGAAGTGTCCAACACTCTTGACGCTTTCTTAGATGATGATAAGTTACGAACAATGGATCTGATTGTACCTATTTGGACAATGGGTAAAATCACTAACGAACAATTATCTCCAATGATCAAAGCTGTGAAAGAAGGTGGCGCTGGACTAGCAGGTTGCCACGGAGGGATGGCTGATTCCTTCCGTAATGATGTGGAGTACCAGTACATGGTTGGTGGGCAATGGGTAGCACATCCGGGTAATGATGGCGTTACATATAACGTTAGAATGACAGATGCAGCTCACCCCTTAACGAAAGGGATTGAAGATTTTGTCGTTGTCTCCGAACAATACTACATGCATATCGATCCAGCAATTAACGTGCATGCAGTTACACATTTTGGTGAAGTCGTGATGCCCGTTGTGTGGACGAAAACGTATGGGCTAGGGAAAATATATTATTGCAGTTTGGGACATCAAGCGAATATTGTCCGTATGCCAGAAACACTAGAACTCTTGCGCAGAGGCATGTTATGGGCGACAAGATAATCGCAGATCTATGTATTCTGACGAGTGGATATCCGATGTGTATGGAATATTGAAGACATGATTATAGGGAATCACAGAGAGAGGGAACGTATACATGGAAAAGATGGATGTTGGTATTATTGGATGTGGCAACATTAGCAGAACATATATGGAGAACATACCCAAATTCGCAGGGTTAAGATTGAAAGCCTGTGCAGACATTGATCTCGATCGAGCCATATCTAGAGCACAAGAGTTCAGTATTCCACACGCATATTCCGTAGAACAGTTACTTGCGGACCCCACGATTCGGATTGTAGTGAATTTAACGATTCCTGCTGCACATGCTGAAGTGTGTCTACAGGCGTTGCATGCAGGTAAACATGTCCATGTTGAGAAGCCTCTTGCGGTAACTCGAGAAGAAGGTCGCGACATATTAGAGCTCGCGAAACGCAAGGGCTTGCTCGTGGGATGTGCTCCGGATACATTTCTAGGCGGGGGATTACAAACTTGTCGCAAGCTTTTGGATGATGGAGTGATTGGAACTCCTGTAGCAGCTACAGCGTTTATGATGAGCGGAGGTCATGAGAGTTGGCATCCTGCACCTGAGTTTTACTATGAGCTAGGTGGCGGTCCGATGTTTGACATGGGTCCATATTACCTTACTTCATTGATTGCTCTTCTCGGTCCTATTGAACGCGTAACGAGCTCTGCTAAAATTAGTTTTGCAGAACGCATGATTACAAGTCAACCGAAATATGGACAAATGATTACTGTAAAGACACCTACGCACATTGCTGGAGTCATTGATTTCAAGCAAGGAGCCATTGCTACGCTCGTAACGAGCTTTGACATCAAAGCGGGAACACATCTACCGAACATCGAGATCTATGGGACTGAAGGTACATTGCGAGTTCCAGATCCGAATGGTTTCGGTGGGAAAATCGAATTATTACGAAAGGGAAGTAATGAATGGGAACTCATTTCACTTACACATCCATTCGCGGATAATTCGAGAGGAGTCGGTGTCGCGGATATTGCGCGAACACTTCGTACAGGGGAACCACAGCGTAGCAGCGGGCGACTAGCTTACCATGTGCTTGAAGCGATGCATGGTTTCCATGACGCTTCACTTGAAGGTAAACATTACCATATGCTAAGTACGTGTGACAGACCCGATCCCATTGATCCCAATGAAGTGCTTTGAATATTGGATGATTCGGATATAAGCTGAACGCTAAATGATGTATCTCCGATATCTCATCTTCAAAAGCATCATCATCTGAAAATTATGAAGATGCTTTTGAAGCTAGCCGAGATAACACGTGCCCATGAAGTGCATGAACAATTTGGTTTTTGATGTCTTCGTGAATATCTTCCCATACCATCTCCAAAATTACTCCTAAACCTGGTAGTATCCGTTCTTCTCCACCGATCGAATCATCAATGACTTGACGAAGTTCATTGATGGATTTGTGTTGCAATCGATTGATAATCGCTTCTCGTAACTGTAGATTCATTTCATCCACCTCGTTTATTTAATGTGCACATAGTATGCGCATCTAATTATGATATAATACGATTATTGAATGATTTCATGTAAAGGAATGAACGAGTATGAAAAAGCAGTTTGCTGTCATTGGACTAGGACGATTTGGTGCTAGTGTAGCTCAAACACTAGTGAAATTAAATCATGAGATTTTAGCGATTGATTATAAAGAAAGCATTGTTCAAGATATGTCTGCGATCGTGACGCATGCGATACAAGCAGATTCTACAGATGAAGAAGCAATGAGAGCCATCGGCATTAGGAATTTCGATGTCGTGATTGTGGCCATTGGGGAAAACATTCAAGCGAGTATTTTAACTACGTTAATCTTGAAAGAACTGGGTGTTCCACAAATAGTTGTGAAAGCATCGAACGAACTTCATGGAAAAGTGTTGTATAAAATTGGTGCAGATAAAGTGATTTTCCCTGAAAGAGATATGGGTGAACGAACGGCACGTAATTTGATATCGTCTAATATTGTAGAGCATTTTGAATTTACGACGGATTATAGTATTGCGGAAATTATTGTGTCATCGAAAATGGTTGGCAAAAACTTGAAACAACTCGATATACGCGCGAAATATTCATGTAATATTATAGCTATAAAAAAAGGAGATCAACTGATTATTCCTCCAAGTGCAGATGAGAAGCTAGCTCAAGAGGATATTCTTGTTGTGATCGGTAAAAATCAAGATTTACATCGATTTGAAAGTACGATTATGGAGTAAATGCATGGATATTGAAATTACTTCTACACAAAATCCCAAAGTGAAACAATGGGCACAATTACTCGAAAAAAGTGGTAGGGAAAAGTATAATCAGTTTCTGATTGAAGGGGTTCATCTCATTGAAGAAGCCATTCAAGCTGATGCGTTGATACACACAATTGTTTACCGTTTAGATGGAAGTAAACCTCATGATCTCTATCAAGCTACTCGTGATAAGTCCATGTCATGGGTAGGTGTCAGTCCGACTATTTTTGCGAAATGTACAGATACGCATTCACCTCAACATGTGTTTGCAATTGTAGAGAAACCTAACTTCACGATCGAACCATTTCTCGAACGTGATCAACATCTTGTGATTGTCGTAGATGGCATACAAGATCCGGGAAACCTAGGTACGATCATTCGAAGTGCAGATGCTGTTGGTGCAAGCGGTATTGTGCTAGGACAGGGGACTGTAGATGTATTCAACCCCAAAACCATTCGTTCCACAATGGGGTCTATTTTCCATGTACCGATAATTGAAGTGAATTTAACGGAGTTGTTACTTCGGGTCAAGGACAAGGGGATTCAATTCGTAAGCACGAGTCTCCAAGCAACACAAACGTGCTATGAAGTGGATTATCGCAAACCGACATGGTTCATAGTTGGGAATGAAGCTCGAGGTGTATCTCGTTCCGTTGCCTTACATGCAGATATCGAGGTCATCATTCCAATGCCCGGTCAAGCAGAATCTTTAAATGTCGCTATGGCAACAACGGTTTTGCTGTTTGAAGCGAATCGGCAGCGTATCACGTCACGCAAAGCATGAAGTCGAGTATCCAGCTCTCATTTGATTTGCTCTAAATTCAGTTAAACACGCATAAGGTGTTATGAATGAGAGTAAGTTGGAGGGCTTGTACACATGTTGAGAAATAAATGGCGAAGCGGGTCAACAGGTCGTTGGAGCCGCAAAAGTAAACTGATTTTGATGATGTTTGTGATCATGTTGCTTGGTATACAAATTTTTATTTTTGTTGAGCGTAATTTGAAATCGCCGCTGATGAGTCTAGCGAAAGTAAGAATCAAACAATTGGCTACGCAATCCATCAATGCTGCTATCGCAGATCGCTTATCCGAGAAAATAGACGTAGAACAATTAATAGATTGGAAATTCGATCACCAAGGGAAGATCACAGGCTTCATGCTGAATTATGCAGAGCATATGCGGATTACTTCAGAAACGATTACAAGCGTGCAAAAAATATTAAATGAATTGCAAGTGCTCCATGAGCACATTCCTATCGGGCAAGCCTTTGGTAGTGCTGTACTGGCTTCCTTCGGTCCCGAAATCCCTGTGCGTCTTGTTCCCGTCGGAAGTGTGAAGGTAGATCTCAGCACTCGACATGAGAATGCTGGTATCAATATGATACTCATTGAAGTGTATGTACGTATCATTGCTGAAGTGACAGTCATCATCCCATTTGACACAGATACAGAAATTGTAGAAACGGAAATACCTATCTCTTATTCACTTGTTGTGGGTGAAGTGCCTACCTATTATTTCGATAACAAAGGTAATCCTGTCGGAGCAAATAAAGATCACATCGCACCGCATATATCCATTCCCCCTATGAAACCTAACCCTCAAGCAGATAATACGAATCGAGAATCCGATGAATCAGATACGTAAGGATTCGATCTAGACATCACAGGAGAGGATCAGGAATCATGTAACCCTCTGTGCGTGATCGTCTATTTCTTGAGTTTATTTTTTGGGGCGGCTAATTTGGCTTCGCGTTCCCATTTTTTTAACAAGGGATAAGGATCAAAAGACCCATCATGCTGTCCTCGATCACGATACAGTCCATAGTGTAAATGAGGAGGGAACTTCCCTGTCGTACCTGGCTTTCCATAGCCACTGCTTCCCACCCAACCGATGGTAAGGCCAGGCTTCACGACATCACCAACCTTAATTTGTTTATCAAAACCACTCAGATGAGCGTAATAGTGATAATAATTGTCCAAATCCCGAATCCCGATCCGCCAGCCTCCATACGCATTCCATCCTAATTCTTCCACTACACCAAAGCAAGTACTTCCAACGGGTGTACCACCTCTAGCAAATATATCACTACCTTCATGTATGCGTCTTCCGCCCCAACCGCGTTTAGCTCCCCATGTACTTTGATATGCATATGAAGACTTCGTGGATAAGGGGAAGGTATGCTGTTTGAGGTCAAGTGTTTCGTAAGTTGTAAAAATTTTGGCGAATTGTTGTATGCGCTCAACTGCACGAGGATTCTGGTAATAGTCCCATAATCCAATCAGAAGATCTTCTTCACGTTTTCCATGTTTGTGAAGAACTGCAATCACAGTAGCAAGCACATCGAGATCGTCATGTCGATTCGCTACGCCATCCCCTGAACCGTCTCTGCCTATTCCTTGATAGAAAGATATCGTATAGGGATCCGTATCTTGCGGGTTCGGATTGAGCATACCTGTCCAAGTGTTTTCGGGGATTGTAATGGCAATTATGCGTTGGAGGGATTCGACTTGCTTAAGGGATCGATTTGCTTGCATGCTTCGTTCATATTGATCCATCGCTGCAAGATAGTTCCAAGGTATTCCCGTGAGTAAGCTTACGTGCTCGAACAGGATCTTGCGCTGATGGAGGTCTTCCGCATGATCAATGTCGTTCGTTCGCCAAGCATACAAGGAAGATGCTTCAACATGAGATGGAGATGTTGAGAAAATACAAGAGAACATAAAAAAGAACATACAAACATAATGACCCCAAAAGTTTCGCATGTTAATGAAGCACATCTTCATCCGACCATGATATTTGTTCATGGAGACCATCCTAATTGTATTGATACAAGTCATGCGTCAGAATAGATGCCACATTAGGCTACGCAACTTGTTCGATTTTAAGATGTGCGATTCTTTGGGTTTTATCCATGATGGGGAAAGATTCCTTTTTTCGTTTTTTTTTGTTATGATGCAAAGAAAGTGAGGTGGGCCTATGGTTTTTAACCATATTGAAGAGCATATCGATGATCGGATGATCATTATTCAAGTGAACATCGATGACATGAATCCGGAATGGACATCTTTTATTTCTGAGAAACTTTTTGCAGAAGGTGCAAACGATGTGTATTGGATTCCAATTATTATGAAAAAAGGAAGACCAGGGATTATGCTGAATGTTCTTGTTCATGAAGAACAACTCACAGCAATGGAAGCCATCATTTTCACAGAAACGACGACTCTCGGTATAAGATATGTACACGCAACATGCCATCGTTTGGCCAGAGAATTCGTATCTGTAGAGACAACGTGGGGTATCGTTCAAGTGAAAGTCGGATATTACCAAGGCAAACGCGTACAATTCGCTCCTGAATATCAACAATGCGCAGACATCGCCAAACAACACCATGTTCCCTTGAAGCAAGTCTACGAACAAGTGAGGCTGTTGTTTGAGAAATCCAATGCATAAAACGTTATTCGTCAGTGGATGAATCTTAAAGCGGGAAGATATCGCGATAACGTTGGTGATCGTCGCGTTGGTGATCGTCGCGTTGGTGATCTTCACGGGTGGAATCGTGATGGTGATTGTCGTGATGGTGATCGTCGTGATGGTGATTGTCATGATGCCCATGTTGTTGGTGAAGGTTCTGGACGATGTAATCATGATTCGCTTGCCATTGACCTATCGACGGGTCCATCGTTCCAATAATCACTCGAAGTACATTGGGTTGTTCTTTCATATCTCTTGTTCCTGCACCATACCCAATTGCTTCTACGATCATGGGAGGAATGCTTTTGGAGAACTCATGACAAATTCCTGAAATAATACCTGCACCTGTTGGTGTTGTGAGCTCAACACTGTAAGGAGAAGATGCAATCGGTAATCCTTTCATCATTTCTAGCGTAGCTGGAGCAGGAATTGGATAGATCCCATGACCCATGCGAACCGTTCCTGAACCGAGTGGAACAGGAGAAGTATATATTTTACTAATATGCAATGAATCAATAGCTAAAGCAACTGCAATAATATCAATAATGGAGTCCATCGCACCAACTTCGTGGAAGTGAACTTTTTCTAGGGGAATATCATGAATTTTCGCTTCAGCTATACCGATTTTCTCGAAAATCGCTTGACTTAGAGAAGTAACACGTTCATTAAATCCTGCTTCACGAATCATTTTTACGATGTCAGCGTAATGACGGTGATGCTTTGGTGGGTGAGACTTGTCTAAGATCACATCAAATTTCAGTGCAGAAATCCCTTGTTTGTTTACACGGTTCCATTCAAGCGTGTACGCATCAAGCTTCATTCTACCTAGTTCTTCTTCGATATACGAACGGTCCGCGCCTGCATCTACGAGCGCTGCAACAGTCATATCGCCACTAATTCCAGAAAAGCAGTCCAAATATAAGATACGCATGATTCACTTCCTAGACGATATATTTGTATTGATGAGTCCTGCATAATATCCTGCACCAAATCCATTATCGATGTTCACTACGGATATGCCTGGAGCACACGCATTAAGCATTGAAAGTAATGCAGCCATTCCTTGGAAATTCGCGCCATAACCTACACTTGTCGGAACTGCAATGATCGGGCTAGACACGAGTCCACCTAGCACACTGGCTAAGGCACCCTCCATGCCTGCAGCAACAACTATCGCATTCGCACCGCGAATTAATTCGAGTCTGCGAAACAAGCGATGAATGCCTGCAACGCCGACATCATAAATCCGTTCCACGCGATTACCCATGCATTCAGCAGTCACAGCAGCTTCTTCTGCAACTGGCATGTCGGAGGTTCCGGCACATACGACAGCAACATAGCCTTCATTCCAAAGTAAATTAGGGTCACGTCGAGTGAGAGCTCGTGCCGAAACGTGGTAATCAATTCCTGGAATCACAGCTTGCACATGGGCAGCTATATGAGCATCGACACGTGTGACAATGACTTGATTCGTGTGTTCAATCATCCGTTGCATGATGATTGCGATTTGTTCTGCGCTTTTACCTTCTCCAAATATGACTTCAGGAAATCCGGTTCTCTTCTTTCTTTCTAGGTCCAACTGTGCAAATCCCAAGTCGATCGAAAGCGGTTGTGATGCAGCGTGCAATTGCGCTAAGTGATGTTTGACTTCTGTCATGTTTAGCGTACCCGCTTGAAATTCTTGTAATAAGGTATCTATGTCTGTCATATGGTTTCAGCCTTAACTTTGTCTTTGGTTGCTTGCGAGAGCACTTCATTCATACTGCCTGTCCGATAACCTTGTAGATCGAGTGTTACATAAGTAAACCCTAATTCAGTGAATTTGGCGTAGATTTGTTCGCTATGTGTAATCACTTTGCTCATTTCATCGGGCATGACTTCGATCCGTGCTATGGTATCGTGATGTCTGACGCGTACTTGATATAAACCAAGTTGTGCTAAGAAGTATTCACCTTGATCGAGCTGATCGATTTTCCATTTCTCGATTATGGTGCCATAAGGAATTCTAGAGGAAAGACAAGCAAAAGAAGCTTTATTCCAAGTAGGTAGCTCTAGTTCTTTGGATAATTGGCGTATTTCTTCTTTATAAAGACCAGCTTCTTGCAACACACTGCGAACGCCTTGCTCAGTTTTGGCTTTGAGACCAGGACGATAATCGCCAAGATCATCGACATTTGAACCGTCTAGAATGTAGGAATATCCCATATTTTTGGCAAGAACCTGCAAATGTGAATACAGGCCGGTTTTACAGTGATAGCAGCGATCAGGATTATTGGCGACAAAGTCGGCATTCTCAAGTTCTTTGACTTCCGTCTTATATAGCGTCACACCCATGGTTTCTGCAAGTTCCACAGCAGCATCAAATTCTCTAGAGGGAAAAGTTTCTGAAGCAGCAGTTACAGCAAGCACTTGATCTCCAAGTACTTGATGAGCTCGTTTTAATACAAATGTACTGTCTACACCTCCAGAGAAAGCAACCATAACTTTCTGCATGCCTAGTAAAATTTCTCCAAGCCGCACATTTTTTTGACGCACATCATGTGCTATTGTCATTGTGTCTTTCACTCCTTTATGGACAATTATCAGAACGACGTGTAAGTAAGTAAAATCATAGGCCATGTGCAAACGTATCATACGGCGTGAGGTATGTATCATCTATGTAATCGAATACTTATAGTTTATCATAAATTCTATCTGAGCGGGTAACTCAGAAGTGGATTGTATTCATTTTCATGGTATAATATAATTCATAAAACGCCTCTAAGGGAGGAATTGGACATGGCAACCAGAGATATCTTGCGAAAGCCTGATTGGTTGAAAATCAAGCTTGAAACAGGTGATAATTATAAAGAACTAAAATCCATGATGCGTTCAAAAACGTTACATACCGTTTGTGAAGAAGCAAAATGTCCGAATATTCACGAATGTTGGACAAATCGTACAGCAACATTTATGATTCTAGGAGATATATGCACACGTGCTTGTCGGTTTTGCGCTGTAAACCATGGATTACCAACTGAGCTTGACCTAGAAGAACCACGACGCGTCGCAGAAGCAGCTGTACAAATGGGACTTAAGCACTGTGTAGTCACTTCTGTAGCAAGAGACGATCTTATCGATGGAGGAGCAAGTATTTTCGCTCAGACGATTGATGCAATCAAACAACAGCTACCTATGTGTAGTGTCGAAGTATTGATACCTGATTTCATGGGAAGAGAACAGTCATTGCACATCGTCTTGGTGGCAAAGCCACACGTCCTTAACCATAATATAGAAACGGTAGAGCGTTTGTCTGATCGTGTTCGTTCTAAAGCCAAATATCATCGATCTTTAGCTTTGCTTAAACAATCCAAACAAATCGCACCTCAGATTCCAACGAAATCAAGCTTGATGCTTGGATTAGGTGAGCAATGGCATGAAATTCTACAAACCATGGATGATTTGAGAAATGCAGATGTCGATATTTTGACGATGGGTCAATATTTACAACCATCTACTAAGCATTTATATGTCGAACAATTTTACACTCCCGAACAATTTGCGGATTTGAAACAAGAAGGCATGAACAGAGGATTCAAGCATGTAGAGTCCGGACCACTTGTAAGAAGCTCGTACCATGCGCGTGAACAGTTACACGCGATACACAATTAAATGGCAAGACATCATTTATTTCATAAAGGAGGCTTTAAGGGAATATGATTGAAATGGGGAATCGATCTTATGAAATCGTCACCAATTATCGCAATGCATGGGATATAGAAGCGTTTCGCTTGAGATATAGTGAAGTGTTAGATCGCTATGATTATATTGTAGGTGATTGGGGGTACAATCAACTGCGGCTTAGAGGTTTTTTCAAAGAAAATAACCCTCGTGTGACGAAAGACACATCTGTGGTTGGATTGAAAGATTATATTCATGAATATTGTAATTTTGGTTGTAAATATTTTATTATTATGAAAACAAGTGAAACCAACTCGATTCCCCAAGAAGCGCTAGAGTCCTAAGAATTTAGCGCTTACTGAGGTTCATGCCCAATAAATGCATCTCGGACACGATTCCAAAAAGGAAACGGTCGAAAACGCGCGAAATTCACTTTAACTTCTGGAGATACGCGACATCGAATCGAGATAATATCTTTTCTTTGCGAATAATTATGATCTAAAGAAATCAACAGGTTCTGCTTCGTTATTGGATAGATGTCACAGTGATGATGTTTGGGTAAAATGATCGACGAACCTAATGTACGATACAGACGGTTGTTAATCGAAGCAATTTCAGCGATTTGGATAGCTTCAATCGCTGGGTGAACCATCGCGCCACCTAAACTTTTGTTATATCCCGTACTCCCTGAAGGAGAAGAAATACATATACCGTCCCCGCGAAACATTTGGAACAGCTCATTGTTGATGTCGAGCTGAGCAACAAGTGTTTCTTCAATTCCTTTGAGTGTAAATTCATTCAGTGCTAGATATAATTCTACGCCGCTCAAGGTATGTACTTCGATCTCTACAAGGGGGTACTTAACAATATGAAGAGATTCTGCAGATTCGACATCGTGCATTAAATCAGCTAAACGCTCAATCTCCTCGGGTTGCCAATCCGCAAAAAAACCAAGTTTCCCTGTATGAACACCTACAAATGCGATACGCAAAACATCTCGTTGGTATTGATGAAAAGCACGAAGCATCGTGCCATCTCCACCAATCGATAGGACGATGTCTGGCGTAACATCATCTTGAATTAAACCCCGCTGAAATGCCATTGTATGAAAGCGTTGACTAAGTGCTTGGGATAAGTCGTCGTCACGGTGCACAATGCTATATTTCAAATCAGTACCTCCTAGATGCATTCCCGAATTCGTCCACTGGTTATACATTCATCATAATCAAAAATGAAGAAGAAGAAAAGACTTATTCCTTAAAACGACTTCATTCTTTTAGGTGCGAGTGAATAAAGGCAGTTCAAAGGGATGAGCGAACTGTGTGGAAATCGGACGCACACGAATTGAAAAATGAGGACCATGGTATAAATGTGCAGGAATGGTAGCAACATATGGATAAGTTCTTAGTTGGTCATGTGGGTCAATAGGTTGCACCAACTTCATCTCGATCGCTTGTTGAGCCCAATGGCCATCGTGATCTTCGTAATAAATCAACTCTACGATCGTGTCCGCAGGCCAAACCTCACCATACAGAATATGGGCTGTAATCATTTTCAAAGGTTGACCGATTACAGCGTGATCATGCACAGAAACAATCTTCACCTGGTACCAATGTGAACGCATGAATGACTTGTAGTTCGCGACTTGCTCAGCGAGTGGATGATGGAGTGAAAAGGCTCTAGCTCGTTTGGCACAAGGCAAGTAAGACTTCAATGTATAATCGTGTAACATCCGATGCGAATTGTATTGAGGGCTCAAGGAACGAATCGAAGCTTTCATCATGTGTATCCAGGGATGATGCGAATCGTCTCCACTGTAATAGCGTGGAATAATTTCATGTTCAAGCATGCGGTAGATGGTTTCCGTATTTTCCTGATCAAGATCTTGATCCGAATCAAAATCAGTGCTTGTGATCGCCCAACCATTCGCTCCATTAAATCCTTCCTCCCACCAACCATCGAGAATACTGAAATTCAGAACACCATTCATTGCAGCTTTTTGTCCGCTGGTGCCACTAGCTTCGTAAGGTCGTCGAGGATTATTTAACCATACATCGACACCTTGTACGAGAAATCGAGCAATACGAATATCATAATTTTCCAAAATGATAATTTTCCCTAGAAATTCTTCTCTTTGTGAAATGCGATAAATGGCACGAATCATTTCCTGTCCGTCTTGATCCGCAGGATGTGCTTTCCCTGCAAACACCAATTGAATCGGCTTATCGGGGTGACACACGAGATGGCGAAGTCGTTCTAGATCCGAAAAGATTAAAGTAGCTCTTTTGTAAGTGGCAAAACGTCTCGCAAATCCAATCGTTAGAATATGTGGCGATAGAAATTGTTTGACTTGCTGTATTTCGACTGAAGTTGAAGGGTAACGCTGGAGCCGCGCAATGAGGTTTTGGCGGATGTGTTCAATCATTCGTTGTTTTAATTTCATATGCACGTCCCACATTAATGCATCGGGGATGTGATCGATACATGTCCAATATTGAGGATTGCTTTGTTCGATGATATCGTTAGCGGGTATATATGCTTGAATGAGTTGTTTCCACTCAAGTGCCAGCCATGTTTGCAAATGAACACCATTGGTGATTGCATCAATCGGTACTTCAGATGCTTCTATATTTCCATAAAAGGATCTAAACATTTCTCTAGACACGGCACCATGAAGTTTACTGACACCATTACGAAATGAAGACATCTGTAACGCTAAATGTGTCATATTAAATAAACCTGTTGGTTCATCATATCCGAGCTGTAACAATCCGCGTTGGTCGGCTGGAATCTTAGAACAAGCTCGATGCAAGTAGGATTCGACTATATCCATCGGAAAGGAATCGTGTCCAGCAGCGACAGGTGTATGCGTCGTAAACACGGTAGAGGCTTTCACGATTTCTACTGCTGTAAGGAAGGGGACATCACGTTCGATCAGCTCGATCATCCGCTCGATGGTTAAGAATGCTGCATGACCTTCATTGATGTGGTATACAAGCGGGACAATGCGGAGTGCGTGTAGTGCTTTTCTTCCACCCATCCCGAGTATGATTTCTTGTGTGAGTCGCATTTCTTGATCCCCACCATACAGTTGCGATGTAGATGTGCGACTTCGTTCTGAATTTCCATCATGATCAGCATCGAGGAGAAATACATCGACTTTGCCTACATGAGCCACCCAGATCCGCAAGGCAATCTGCTGGTCAGCGATATCAAGGTAGACCATTAATGGTGTTCCTTCGTGTAAAACAAGCTGTAGAGGAAGTTTCGAGAAATCATAACGGTGTAAGTGGATCTGTTGGTCACCTTCAAGTGAAATTTTTTGATTGAAATAGCCTTTACGATAAAGCAGACCTATTCCTACCAATGGGATTCCTAAATCACTGGCTGATTTGCAATGATCACCTGCAAGAATACCGAGTCCGCCTGAATACATAGGTAAAGACTCATGAAAACCAAACTCAGCGCAGAAATAGGCTACCTTGCAATCATGGATGTTGGGGAACTGTTGTTGAAACCAAGAATCACTAGACATGTATGTATCAAATTGTGCGCAGACAAGTTGATACGCTTCAATGAACTCTTTACGCGTACTCAAGGTGTTTAAGATCGACTCATCGATCTCATGGAGTAATTGAACTGGATTATGATCAATTTCTTCCCAATGACGAGGTGAAATCATAGCAAATAGTTCAAGAGCGCTCTCATTCCAGCTATACCATAAATTATGGGATAATTCATGTAAACGTTGGATAGGAACAGGAAGTGTTCGAGAATGGTGAATGAAAGACATGTTCATGGAAATTGGATCACTCCCTCATCAGGTTTCTTTTCTTATTATTTGTTGAGGGTTAGGCATTCATACATTTTTTGATCAACAAATGACCGCTATAGAGAACAAAAATAATGATAAAACAACCGATGAATATCCAGAGTTGTAACGGAAGGGTGTAAGCAGTGAAATGAAGCATCGATGTCTGATGGGGAAAGCTCGGGAAGAACTCGACGAACGTTTGTCGGATTGGTTGCAAGGGGTTCCATAATACAATGACAAGTAAAGCGGAAATCAAACCATGTGTGAACCGCGCAACAAAGAAAGGTACATAACTTATATTCATTGCGCTGACCATGCTCATGATTTGGGTATGAACAGATAGCCCTGCCCATGATATGATAAACGCAGTGACAGCAGTTGTGCTCATTAAGGAGATACTGCCTACTTGTTGAGCAGCAGTCTGGGCTCCGAGTGTCACTTCAACCAGACCATGAAGGATTGCACTTGATAACTCGGGTGGTATGCCTACAACCGTTAGCACAATACCGATCAACTCATCCATACCATGCAGTAGTTTTCCAGTAGAGAAAACTTCCAATAGCACAGAAAAAAAAACAACCAAACCACCGATGATAAAAATCAATTGCAAAGCATGTCGAATCGCTTGCGCAATAATTGTTCCAGGAGGTCTTCCATCACGCAATCGCGCTTGATGCATTGCTTCAAATGCTCGAAACCACCACGAATGAGTAGTTGATGTTGAATCGACTTCTGAGTTAGCAGAGCGACGGTAATAGCGCATCAGGATACCCACGATCACAGCTCCAAGATAGTGAGCAACAATGAGGATCAGCGCAAGACTCGTATCTTTGAAGAAGCCTACACATACAGCGCCCACTAGGAAAATCGGATCGGCTGTTGTGGTAAATGCTAGCAAACGCTCTGCTTCATGCTTATGTAAGTAACCTTGTTGCCAGATTTGTAAAGTCATGCGAGCACCAACGGGATAACCCGAAGCAAATCCCATCGCCATAACGAAGCCACCTACGCCAGGAACTTTAAATACAGGTCTCATCATCGGATCTAGAACGGAACCAAAAAAATGAACAATACCAAAGCCAAGCAAACATTCAGAAATCACAAAAAAAGGAAAAAGAGCAGGAAAAAGAACCTCCCACCAAATGGAAATTCCGTTCACAGCTGCGCTTAGACTCTCATGTGGGAAGACAGACACTAAAAGTAATGAAGTGATGGATAGTAAAATAATGAGACTCACTTGTAATGCGCCCGTCTTTTCCATAACTAATCCCTCCCCCGCGATACCAGTGTATGTTTGGGGTGAAGGAGTTATATCATTCTAATGCGGGAGACGATCTTATTTTTTTCTGAGAGGAGTGTCTGTTAATAAATAATCAACATCTGTATCAATGACAGTTACTTTATTGTAACAACAAGGAAACACAAGCAGTTTCTTTTTACCTTCATGAATCTCTTGAAGTTCGCTTGGCTTCAAGGGGAGGATAATATTTTGAGATTGACAAAACGGACATTCCACAACATAAATATCTTTCATCATCGTCTCGTAGGGCCATGTATTCGCGAAAGGAATCATGAACTAGAATCATCCTGCGCATCTGTTTTTTTGGAAAGTTCAACTAATTTTTGCATGAGGATATGCTGTGGCATGTGCATCAGATGCTCGATTGGGATTTGTAATTGTGCAGCTAACTTTTGTGCGGTTTCTGCTGATATTTGAAGTGGCTTCATTTCCTCTTCGCCTCCATACTGAAATCTGGTGTTAGCATGATTATACCTCAATATGTGTTTTGATGGTAGGAAAGAAGCTTGAACTTTCATCGTAAATCTCATAAAAAAAATTTTTAATTATTTAATGAAAAAACTTATTGAAAAATATTAGATTTATATCATATAATTGTATAACAACTCAGAAAATACTTAATATTGCAAAAAAAGGAAAGGAGATACGTAATGAAAGTAGAACAACTTCCTTTAGCACGACAAGTGGAAATAGTGTTTTCTGAAATTAAAGAAGAGTTAAAAGTATTAAATTCAGGCACTTTATTTTTGCAAATTCGTAATAATGTGATTGGTAAATTCGGCATTAAGCACATACCTATAGAAGGTATAGGTGGAGAATTGCAAAGTCAATCTACAGGATTAACAGAGCCCCATTTTCAATCTTTTATTCAAATGGCGCTGCAATCCTTGCAGTATAAGAAATGGACACACGGTGAGATATTATTTGATTTCAGGATCAAGCAAAATACACTACATGCAAGTGTTCAATTCGAATCCAACTATAATTTGGCGAATTTATCTAAAACGTAACGAATATTCATGCGTTGACTTGTATTTCACAAAAAAGAAAGGGTGATCGAATGATCACCCTTTCTTTCCATGCAAGTTTGAATTTATCTACCTGTTTGACTAGCTAATGTTTGTTCTGCAATTTGTACCAATCGACGAGTAATGTGACCCCCAATTGCACCCGTATCACGAGTAGCCATGTAACCATAATAACCATCTTGGGGGATTTGTATGCCTAGCTCTTGAGCGACTTCATATTTCAATTGCTCTAATGCTTGACTTGCTTGAGGAACGACTAAAGTGTTACTACCTCTTGATTGTCCTGCTCCCACAGTTATCACCTCCATTCATAAAATAGTCTTTACCAAAAATCAAAAACTAAGCATGACAACTAATGGTAAATTACAGTATGATTAACCAAAGCGGTTGAAAGGAATATGTTCATGGTGTCTGAGTTCCACATGGAAGTGTCAAATGTAACATTTGATGCTGGATTACAGCTTATATACTTGCGGATGTGTTATTGATGATGGGAGACAATGAAATCATCAAGGAACCAATGTGTATCGATGTGGGCCTTCCGGCTTTATTACATAGTGGATTCAGGAAACGTTGCCCAATCGTTGGCGCGATCCATATCATCCACATGTGATTCATACCGTAGATCTTGTGAAAAAGGCAATCGTTCAAATTAAACTAGCTAGAGGTGCATCATATGGCGAATTCTAAATATTATGTTGTTTGGGAAGGTCATCTACCAGGTATTTATCGTTCTTGGGCAGATTGCCAAACGCAAACAAAACACTATCCACAAGCAAAATTTAAATCTTTTGAAACGCTACAAGAGGCCGAGCAAGCCTACCATCAGGGCAGGAAATCGACCAACGTTATCTCGGATATAGGTATCGAATTCGATAGTGTTTCGGTTGATGTGGGTTGTTTAGGTAACCCTGGTATTGTTGAATACAAGGGTGTGGATACGCGTACAGGCGAGATTCTTTTTCACAAAGGACCTATAGGCAAAGGAACAAACAATCTAGGCGAGTTTCTAGCTATTGTGCACGCACTTGCTTATTTGAAATCTATAAATAGCAATAAAACCATTTACACAGATTCAGTGACAGCGTTAAGTTGGATTCGAAAACAACAGGTATCGACGAATTTGGTCAGAGATGAAACTACCGCGGAGATGTGGCAACTTGTAGATCGAGCGCTGGACTGGTTGCGCCATCATACATATACGAACCGAATTCTGAAATGGGACACGAAAAAGCATGGAGAAATCAAAGCGGATTTCGGGAGAAAGTAGTTTTAGGGTCTGGATCAATAAGTGGCAGTAAACTCTGAAAATATGTTATAATTATTAACAGTGTTTTCAATGTGAATCTCTGGGAGGAACGTCTAGTGGTAAAAAAAATGCGTAGTGATATGATCAAAAAAGGTTTTGACCGTGCACCTCACCGTAGTCTGTTGCGTGCAGCAGGTGTCAAGGAAGAAGATTTCGGAAAACCATTCATTGCTGTATGTAATTCGTATATTGATATAGTACCAGGTCACGTACATTTACAGGAGTTCGGCAAAATCGTTAAAGAAGCCATCCGTGAAGCAGGAGGTGTTCCCTTTGAATTTAACACCATTGGTGTTGATGATGGGATAGCAATGGGGCATATCGGTATGCGGTACTCATTACCCAGTCGTGAAATCATTGCGGATTCTCTTGAAACTGTGGTAAATGCACATTGGTTCGATGGATTAATCTGTATTCCCAACTGTGACAAAATCACACCAGGTATGATTATGGGACTACTTCGAGTGAATATCCCCACGATTCTTGTAAGCGGTGGACCGATGAAAGCAGGTAAAGATAAGAACGGCAAATCTATTTCGCTGTCGTCTGTATTTGAAGGTGTAGGTGCTTTCCAATCTGGCAAAATTAATGAACAAGATCTAACTGAACTTGAACAATACGGCTGTCCAACGTGTGGCTCGTGCTCAGGGATGTTTACTGCTAATTCGATGAATTGCTTAGCAGAAGGGTTAGGCATTGCTTTGCCTGGGAATGGAACAATACTAGCTGTAGACGAAGCGAGAAAAGATTTTGTCAGACTTTCTGCTAGGAAACTGATGGAATTGATCGAGTTAGATATCAAACCTAGAGATATTGTGACCATTGAAGCTATTGACAATGCGTTTGCATTAGATATGGCGATGGGTGGTTCAACCAATACTGTTTTGCATACGCTAGCGATAGCGCATGAAGCAGGCATAGATTATCCGATCGAAAGAATTAATCAAATTGCAGATCGTGTACCTCATTTGGCCAAAATTGCACCTGCATCTGATTTTCACATTGAAGATGTTCATCTCGCAGGTGGTGTCAGTGCGATCATTCATGAGTTACTCAAAAAACCAGGTGCATTCAACGGCGATCTACTCTCCGTAACAACGAAGACGATACGTGAGAATGTCGAAGGTTGTGAAATTCAAAACACAGAAGTCATTCATACGTTAGATAACCCACACAGTGAAAAAGGTGGACTCGCAGTATTGTTCGGCAACTTAGCACCAGATGGCAGTATTATTAAAGTGGGAGCTGTAGACAAATCTGTCGGCATCCGCTTTGTGGGCCCTGCCATTTGTTTTGATTCGCAAGAAGAAGCACTTACCGGTATATCAAGTGGTAAAGTGAAAGAAGGTCATGTCGTCGTGATTCGGTATGAAGGACCCAAAGGTGGTCCTGGAATGCCAGAGATGCTTTCACCGACTTCTTTGATCGTAGGTATGGGTCTTGGAGCAAAAGTGGGTTTAATCACAGATGGTCGATTCTCAGGAGCATCTAGAGGGATTAGCTTAGGTCATATATCACCTGAAGCAGCTGAAGGTGGCCCGCTTGCTTTCGTACATGATGGCGATATGATTGAGATCCATTTGGAGGATCGCCGTGTCGATGTCTTGATTTCTGAAGAAGAGATGCAAGAGCGTCGAAAGGATTGGAAAGGCTTTGAACCTAAGATTAAGAGTGGCTATCTGGCCAGATATTCCAAATTAGTCACTTCAGCAAGCACTGGGGGTATCATGAAAATCTAATGGATGCATCATGCGGATGCTGTCCATAAGAACAGGAGCATTCTCTCTAAGTGAGTAAACACTTAGCGGAATGCTCCTGTTCTTGCATTCATTTACATACCAAAATCATAATTAATGTATACATATGCTGCGCCAGGTTCAGGAATGGGTTCATAAGATTCAAGTCGCAATTGGATGATTTCTACATCGTTGAACGTCGTTTTCTCAATGATACCTGTAGCACGAATCCAACTATCCGTAGCGAATCGCTGTGCTTGATCATCTTCAACGAGAACGCCGAATGGAGAACCGTCCGCTGCACAGCATTGAATCGCAAATCGTCCAAGCACAAATTGTTTGTCGGTCATGTCGTCTTGACGATACACAAAGCCTTCTAACGAAATTCTTTTGCCAATGAATTGGTCGAGAAACAGATCGATCGTCGTCAGCGTTTCGATGAAGAGCTCTTCTTTGACTTCTATGATTTCCGATGGATAGATTTCTTTGGCGAATATAGCGTACACTTCAGTGAAAATATCGGATACAAACATGGTTTCAAGTGTTGCGTCAGAAGCAGAAGTTTCTTGACCGCTTTCATTGGAGGCTTGTGTAGTTGCAACAGCAGTCGTATCTTGCGGAACAGTGGCAACATCTTGTGGAACAGTTGCAACATCTTGCGTCACAGTAGCATCTTGCGCAGCGACTATATTTTGCTTAATCGCGCTTGAACTGCTTAGATTCATTCCTTTTTTTGCTGCGAGAGTTGTTCCCATAGTTGCATTGGGCATTAGGAAGCCTAGTAAAAGCGGGAGAATGAATAAGCCATAGACGAATACATGTTTAAACCTAGATTCAGCGTGATGATGCTCATGTCCACAATCACATGCCTCAGTCTTAGACCAAAGCGAATGGATTGAAACATACAGTTGATAAACAGCCATCGCAAAAAAAGCAATAGCAGACCATTCAATGTAGTTCTGCATATGAGGTGCGATATAATAAGACATGCCATCTGTTCTGACTAAATACATAATATAACCAGAAAAACCAAACAAAACGAGAGCTTTTATCAGATATTGCAGTGAAATTGATTTTTGCATCGAGAGGCTACCTCATTTCTCAGGGAAAATTAGGTTAAAAATATACGTTCGAAAAGTAATGAAACGAGCAAGACAACCACGACAACGAGACCTGATAATTGCAAAACAAAGCGAGCTTTAAATACAGAGAAGAGCATCAATGTGCTTTTGATATCAAGCATCGGTCCAAAGACGAGAAATGTCAGTAATGAACCTGTGCTAAAAGTTGTTGCAAAGGATGAAGCAATAAATGCATCAGAAGTGGAACAAATGGATAATACATAAGCAAAGCCCATCATAAAGATATGAGACCATAATGGCCCTTGGCCGATAGCAATGAGAGATTCCCTAGCAACCAACGTTTGAATCAAAGCTGCCAACAAAGCACCGATCATCAGATATTTACCCATTTCAAAAAACTCATCGGAAGCATGTCGAAGCACAGACAGAAACTTATGTGTAATACCTGTTGGCGTATGATTGTGCGAATCAAGAAAGGCTTTGTCAGGCATGAGCTGATGGGAACCGGGATCATCTTGAGCATGTAGATGTGGAATGTGTTCTTCTATCGAATGTGAGGTTGGCGCAAGATTCTCCATAGAAAGTTTTAAAGGATTTTCTCGCAAAAATCTAAACAACAAGAGTCCAATCACAAAAGCAATCACAAATGCTAAACCCATTCGAGAATAAGCGATCTCTGGTCTTGATCGAAATGCCATATATGTAGAAGCGAATACAACAGGATTTAGAATCGGTCCGATGAGAATGAAAACAACTGCGATATAAATCGGCATCCCTTTGCGGATTAAACGACGAACGACGGGGATCATACCGCATTCGCATATCGGGAAGATCACACCTAATCCACAAGCGAATAAAATAGCGATAACGGGATTTCGAGGAGTTAACTTCCGAATGGTTTGTTCAGATACGAAAGTCTGTAAACATGCAGACACGAGAACACCGAGTAATATAAACGGAAACGCTTCAAGGATCAGACTAATCCATATGGTCTTAAAGTTACTTACGTGATCCATGGACAATGATTGCAGATCAGGCAAGCTATTCGTAACCCACAAGAGTACGATCGATAGGAGGATTATCGCTAAAACAACAGAGATACTCCAACGTTGAAGGGAAGGTTGCAATTTCAATTCTCCTTTGAAGTTTTTGGGGTTACCTGGACTTAGCAAACTCCATTGGTTACGCAAACATCGAAGATAGATGATTGACAACTACTTAATCCCCATTATACTATATGGAAGTTAAGGAGGGAAACATATGAAAACAGTATTATCTGGAATTCAACCGAGTGGACAGTTAACTATTGGGAATTATATGGGTGCTATACGGAATTACACCAAGTTACAGCATACGCATCGTTGTTATTTTATGGTCGTTGATTTGCATGCAATTACCGTCCCACAGCAACCTGAAGCACTTAGAGAGCAGTCAGAGTCCATTGCTGCATTGTATGTTGCTGCGGGAATTGATCCTCTCCATGCAACGATTTTTATGCAGTCTCATGTGCATGCTCACGCAGAACTCGGATGGTTACTGACCACGATCACTTCGATGGGTGAATTAGAACGCATGACGCAGTTCAAAGATAAATCAGCAGGAAAAGATTCTGTCGGTGCTGGTTTATTCACATATCCTTCTTTGATGGCAGCAGATATCTTGCTATACCTTGCCGATCTCATACCAGTAGGTGACGATCAAAAACAACATTTAGAACTCACTCGAGATCTTGCTCAACGATTTAACCAGCGTTTCGGTGATTTTTTCACAGTCCCCAAACCCTATATGCCTGAAATCGGTGCAAGAGTCATGTCTCTTGATGATGCATCTAAAAAAATGAGCAAAAGCAACGCCAATCCCAATAGCTATATTGCGATGTTAGATGAGCCAGACGTGATTCGCAAAAAAATGAGTCGTGCAGTTACCGACTCACAGCGTGAGGTAACATTCGATCCTCAGAACAAACCCGAAATCAGTAATTTAATAAGTATATACGCACAGTTTGCAGATATGAGCATTGCAGAAATCGAAAATAAATATTCCGGCATCGGATATGGGCCGTTCAAAAAAGATCTTGCGGATCAGCTTGTAGCTGTTCTTGAACCTATTCAACAACAATATAAAGAGATACGCAAATCAGGACAAGTCCATGAGATGCTAAGAAAAGGTGCAGAAGAAGCTGCAGTTATCGCAAATCAAACTCTTTTTGAAGTTAAAAAAAGAATGGGTTTTTTGATGATATGAATTGAAATGACGAAGCATATGTAAATAAGTGATTCATCTATACGGATTTCATAGGGTAGGGGTCAAGCTTGTTTCGTGAATAAATGTGCAAGCTCATAGGGGACTTCACAACTTTTGCGTGTTTTCACACTTACAGTGACACACGTGACTCTAGACTCCATGCATCGTACATGGTTTTGATTCGTTATTTCTTGATCGAACACATAACTCGTCCGACCTATGGAAGAAGGCTTGCAAGTAATCCATAGTCGATCGCCTTGTATGCATTCTCTCATGAAATTCATTTGCAAATTAACGACGACGGTATACACACCTAGATCACGAAGTACGTTGTAAAATAACCCCGCTTGGTCGTACCATGCTTCGCGTCCCCATTCAAGATATTCTGCATACTTTGCGTTATTCACGTGTCCGTTGACATCGATTTCTGTTGACCTCACGACAATATCTATACGTGAATTCATTTCAGTCTCCTTCCCGACAAAAACGCTAGATTATTTGAGTGTTTTCTTTTGAAGTTTCACTTTCAACACGAATCCGAATCCGATAAATAACAAAGCAGCAAGACTTGAAACGAATACAAGAATCGGTTGTCCGATACTAATAAAATAACTGATAAGTGCTAACAAAATAGTACTACAGATCGCATACAATAAAGCGATAGGTTTCTTCATAATGGTTCACAACCTTTCCGTTCCTGTTTGTTGAAGAGGAGTATCCTCATGCCTATTAATATAAATCCAAACGCAGTTTCTTTTCAAGCTTAGATTCACTTACCCAACCGGTAAACGTGTCTAAAATTTCAAATTCAAAATTCATAACCACGACAGCAACGAAAGGATATTGTTTTCGATACCGATAGCGAATATCAGACCATCTGACTTCATATCCCCATGTGTGTAGTTTTACAGACGGACAAGCGTAAGAACTAAAGTATAGCATAGCTTGCACATCTTCATGATGCTTAGAAGCATCGATAGCAGGATGATTCTCACATTTCACGGCATCAACCCAGTTTAATCGACCAGACTTTAATTCGCCGAGGACGAACAATCCATTTTTTTTGACTTTGAGTACATGCCAGACATGAATGTGATACGTTGTAAATAATTCATAGGTATCGCCAGTTTCAAAATAAGTATCTTGGTGAAGTAGATTTTTCTTCAATTGATGATGCACGAGGGTACGCCACATATAATAACATACTATAAGAACATATAGTGTTGGAAATATGAAATGAGGTTCTACAAGACCTAAAGACCATATCACTATGGCAATGACATGACTCGTAAAGATGAATGGATCAAATATGTGGATAATGTTCCACGAAATCCATTTTTGGGAAAATGGTCGCAGACCTTGTGTACCATAGGTGTTAAACAAGTCGCTTCCTACATGCACACAGACAGCTAGTCCTACCCAAAAACCAACGTGCCAGACAGGTAAATGATCAAACAAACATACGAGCACACCTACGATCAGCAATGTCCATACAACCATTGCAGGTAAAGAATGAGAGAGACCTCGGTGGTTCCGAATATACGCTGCATTATTCTTTAGTCGCATGAGTCCATCGGCGTCTGGAATTTGTGAACCGATGACTGTACCGACCATTACAGCAATGATATGGGATTGATCCGAAGCAATCACAGGATCGATGTGAGCAAGTCCTGCAAGCCCTAAGCCAAAAACAAGATGTGTTCCTGTATCCATTACAAGCATCCTCTCTCCACGATATACGTAATATCCATCATGATTAGTTTGCCATGTTACAAGCAAAAATAAATCAGATCGCCAAATAATTAAATAGATCAAATCGCAGCATGGAGTTATCCTGATGGAAGAGGAGCCACAAGATTGAAATCATCACTAATGAAGTCATCTAGGGCTCGAGGTGGACTAATGGACGCTGAGGTGTTGTGAATGAGAAGAGGTTATCGTTGAAGCTGGCCCGGAGGCACGTATTTGAGTTCCTCATCAAAAGTAATGTAGTCCAAGTTAACCATCAATAGTAAATAACGAGTACCTGTCTCCGGGTCACTAATAATGATATGATCTCTACCCGCGGCTTCAATTTTGCCTTTATATACTTTAGCATTCCACTCTGAATTTCCTTCATAGGTCATATAAATGGTCGCCATTTTCCCTAGATTAAAACGCAGTATATTTTCAATATATGATTCCTCGATCGGCAACAGACCTGGCACGTTAACACCAGGGGTTTTTCCAGGTGTGACGACTTGGCTACCGCTAGCGATGGGTGGTGTCATATATGGCAATGGTGCTATTGGTTGTTGTGATAGTTGTTGAGATGATGCGTTTACTGAATAACTCGGTCCAAACATGCTTGGTATAGGACCTAGTCCCATGGTATTCGCATAGCTTTTGGGCATCGCTGATTGCTGCTGCAGCTGTTGTGGAAATTGAGATGGTGATGGTGTCAGTGAAGGTGATGTCCAAGCTTGATTACCCCAGATGTGGTGATGCTGTGTCATGTTTAATAATCCTCCTTTAGAAACTAGTATACATTTGGACAGTTTTGGCCTGTAGGTGCGAAGAAACAATGACTTTTATATCGGCCGGCATGGGGTTGATTAAACCATTGATTCGGACATCCGCCTGTGGGACGATAAAACCACAAGGAAAAGTTGGCAGGGTGATATCTTTCGCCATTTATTACTCTTTGAGCTAACCGTGTTTCTTTTGTTCGAGCTCGTTGATAGAAATATCCTTTTTGTGTTGCTTCAAATCCTCCCGGACTTTGGAAAGTCATTTGTGGAATCGTGCGAATTGATTTGAAGTCAAGACAGTTTGCTCGCACGCGGTTGACGCCTACATTGCCGACAAGCAACATACCGAGTCTTCCTTCGCCTTCTGCTTCTGCACGCATCAAGCGCGCAAGAATTCTCTTATCATTGGTGTTCGCTTTAATTACGGCCATGAATGAAAGCAGTCACTTCCTTTGCACCCGATCAATAAGGTGTGGGCTTATTTCTTGATGTATCCTATGTCAACATTCAGGAATCGTGACGGTTGTTCAAAAAAAGAAAGTTAGTCTCATGGGACGGCTCGTCCCAAGACTAACTTGCATCCATCTGAATGTGTAAACGTGGATCACAAAACGAGATGCTTTCTGATTTGATCTTCATTTAATTCAAATGTGTGCCCTTGCCCCACGATCGTCCCTTTATCCATAAGGTAGTAATAATCTGCAATCTGCGTTGCAAATTCAAGGCTTTGTTCGACGAGAAGCACAGCTATTTGTTGTTCTTTTTTGATCTTTTCGATAAGTCTTTCAATTTCCTGGACGATGGATGGTTGAATGCCTTCCATGGGTTCATCGAGTAAAGTCGTCTTCCAATATCGGAGTTTCTTCATCCGCTTCACAATTCCCAATGAAGGTGGCTTCACTCACGTTGGCTTCCTCCTTGGTCGACGAAATGGCTTTATGAAGCTTATCTATCTGGAGTAATTGGATGAGATCGAACCTACGATCCCTTTGGGAAAAAAGAGAACAACGATAATGAACATCGCACCAAATAGAATGGGCCAAAAATAAGGGAACATGAGACGAGTATAACGCCTAATGTAACGAGTGTCAGATAAAACAACAGGTACTTAGTTGAAGGGGCTTTTAACGACAAATCAAGAAACGTTGTGAAATTTGTGAGTCCATTGGTTCCTCCCGTATAGCCTTGATGACCAACGAAGAGTGTCACCGTAATCATCACGGTAGCTTGCGAGAGGATGTCAAAGAAAGCACCTCGGATTCGATTTTTGAAAGTGAAGTAACCGAGAACAAAAGCCACACAAATCGGAATAACAACCGCCATCAGTATAGCGAAGAACGCTGAGTGGAAAAACTCCCAAAACCCAGGGAGCTTTTCCTACCCAACTGCATAGAGGATCAATCTGAATTTCATTAGTGCTGAACATACCATAATCGCTTTTGCACACATGGGTGATCCGAATGCTTCGATTCCTACATCACAGCCAGTCATGGGTCGACCGATGTTTGCTTCATTTGGTCGCTCACTGTACCGAAGTTCGATTACATTTGTTTCTCAAGTTGCATAAGTAGATGTAAGGAACCTAGTGCTTCGGCTTAGGTTTTTTTAAGTTTTGTCGATATGTTGACATTGAATTCCGTACATTGTAAATCTGTGATAAGGTTGGTATGATAAACAGTAGATACGTTTATGGTCTGGAGGATTATGTGGTGAGTGAATCATTGGTCGTTGAAAGAGTCACATGGAAAGATTACTATCGATTAATCAAACCAGGCATCGTATATTCTAATTCGATCACTGCTTTTGGGGGATTCTGGGTCGCTTCAAAATGGAACATAGATGTGTTGTTGATGGTATATGTGCTTGTGGGTACAGCACTTGTCATGGCATCTGGCTGTGTCTTCAACAACTATTTAGATCGTGATATGGATTCGAAAATGGAAAGAACGCAAAACCGTGCGTTACCGACAGGCAAAGTTTCCCCTCAAACTGTATTATGGTATGGGAGTATATTAGGAACGATAGGACTGTTCATACTTTTGATTCTTGCGAATTCGTGGCTTGCCGCATTACTTGGTTTTACAGGCCTTGTCTTTTATGTAGGGGTATATACGTATTGGTTTAAGCGAACCTCGACATGGAGTACATTTGTGGGAAGTATCTCGGGAGCAACACCCCCGATGATCGGGTATTGCGCTGTTTCCCAAACCATAGATGCGGGAGCATTGATTTTATTTTTAATCTTATTTTTATGGCAGCCCCCTCACTTTTGGTCTTTAGGAATTCGCCGCATGGAAGAATACCGTGCAGCAGGGTTTCCGTTATTACCTGTAGTTAGAGGAACTTTCATTACCAAAATCAGTATGATTCGCTATATTGTTCTATTAGTACCCGTGACATTATTGCTTCATTTTTATGGATATGTCGGCCAGATTTACTTGGTTGTTGTGTCTGCGTTAGGATTGATATGGTTATGCATGAGTGTTGTTGGTTTTGTTGCGAAAGATGAGGAAAAGTGGTCCAAAGGTATGTTTTTGTATTCCATTAATTATTTGACACTTATGTTTATCTTCATGGTGATTGACACAGCGAGAGCTTAGGAGGGGAAGTATAAATGAGTAGGTTTGTAAGTAAACATGGATTCAAGCTTGCAGTCATAGTGATCTTGATCGGGATGGTTGCAGTGTTCATGTATCAATCAACGCTACAACAACGTAATATCGACGAACGCTTGTCGATCATCAAGAAGGCACCTGAATTCCAATTAACGAATATACAATCACAGACTGTGAAGATGAGTGAATTGGATGGAAAAGTGAGACTCGTGTATTTCTTCTTTTCGAGTTGCCCCGATGTATGTTTACCAACTACGTTCTTTCTTTCGAAAATTCAAGATGAATTACAAAAACAAGGATTATTTGGTGAAGATGCTATGATTTTATCAATCACTGTCGATCCAGATCGAGACAAACCAGAAGTGTTGCAAAAGTATGCCGATCGATTTCAAGCGGATCCTTCAGGCTGGATGTTTTTGCGTGGAAATGAGAATGAAACAAAAGAATTAGCAGAACAATATGGAGTCATGGCAGTCAAACAAAAAGACGGGAACTTCGCACATTCGAATTCGATTCTGATTGTCGACCAACAAGGGAATGTTCGTAATTATTATAACGCTAGTGATGAAACACTTGAACCTTCGTATATCGTTAAAGATGTTGTAACGCTCAGTAAACAAAAGTAAACCGCTCCACGTCTTTAGATATGAGTGATCTTCCATTTCATTTATGCACGCAGGTTGATATCAAAATGGTAAAATATAACACATATCCACTAACGATACGTGAGAAAGGTGATCCTATGAATATGGAAACATCTTGGATTACAGAGAATTGGTATATACTATTAGGTATCCTGCTTGTATTGTTCATCGTCGTTCGTGTTGTGAAATCGGTTTTAAAATGGATATTCATTTTTGCGATTTTAATTGGAGTGGCGGTCTATGGCATATACATGATTTGAATGGGAAGAGTGTTCCCTTAAAACAAACGATAGAGAAAGGAATTTATGCGTAATGAAGACAGCTCTTCATAAGGATGATACGCAAAAAAAACATATCTTGATGCGACGTCATTTTAGTATGCGCTTGAATTTATTGTTTTTTTTCATATTCGCTTTGTTTTCGATACTTATCGTGAGACTTGCTATTATTCAGTTTGTAGAAGGAAAAGAACTGGCTATGTTGGAAAGTATCATTACCACTCGCGAGACGAAAATAGCACCCATTCGTGGTAATATATATGATAATTTCGGTGCGCCTCTTGCGTATACAGTTTCAGTGCAATCTTTATTTTTTCGAATTGAGCCCACGCAACAAGATAAAGCAGAAGTCATTCAACTTGCAAGGGAATTAAGTCAGGTGTTCGAAACGTATGGTAGACCAGAAGGCATTCAGTTAACCCCAGCTCAAATCGTGTTAGCGATGGATCTCGGGTATGACATTGATTTAAAGAAGTCAAAAGAGCCGAGCTACTATTTCACACCTCGTCGAATCAAAGCGGATTTAACCAAAGAAGAAGTTGCTTATTTACTCGAGCATCGAGATGAATTTAAATGGATTGAAGTTTCCGAAGAAAGTATTCGAATGTATGAACGCGAGATCGATGGCACGACAATTGCTACGCAATTAATTGGATACTTACAGAAATTTTCAACAAAAACCGCGCAAAATGTATATAAAAACAATTCAATGTTTGACCAATTCATTCCCAATGAAGATGTGGGTCTTGATGGTATAGAACGAATGTATCAAGATGAACTTCGAGGTACCAATGGTGAGAAATCATATCCTGTGAATGCATTGCAAAAAATCATCGGAAGAGTGACGATCACTCCTCCCAAAAGAGGTAACAATTTATTTTTGACAATTAATAAAGATGTTCAATTAGCTACAGAAAAAGCAATTATCGATCAAATCGCATGGTTGCAATCGCCTGAAGCTAAAAACAATAAATATGCAAGTAAAGGCATGAATGCTCGATCAGGTTATGCTGTAGCTATAGAAGTCGAAACAGGAAAAGTGGTCTCGATGGCTAGCATGCCCGATTATGATGCTAATATGTGGAAAGGCGGAATATCACAAGATAATTATGAATCCGTCAAGCAGTTTCTTAATAATGGCACGATTACGACAGCTTATTCCAATTATCCATCTGAAGAATTGCCGAAACATCCTACATCTATGGTTTTTTTGGGATCTACTGTTAAACCGTTAACTGTATTATTTGGACTTTCAACTGGATTGTTTACTTTAAACGAAACATACTATGACACGGGGTATTTTTCATTTGGGAGAATCAGTGATCAAGCGAGGATCTCTAATTCAGATCGAAAAGCATATGGAAATATTAATGCAGTAGATGCGATTCGGGTTTCATCGAATACGTTTATGTCGGCTATGGTTGGGAACCGGCTCTATTTTAAAGAATTTGATAAAGGACTGTTTACTTGGGAGAATTTCATCAAAAAATTCGGTCTCGGGATTTTAACTGGAAGTGGATTGCCTCGGGAATACGCGGGATCCAATGATTTTCATGAAAATGCGAACACATCGAGTTCTCAATCGGCACTTGTCTATGCGTCTTGGGGACAAAATGGTAAGTATACGACTTTACAACTTGCACAGTATGCAGCAACGATTGCGAGCAGAGGTAAAAGAATGAAGCCGATATTCGTAAATGAGATCAAAACATATGAAGGTGAACTCGAAAAGAAAATCGAACCGGAAGTGATCGAATACAATGAGTTTCCTAGTGAATTTTGGGATGCTATATTTACAGGAATGAAAGCAGTCAGTAAAACAGGATTCGAGGGTGTCACGTATTCTGTTGCGTCTAAAACAGGAACATCTACTATGCAGATCTCTGGGGAAACAGTCGATAATGCTGTATTTATTGCTTTTGCTCCAGCGGAAAACCCTAAACTGGCTATAGCTGTAGTTGTACCTGAAGGTGGCTTTGGTTCGATTGGAGCTGCACCGATCGCGCGCAAAATCTTCGATGCGTATGACTTGCATATTGGATTAGGAAGTATTCCCAAATAACGTTGATTCATGTTGTTATCGAAGTTAATCGCAAGCAGAGATGAAGAGATGAATGGATCGGGAGGTGTTACCTAGGATGTGTGGGATTACAGGAGTTATGTATTTCGAAGATCGCGAACCACCTCTATCTATGTTGAAAATGATGACAGATGTGATCGAGCATCGAGGACCCAATGATTCAGGTTTTTGGACTGACAATCGGATTGGACTAGGTTTTCGTCGCTTGTCTATTATTGATCTGCAAGAAGGGCATCAACCATTAGCGAATGAAGACGATACTATCTGGATTATCTTTAATGGGGAAATATATAATTACAAATCATTGCGTTCTGACTTGGAGTCCAAAGGGCACCGGTTCCGAACACATACAGATACAGAAGTCATTGTTCATCTCTATGAAGAGTATGGCGATTCTTGTGTGAATTATCTGCGAGGAATGTTTAGTTTTGTGATATGGGACAAACATAAACAACAACTTTTTGGTGCAAGAGACCATTTTGGGATCAAACCTTTTTATTATGCTATACAAGATCACCAATTTGTATTTGGTTCAGAAATTAAAAGTATTTTATTAGCAGATGGAATTTCTCGTCAACTTCATTGGCAAAGTTTTGTCCAATACATGAGCTTTCAGTATGTTCCTGAGCCCAATACGATGTTTGCAGGTATTCAGAAGCTTCCGCCAGCACATTTCATCAAAGTCAGTTACGAAGGCAAGGTCACCATTCAAGCGTATTGGAATCCAATGTTTGCACCAGTCGAGCGTCCATTTGATGAATATGTAGAACAATTACGTGTGGGATTAAAGGATTCTGTTATTCATCACATGGTCAGTGATGTGGAGAGAGGATGCTTTTTGTCGAGTGGCATAGATTCGACTGCAATCGCTACATTGATGCGGAAAGTAGAACCGATCCGTACTTTTTCTGTTGGTTTTGAAGGCTCTTATAACGAGACAATTATCGCTAAGCAAACAGCCGAAGCAATACACACGGAGCATTACTCCAAAATGATTTCGCAACAAGACTTTATCGATTGTTTGCCCAAAGCGATCTGGCATCAAGATGAACCTGTTGCGGATCCTTCAGCGATTGCTCTTTATCATGTAGCGCAGTTAGCTAAAGAACATGTTACAGTTGTGCTTTCTGGAGAAGGAGCAGACGAATTATTCGGCGGATATCGCATCTATCGCGAGCCTTTATCACTACGTCCCATTGAAGCACTACCTGAGTTCGTCAAGCAGTTTCTCCATCGATTTGTTGGATATTTACCCGAATCATTCAAAGGTCGAAATTACGTGTTGCGTGGTACGACGCCACTCGAGCAAAGATTCATAGGTAATGCTAAAATCTTCTCTGAAGATGCCGTTGCTGAAATCGTTCAAATGAGCGCGAACTCGTGGAAAGAATACAAAAAACCTTCAGAAATCACTCATGACTTGTACGCCCAAACGCGGCATCTGGATGCAGTTACGAGAATGCAATATATTGATATGAATTTGTGGCTCCCTGGTGATATTTTAATGAAAGCCGATAAAATGACAATGGCACATTCATTAGAACTTCGCGTTCCATTCTTGGACAAAGAACTATTTGAAGTCGCTCGTCGCATACCCATGTCTTATCGATTAGCACAAGGAACAACGAAACATATTTTCCGAAAAGCGATGGAGGGGATAATCCCTGATTTCATTTTGAATCGTCCTAAGTTAGGATTTCCAGTGCCTTTGCGAGAATGGTTACAAGGACCGATGGGACTGTCGTTGTTAGAACAAATACAAGCAAGTGGCATCGGAGATTATGTAAATATCAAACAGGTAGAGCAGATGCTACACCTTCATCGACGTGGTCAAGGGGATTACGCTAGGAAAATCTGGGTGATTTATGTTTTTGCTTTGTGGCATGTTACGTATTTGGGGAAGTCATCTATTGGCGAATATGCCATGTAAATCCAT
>CAMCVV010000017.1 GCA_945881905.1 Paenibacillus alvei
TTGGTCAAGTGGTTAAGACACCTCCCTTTCACGGAGGTAACAGGGGTTCGAGTCCCCTACGGGTCAGATGAATTATGGAGGCTTAGCTCAGCTGGGAGAGCATCTGCCTTACAAGCAGAGGGTCGGCGGTTCGATCCCGTCAGCCTCCATATTATACCTCTATACCTTTATACTTCTTAATATTATTATTACAGTGCCGTTGTAGCTCAACTGGTAGAGCAACTGACTTGTAATCAGTAGGTTGGGGGTTCAAGTCCTCTCGACGGCATGCGCGTTAATGGGGATTGGCCAAGCGGTAAGGCAACGGACTTTGACTCCGTCATGCCTAGGTTCGAATCCTAGATCCCCAGCTTTATATGATGAGACATTAGCTCAGTTGGTAGAGCACCTGACTTTTAATCAGGGTGTCGTAGGTTCGAATCCTACATGTCTCACTTTTGTTTATTTTTAAATGAGCGCGTATGGCGGAATTGGCAGACGCACTAGACTTAGGATCTAGCGGGTAACCGTGGGGGTTCAAGTCCCTCTACGCGCATCAGATGCGGAAGTGGCTCAGTGGTAGAGCATCGCCTTGCCAAGGCGAGGGTCGCGGGTTCGAACCCCGTCTTCCGCTCCAACATGAAGTATAATTGTATATGCGCCCTTAGCTCAGCTGGATAGAGTATTTGACTACGAATCAAAAGGTCGGGAGTTCGAATCTCTCAGGGCGCGCCATATGTAAGACCTGTCAATCAATTGAATAAACGGGACGTAGCTCAGCTTGGTAGAGCACCTGCTTTGGGAGCAGGGGGTCGCATGTTCAAATCGTGTCGTCCCGATCAGTTATATTTGAGAAGCATGTTCCACGTGTGAAATAAAGCCACCGCGTAAGTATATTGTGCGGGTGTAGTTCAATGGTAGAACTTCAGCCTTCCAAGCTGATAGCGTGGGTTCGATTCCCATCACCCGCTTATGATTAAATAGGTTACACCATTTATTTCAGATAGAATATATATGATTAATGGTTAAAAATTCTTTGCTCAGATGAGCCGAAGTTTTTTTGTTTTATCTACATTTAGGAGCAGTTGTACCTAGAATTCTGTTCAACACTCTAACCCGTTTACAATACAGAATGTTTGATCACAGAGGAATACGCATTATATATCGTTGGCTATAAATGAGGATATGAATGGATTGTCTCATTAGTCCATCAATCGGGTCCTCATACAGGACATCTGGCTAAGTGACTTGCGGATACCATACATTCTATTTGTAGATTGAATGCTTATTTGATTATTATATGTATCATTTATTTAGAATGTGTTAATATAATTTGAAAGGTTTTTAGCACTTATGGTAATATGCGACTTTTGACCATGCTAATTATGGAAGAGGTGAATATATGCTTGAAGTAACGAATGTTTCTCAAAAACAATCCAGCCACCATTTACTAAGAAGAGATGTACGATTCTTAGGTGAAATATTGGGTCAGGTTCTATTACATGAAGGGGGTAAAGAACTTTTAGATATTGTTGAAAAAATAAGGGAAATGAGTAAATCACTAAGACTTGAATTTAATTCAGATGTTTACGTTGAATTTAAACAAATCATCAAAAACTTATCTCCTGCGATTCGACATCAAGTCATTAGAGCATTTGCTATATATTTTCAATTGGTTAATATTGCTGAACAAAATCATCGGATTCGTAGAAAAAAAGACTATGATCGAGTTTCAGGTGAAACAGTTCAAGCTGGTTCTATAGAAAGTGCTATACAGCAATTACAATCGAACCATTGTTCATATGAAGAAGTAAAACAGTTACTAAGTCGTATTTCATTAGAACTCGTGATGACAGCTCATCCAACAGAAGCTACAAGAAGAGCTGTTTTAGATATTCACCAACGCATTTCAAATGATGTGATGAATTTAGATAATCCGCTTCATTCTCAAAGTGAGCGTAAAACGCTAAACAACAAATTACTCGGGGAAGTATTAAATCTTTGGCAAACCGATGAATTGCGAGATCGAAAGCCCACAGTAATTGATGAAGTCAAAAATGGGTTATACTATTTCGATGAAACTTTCTATGATGTACTACCTGAAATATATTATGAACTTGAAAGATGTTTGAACACATATTTCCCTAATGAGAGCTGGCATGTCCCTTCATTCCTCAAATTTGGTTCTTGGATAGGTGGAGATCGCGATGGAAATCCATCTGTTACTTCAAAAGTAACATGGGAGACATTAGTACTTCAGCGAGAAATGATCTTAAAAAAATATGAAAAGAGTCTCAAAAATTTAATCGATCAAATGAGTTTCAGTAGCAGTATCGTTAAGGTCAGTGATGATTTACTTCAATCGATTGAAGAGGATCGGAGATGTTTAGGTCATCATTCAGATGTTTGGCGAAACGAACAAGAACCTTATCGAATTAAAGTTAGTTATATGATCGATAAAATCCAACACACGAGAAATGCAAATGCTCCTTCACATCATTCATACGAGCAACCCCAAGATTTCATAAATGACCTCAAAATGATAGAAGTGAGTTTGAGAAGTCACAATGCTCATTATGTAGCAGATATCTATATAACTAAACTCATTAGACAAGTTGAATTATTTGGATTTCATCTCACAACACTTGATGTACGTCAACATAGCAGGGAACACGAAATGGCGATGGCAGAAATTCTGAAAATGATGAAGATCTGTGATCATTATTCGGATTTGTCTGAGTCAGAAAAGGTTGATTTATTAAGCTCTCTCCTTGATGACACACGACCCATTACTTCTTCTTTTTTATCATACTCACCAAACACTCAAGAATGCTTGGATGTGTATAAGCAGATATATAATGCTCAAAAGGTGTTTGGTTCTAAATGTATTCATAGCTATCTGATCAGTATGACACAAGGAGCAAGTGACATACTAGAAGTGTTGGTTTTTGGGAAAGAAGCAGGGCTGTACCAGAAAACACTCAATGGTAAAGTGATATGTACGTTTCAATCCGTACCCCTATTTGAAACGATTGACGATCTTCATGCTGCACCAAAAATAATGGATGATCTCTTGCGTATTCCAGCATACACAGCAAGCTTAGACCCAGAAACGATGTTACAAGAGATCATGTTAGGTTATTCAGATAGTAACAAAGATGGCGGAGTATTAACAGCAAATTGGGAATTAAGAGTAGCATTACAAGAGATTACTCATTCTGCTGATCAACATGGTGTTAAGCTTAAATTCTTCCATGGACGTGGAGGTGCTTTAGGTCGTGGGGGAATGCCACTGAATCGCAGTATTTTAGCTCAGCCGGTTAATACTTTAGGTGGTGGTATTAAAATTACTGAACAAGGTGAAGTTTTATCATCTCGTTATGCACAGCGAGGTATTGCTTATCGCAGTCTGGAGCAAGCTACATATGCACTGATATCTGCATTTTCATTAGCTACAACTAATATTGTAAAACCTGAAGAATCTCAATGGGAATCGATTATGAAAGAAATTTCCGAAAAAGCTCAAATAAAATATCAAGATTTGATTTTTCGAGACAAAGATTTTTTGGTATTTTTTAAAGAATCAACGCCATTACCTGAAATCGGTGAGTTAAACATAGGATCCCGACCATCAAAAAGGAAAAATAGTGACCGATTCGAAGATTTAAGGGCGATACCTTGGGTATTTGCATGGACGCAGAGCAGGTACTTATTACCTGCATGGTATGCAGCGGGTACGGGAATACAAAGTTTTTATCAAGACGAGCCACATCATATGGAAATTCTCCAAGAAATGTATAATGAGTGGTCATACTTTCGTTCTATGATTGACACATTACAAATGGCTCTTGCTAAAGCTGATTTGAACATTGCACGAGAGTATGGAAGAATGGTGAAAGATGCAGATACAGCTCAGCGAATATACCAGGTAATCAAGGACGAATATGTGTTAACGAAATCACTAATTCTCCGCATCACGGGACAACACGAAATATTAGATAATGTTCCTGTCATCCAAGAATCAATAAGATTAAGAAACCCGTATGTTGATCCGCTTAGTTATTTGCAAGTCGAATTATTGACTGAGTTGAGAGAGCAACAAGATCAAAATAAAGATGACACGAGCTTGTTAAGAGAAGTATTATTAACCATTAATGGGATCGCAGCAGGTTTAAGAAATACTGGATAAAATTAGATAAGTATTCGTGAAGCAATGTCGAGTTTCTGTTTGAATGAGAGTACTCGGCTTTTTTTGAAGGCATCAAGTTTACAGAGGTGTATCTCATTATCATGAAAGTTCATCGGATTATATATGTTTTGCTTATCTTATTTGGCGCTACAAGCTATGGAATATTATCACCGCTCATCAAATCAGCTTATCAACAAGGTTTCGGTAATGAACAAATCACTTCTTTTCAGATGACTTTGGGTGCAATTATGGTGTGGATTCTTATCCTATTCCACAAAAAATCCTGGCAAAATCCATTCAAAGGTCCTTGGATTCGATTATCATTCATCGGTATTTGTGGTCTTGCAGGCACAACCCTTTTTTTTAATACATGCTTAGTTTATGTAGATGCATCACTTGCGATTATTTTGTTGTTTCAATTTACATGGATTACAATTTCTGCAAATTGTATAGCACAAAAAAGGGCTCCTTCCAACAAAGAGATTATTGCTGTTATTCTCATTTTGTTGGGAACATTATTAGCTGTGAATGCTTTTGAAGTAGATTGGAACCAATTGAGCACCAAAGGAATCGTGTATGGGTTATTATCAGCATGTTCATATAGTTTATTTCTGTTCATGACGGGGAACGTTGAAACGACACTAACCTCTTTGATGAAAACAGCAGTCATGTTAACAGCTGCGCTACCCGCTGTGTATATTGTATATATGCCGATAACCATAACGCATGAACAAATATTCCCTTTACTTATCTGGGGATTAATATTAGGGTTTTTCGGACAAGTAATTCCAACGATCTCATTTAATGCGGCGATCCCCAAATTAGGCAGTTCTTTTTCTGCAATCCTAGGTTCTGCAGAATTGCCAGTAGCAGTGATCGCTTCGCTTTTTATATTAAGCGAACCTGTACAACTATTGCAGTGGTTAGGAATCTCAGTCATATTAGTCGGGATCGTGATTTCGGAAAAATAATATATAAAATGAAACATAGTCGGAGGAGTTTTTCGTGAATTTCATCGAAATCAACTTGGCTAAATTAGCAAGGAAAGGAAACCGCCAAGCGTTTGCAGACTTGGTTGAAATCTATAAAGATAAGATCTATCACCTATGTTTTCGGATGTTGGGAAATCCGCAAGAAGCTGAAGATGCAGTTCAAGAAACATTTATGCGTGTATATATACACATAGATCGATTTGACGATCATCAGAAGTTTTCTACATGGATTTTTCGTATAGCTACGAATCTGTGCATAGATCTTTTGCGTAAACGCAAAATTATTCATTCCTTAGATTTTCATAACAGTGATCAAAATCAAATCGATTATTATTCCATCTTGCCTAGCAATGAGGTTTCTTTAGAACAACAGATTATTCTTTCTGAAACACAACGGCAAATTCAAAAAGCAATTGATTCTTTACCTGAAAGGTACAAGTCCATCATAATTCTTAAATATATGGAGGATATGTCTCTGCAAGAAATAGCAGATATTCTTAACTTGACGGTTTCTACTGTAAAAACAAGAGTTCATCGAGGTAGAGAGTTTTTGCGTAAAAAGTTAATAGCAGATCCTAAATAGGTTAACAGGTTTAAACATAATAAGTTTTTGAAACATCTACATCTATGAAACGTATGATATGTAAATGGATTTAGATAATACAGAAAGGATGGCTTAGTATGGATTGTAAAGAAGCCCTCCCCCTCATACATGAACACTTGGACGGTGATTTAAATAGTTCTGATACAATAAAACTACACTTGCATCTGTGTGCATGCATGAAATGTAATCAGTTATATAATGATTTAGAACGAACTGATATTTTTATGCGTTCACTTCATGCAAAACCATTGCATGTGAATTTACAGGGTAGAATTATGAACGCACTTCCGTCGGATGTAAAGCAAAGATACTGGATAGGTTGGATACGAAACCACCCAGCAGTATCAGTTTTTATTTTGTTTGTATTGATCATGTGTTCAAGTTTTATTTCCATGTGGAATCAAGATCAAGAGCTCATGGTCAAAACAGACGAACTAGATAAAATAGTTATTGAAGGGCATACAGTCAATATTCCGCTTGACAAAGTTGTTGAAGGAAATATTATTGTTGAGCACGGGAATATAAATGTTGAAGGAGAAGTACATGGCGATATTGTTGTCATTGACGGAAAAATTATGTTAGCATCAACTGCACAAATTTCTGGTCAAATAATGGAAATAGATAAGATAACACAGTGGGTGTTTTATAAAATCCGCGAATATTTTAAAGGTCTATTTAAATGAGCTTGTATAAATATGGTAAAATGTAGGTTAATTTATATAAAACATTCTCTATTCCTTTTTTTATATTTTATTATATAGGAATAGTAGAAAGTTGTAGAGTATGTTATGATTTAATATAAATCGAATGGAACTATATTGGTTAACTTAGGTGAAGGAGACATCGACATGGATATTATCAATAGCATATCGATTAAAGACGTCATTGATGTCTTAATCGTCAGCTATGTGATTTATAAACTCATCATATTAGTTCGTGATACGAGAGCAATCCAACTAATGAAGGGTATTCTTATAGTCGTCTTCGCCTGGGTAATCAGTATTTGGCTTCAGTTAAGCACATTGCAATGGATGGTTAACCAGATGTTTACATTTGGTTTATTAGCAATCATCATTATTTTTCAGCCAGAGCTTAGAAGAGCATTAGAACAATTAGGACGAGGAAAGTTATTTAATCGTTCAACGAATGATGAAAGCAATGATGTCAATCGGCGAATCAGTGAAGTGATAAAAGCAGTTAACTATTTGTCTAAAAGAAAAATCGGTGCATTAATTGTTTTTGAAAAACAAACAGGATTAACGGATTATATCGAATCTGGAACATCGATAGAAGGAAAGATTAGCTCAGAATTACTCATAAACATATTTATACCTAACACACCACTGCATGATGGTGCAGTGATTATTAGACAGGGTCAATTAATGGCAGCGGGATGCTACTTACCATTGTCTGAAAATCCATTTATTAATAAAGAACTTGGAACACGGCATAGAGCAGCAATTGGCATGAGCGAGCTATCTGATAGCACGTGTCTTATTGTTTCAGAAGAAACGGGACAAGTCTCTGTTGCATTGCAAGGACATGTGTTGAGAGATATCCAAGAAGATTTTTTGATTTCTAAATTATTCGAAGAACTTATGCCTAAAGTGAAAGAAAAAGAAAGAAATCCTTTCTTGAATTGGAGAGGAAGAATGAATGGATAAATGGCTACGAAATGTTAATGTTGTTCGGGTTGTTGCGTTGTTGGTAGGGATTATGCTGTGGGTTGTAGTTCATAATATGGATAGTTCTGTAGATAACACAACGACATACTCAAGTCCTATAGTTGAAGCAACTTTTGACCAAAATGCAATTACGACAAAGTATGATCAGAATATGTATTATATTTCAGAGCTTGAACCTGAAAATGTTCAGTTGTTAGTCAAAGGTAAAGGGTTAACTGTAAATAAGCTCAAAGCAAGTCAGTCGTATAAAATTGTACTGGATTTGACTAACCTCACAGAAGGTGAGCATGACGTGAAATTAGGAATTGAGGACTTGCTTACAGGTTTGGATTTTGAAATCATACCGCAAAAAGTTCGCGTGAAAATAGAAAAGTTAGAAACTAGAGAATTCTCTGTTCAAGTGAATATCAAAGGTATACCGTCCGAAGGTTTTATAGTAAGCAAAGCAACAACCAATCCCGAGAAAATTATCATTAAGTCCACGCTATCGAAACTTAACCGTATCGATTCTGTTATAGCTGAAATCTCAGTAGATAAGCAAAATTCCATCATCAACGAGCAAGTGTCTCTTAAAGCATACGATAACACAGGAAAGTATCTTGACGTTATGTTAATTCCTCAGCAGATAAAAGTAACCGTGCCGATTAGTCCATCATTTAAAACACTTCCTGTAGACATAACAATCCGAGGTGAACCTTTGGCTGGTTATGCGATAGAATCGATGACTATAGTACCTGACCAGATTATTGCTTATGGTTCTGATGCAAAATTGCGAACACTCACGACTTACAAAGGACTTGAAATCGATATCACGAATATAACAGAAAGCAAGGAATTTGAATTGGAACTTCCTCAATCAAATGAAATCACTAAAATAGAACCGAGACTAATAAAAGCACAAATAAATATAGGGCCTTCTACCAGCAAAAACATCAACAATATTCCCATTAAAGTGATTGGACAAAACGAGAAATATTCAGTCGAAATAAATGACCCACAATCGGTATACATGAATATCTTAGTCGAAGGTGCTTCTTCCATACTATATCTGCTAGAAGAAGAAAATATTGAAGCAACGATCAACGTTAATGATTTGTCTCCAGGTCAACATCGAGTTGAGGTTACTGTGGTTGTTCCGGATTATATCAAAATATTGAATGAAGAGAAATTTACGAGACTAGTTGAAATTATAGAATTAAGTCAAGGGGAGTAAGCTCCTTAACTTTATTTTGAACTAAAATACGATGATAGAGATAGGCGCATAGGGATCTATTTCGAAAAAGGAGATTTGCAGAGGTATGGGTAAATATTTTGGTACAGATGGTGTAAGAGGTGTAGCCAACGAAGGCTTAACTGCTGAACTTGCTTATAAAATCGGAAGATGTGGAGGATATGTCTTAGCGGGTTCAAAACAAAAGCCAACTGTGCTTCTGGGCAGAGATACACGCATATCTGGTCAAATGTTAGAATCTGCCATCGTAGCGGGGCTTCTTTCGATCGGTGCAAATGTAATACGCTTAGGTATATTATCTACACCTGCTGTGGCCTATTTGACAAAAAAACTAAACGCTGATGCCGGTATCATGATTTCAGCATCACACAATCCTGTCGAAGACAATGGGATAAAATTTTTTGGAAGAGACGGTTTTAAATTATTAGATGAAACTGAATTAGAAATCGAAAAATTGTTGGATATGTCCGTCGATCAATTACCACGACCAGTTGGAGAACATATTGGTCAAGTAACGGATGATTGGCAGGCTAAAGATAAATATATGGATGAACTAAAATCGATTATTCAAGTTAACTTTCATACATATAAAGTGGTATTAGATTGTGCGAATGGTGCCGCATACGAACTTGCTCCGAGAATTTTCAGGGAACTTGGAGCTGAAGTGATAACTATTGCTGCACAACCCAATGGGTTGAATATCAACAATCAATGTGGTTCAACATATCCACAGCGATTACAAGAAGAAGTATTGAAACACAAAGCGAACCTCGGTTTAGCATTTGACGGTGATGCAGATCGTCTTATTGCTGTTGATGAGAACGGTCATGAAATCGATGGGGATTATATATTAGGCATATGTGGTTCAGCTATGCATCAAGCAGGAAAGCTAAAAGGAAATACGATTGTTACTACTGTCATGGCTAATATTGGATTTTTTAGAGGTATGGAGAAGCTTGGGTTGAAAGCTATACAGACTTCTGTAGGTGACCGTTATGTCATGGAAGAAATGCGAAAAGGTGGATATAACCTTGGCGGAGAGCAATCAGGTCATGTTATTTTTTTAGATTACAGCACTACCGGTGATGGAATACTGACAGCACTTTATCTTTTGCAAACTTTAGTTGTATCGGGTCAACCATTAAGTCAATTAAAGAGGATTATTCAAAAGTACCCTCAAGTTTTAGTGAATATACGAGTGGCCAATAAAAATAACTTCAAAGGAAATAAGGTTATTGAAGAAGCTATTCGTCTTGCAGAAGAGGAACTAGGAGATCAAGGTAGGATTCTTGTTAGGCCTTCAGGAACAGAATCTTTAATCCGAGTGATGGCCGAAGGTTTAGACAAAGAACAAGTGACAGGTCATGTCAATCACATTGCTAAAACCATTCAAGAACAACTTCAGTAAATTCATTGCTTCTTATCACGAGATTGACTATGATATAACTATCTTTTACTCAAAAATAGAAAGTGAGGGTTGACCATTAAAGACCAAGCGCCAGAACTTACATAAGACGGATGGAGCTTCGATGAGAAGAAATCGTCTCGTAAGTTGACGAAGTGAAGGTGTTCGAAATATTCGGCGGGGACCTTCCGGCATCTCATTTGTGCCGTTAAGTTGGAAACTAAAAAATCAGGCAACTGATCTAACAAATTTTCAATGAGATGACTATTTATATTCAATTAGAAGTTGGTTCCATTCATGAATAAGACCTCTTCTTATCATTGAATGGATCGATTGAACAGATCATATACATGAATTGGTCTTATTAAGCTATGGAGGAATTTATATGTGTGGTATCGTAGGATACATCGGGAATCGAAATTCACAACAAATATTAATAGATGGGTTAAACAAACTCGAATATCGAGGATATGATTCAGCAGGAGTTTCGGTGTATACCCATGATGGATTGACAATTAAGAAAGCGAAAGGTAGATTAATAAATTTAGTTAATTTATTAGAGAAATCACCTTTGTTGGGGACGGTAGGTATTGGACACACCAGGTGGGCTACTCATGGGAAACCTTCTGATGTTAACTCCCATCCCCATTATGATGTTTCGCAGAAGTTTTCTGTTGTGCATAACGGAATTATTGAAAATTATGTCGCTTTAAAAGAAGAACTTATTACTCGTGGTCGTGTTTTTATATCAGAAACAGACACAGAAGTGATAGCACATTTGATAGCGGAATATTATGAAGGAGATATCGTCAAAGCCGTGCAACTAGCAGTGAAAAGAATGACAGGCGCCTTTGCATTAGCGGTTCTTACATCGCATGAGCCAGATCGTCTGATTGCCGTCAGGTTTGCAAGTCCTCTTATTATCGGGGTAGGAAATGGCGAGAATTTTATTGGATCTGATATTCCAGCTATTCTTGATTATACAAGAGACATCTATATACTAAATGATGGTGAGATGGCTGTAATAACTCGACAATCTGTAGAGATCATGTCATTAACTGGCGAAATTATTTCCCGGGAAACTTCTCGTGTCGATTGGGATATCGTTACTGCAGAGAAAGCAGGATACGATCATTTTATGATCAAAGAGATCTACGAACAACCACGTGCTTATCGAGATACGATGGGTAGTCGCATATCGGCAGATCGGGAATCGATTACTTTACCAGAATTGAAATTGACGGAAGATGAAATCAGACAGATCGATCGTATTCATATTATTGCATGTGGTACTGCTTATCATGCGGGTCTTATTGGTAAACATGTGTTTGAAAGCTTATTGCGGATACCGGTTGAAGTCGATGTAGCATCTGAATATAGATATCGGAACCCGATTATTACTTCAAGAACGTTAGTTATCGTGGTGAGCCAGTCAGGGGAAACTGCAGACACGATAGCAGCATTGAGAGAAGCCAAACATCATCATGCCCACGTAATAGCGATTACGAATGTAATTGGAAGTTCGATTGCTAGAGAAGCAAATGATGTACTGATGACATGGGCAGGTCCTGAGATCGCGGTTGCTTCTACGAAAGCATACACTTCGCAATTGATTGCGTTTTATTTGTTGGGCATATATGTTGCGCAAATTAAAGATGTGATCACGATAACAAACAAAAAAATGATGATCGAAAGTTTACTCAGATTGCCAGAACAAGTTGAACGCATTCTCGAACAGTCAGTAACAATCAAAGAGATTGCGGAACAGATTTCCGTACATGATCATTTATTTTTTGTTGGAAGAGGAATCGATTATGCAGTTGCATTGGAAGGCTCCCTCAAATTAAAAGAGATCTCATATATTCATTCTGAAGCTTACCAAGCTGGTGAATTAAAGCACGGTACGTTAGCATTGATCGAAGAAGGAACTCCAATTATTGCGATTGGCACACAACTAAGTTTAATCGAAAAAACCATAAGCAACATCAAAGAAATAAAAGCACGCGGTGGTCACGTTTGGGGAGTCGGTATTCAAGGTCAAAAAGACTTCACTGAATGCGTAGATCAGATTTTTTATATACCGCAAACCCTTGAACTTCTTATGCCAGCAATATCAGTAATTCCTCTGCAACTGTTATCATACTATGCAGCAATTGCACGTGGTAACGATGTAGACAAACCAAGGAACTTAGCAAAGAGTGTAACGGTAGAGTAAGAAAAAGTTCAGTTCGATCTAATTCTAGATCAAACGCATCGAGTGATATGAGGATATCCGCCTTATGTCATTCGGTTTTTTTGTTTTCTTAATAGAAGCCATAAGTCTAAGTTTTGTTTTTTTGACATAAGTATAAATGGTTAGGTATACTATAAAATAACATTATTTACATTATTTATTTGTTTACTGGAGTAGTTCGTGTTATGATGCAACCATACATCGACAGCTTCATTTCAAATTGTAAAGGCGCTCTCATTATGGGTCACCCTCTGAAGTACATCGAGATTATGCATAATATAGGAGTGTGTAATATGAAGAAACCAATTCAAGTTTTGCAAGTGGCATTTACGTACATTGGTACATTAGCTGGAGCGGGATTTGGATCTGGACGAGAAGTCATTCAGTTTTTTACTGGTTTTGGATGGTTCGCCATTGTATCTATCGTTGTAACGACCATTTTGTTGGTTTGGATAGGCATGAAGATCATGTTGCTGGCCAATGATTTGCAAGCTAAAACATATGGTGATTTGAATCGAATGTTATTTGGTAATGTAGTTAGTAAATTCTTAGGCATCTACACCATGATTATTTTATTTTTATTTACCTCTGCGATGATGGCAGGTAGCGGAGCAGTATTTCACGAGCAATTGAATATACCTTTACAATTAGGATTAGTCATTACGTTCATCTGTGCATATCTTGTTCTAATTCGCGGTATTCAAGCAATTATGAATGTGAACATCGTGATCATACCCGTTATTCTTATTTTCACTGTCATACTTGTTGTACACACATCCGAGTCACCTTCTGTAAGCAACTGGATCACGCTACAAGTTGAACCAACGAGTAACTCATTCTGGTATTACATTAATAAATATACAGGGGCACTCTGTTATACCGGATTTAATCTCGCTATTGCACAAACGATACTCGTGCCTCTCGGAGCAGCAATTAAAGACCGTAATGTTCTTAAATGGGGCGCTGTCATCGGAGGAATTACCCTCGGATTACTCCTTATTAGTGCACATTTTATTCTTTCTGCACAAATGCCTGGTATAGCTCAATATGAAGTGCCTATGGCTAATCTGATGAATGATTTCAGTGGAGTTATTGTTGTTTTTTACATCGTAGTATTATTTGGTCAAATTTTTACAACACTTATCGCTGATGCATATGGGTTTATTTCCCAAATCAAAGAAAGATGGATGTTAAATATCAAATGGATCGTATTGTTGATGCTCATTCCTTGTTTCATCATAAGTCAATATGGATTCAAAGATTTATTGTCCATTCTATATCCGGTCTTTAGTGGAATCAGTTTGATCTGGTTAATCATGTTGATCATCAAGAGAAGACCGAAAATCGAACAGATCCCAAATGAATCCTTTCATTTAGATATACCTAGTGATACCCAATGCCCGGCGGAAATGAAATAGATCACTTTGATCTAAACAACCGTATACGGATATAATGTATAACAGTTAATTGTGATAGGAGTAACCACATCTGACTTGATAGGATGAATCGAGTAAATCTGCTCGGATCAGTGGTATCAATCCCCAATTAGACGCTTAGGCATATCGTGGATCACAGGAACGCAGCGAAACCCCTATATGTTTTTCGTGAACGAATCATGCTCAACCATCAACAAGGCTAGGTAATCTTGAATGAACAGATTCCCCTATAGCCCGATGAGTTCATTCATGGTATTGAACCATGCGTTTGAGATGACAAGTTGATTTAACAAGTACCACACATTCCCTTGTAGCTTTTTTTAGATAAATTTGATAGCCTATTTTGCCAAAACAAGTATCCACAGGGGTATAAGAAGTAACGAATCAGCATAAGAAACAAGTGTATCGGGCGGAACACCAGGTCCATAGAGAGAACCTTATTATATATGTATCGCAGTTCTTGTAGCTAAGCAAGGAATAGACCACAATCCAAACAACAAATAAGAATATGCATGGATCGCTGAAATAGAATGTCTTATCGCTAAAGATAACAATTGCTCATCGTTACTTGTATAAATCTTATTGATAATGATTATCACAATCAATTACAATGATTAATAATTTTAATTATAATGCCACCATAAATGAAATATGATAGGCAAAAACATACAAACTGTAACGAAGTGAGTGTGCTTCACTTCATGTAGAAAGTTAATATTCATTTTTTATAAAAAGTCAAATGTATGATATGATCTAGATACGAATAAGATGGCATGAATAAAGAATCCTTGCGACAATTGGACGTGAATAATGAAAGAACACTTAGCAAAGGTCGAAGCTACACTGGTCGCTAAAATCAAAACTACGTTTCAGACAAAACGAGAATCTCCAATTAAGATTGAATTAGCGGGAATTCCTTTTGACCGTCATTACGGCTTACTCAGACCTGCAGATATGAGACAAAAGATGTATGATCGTGGTGTTCTGATTGCGAATCGTCGTCAAATTACTATAGTCTCCTTAGAAGAATGTGATCAGATTGCTGACCAAATGGGGTTGCCGCACATATTACCCGAATGGCTAGGTGCTAATATTGCTATTCGTGGTTTCGCTAAACTATCTCATTTGCCACAAGGTGTAAGACTCATCTTTACGGATGGCACGGGGCTTATTTGTGAAGGTGAAAATCAACCTTGTATGGGTCCAGCCAAAATGATCGAAGCACATTATCAAATTCCGAAACTGAGAGAACTATTCATTCCTGCTGCACGAAAACGCAGGGGGATTGTTTGCTCTGTTGAAAGAGAAGGAGAGGTTCGTGAGGGAGATGCTGTAACAATTATTTCACGAGGGCCTTAGTATATAGATAGAACTCATCACTTGCAATTAGCAACTAGAACAATCGTCAAGTCTGAGAGTCATTACTGAGGTGGAAAATGAATCATAAACCAGCACCTAAATACCTGCAATTAAAACAAGAAATTATGACTTGGATTCAATCAGGCAAACTTCCAGAAGGTCATGTGCTACCTTCGGAAAATACGATTGCTGTTCAGTTTCAACTAAGTCGGCATACAGTTAGACAAACATTTGCACAGCTTGAACAAGAAGGTTGGATAGAACGTAAGCATGGTAAAGGTACATATGTAACATACCCCCACCATCATCATTCGGTTTTCCAAAAAGTCCGCACGATTGGTATGCTCACGACATCTATTTCTGACTATATTTTCCCGAATATCGTCCGAGGTGCAGAAGCTGCACTAAGAAATCGAGGGTATCAACTGCTATTATCTAGCACAGATAATGATAAAGATAAAGAGCGCGAAGCAATACATATGATGAGCACTCAAGCAATACAGGGTCTTATCATTGAACCGACGAAGAGTGCTGAAGGTAATCCCAATTATGCATTTTTCCAATTGCTACATAAAAAAAACATCCCTTTCTTAATGATCAACGAGAAATACCCCGAGTTAGATTGTCCATTCATCAAAGTAGATGATGAGAAAGGAGGCTTCCTAGCTACAGAGTATTTGATACAGTTAGGGCACACGGAGATTGCGGGATTTTTTAAAACCGATGATTTACAAGGATTACATAGATTAGATGGGTTTATACGCGCACATCGCTTATATGGATTAAATCACGAATCGATAAACATCGTGAGGTATACCACAGAACAAAAATGGACTAAGCCGTATCAACAAGCGAAGCGTATGCTACAAAGAACTTTAAAAAGACCGACTGCTTTTGTTTGCTACAATGATGAGCTAGCGGTACACTTGCTCGAAATTGTTAGACAATTAGGGGTTTCGATTCCTCAAGATCTTTCTATGATCGGTTTTGATGATTCTGCTCTTGCGACAGCAACTGAAGTGAAGCTATCTACACTTACACATCCCAAATCTGAACTTGGTCGAGAAGCAGCTATAATGCTGATGGATTGGATCGAAGGAAGCAACAAGGATTTCTCACATCAACAAGTGATATATACGCCTAAGCTTATGATCAGAGAATCCACAAGATCTTTACTGTAAATATAGATAAGTTGTACGTACGAGTGTATACTATAGTCATCATATATATTCGAGATGAGAGGGCGATGAGGGGCATTGTTAGAAAAGTTGAAACAACAAGTGCTTGAAGCGAATCTTGACTTACCTAAATACGGGCTTGTTATCTATACTTGGGGAAATGTAAGCGCAATAGATCAAGAAAAGAAATATGTCGTGATTAAGCCTAGTGGAGTTCCTTACGAAGAATTATCATTACATGATATGGTTGTGGTAGATTTAGAAGGTCAAATCGTTGAAGGCAACAAGAAACCATCATCAGACACACTCACCCATTTGGCTTTATATCGTGCATTCCCTCAGATCGGAGGAATTGTACATACGCATTCACCTTGGGCAACGATTTGGGCACAAGCTGGGCGAAGTATCCCAGCATTAGGAACCACACATGCGGATTATTTTTATGGTGAAGTACCTTGTACGCGAGCAATGACACCTCAGGAAATCCGAGGAGCCTACGAACTTGAGACAGGTCATGTAATTGTTGAGACTTTCAAGGGGAAAGATCCTTTGCACACGCCAGGCGTCTTAGTAAACGCCCACGCACCCTTCAGTTGGGGAACTGATGCGTTCGATGCAGTTCATCATGCAGTAGTGCTAGAAGAAGTCTCGAAAATGGCGTATCACTCACTTCTGTTGAATCCAAGCTTGCTATCGATGGACCAAGCATTGCTAGATCGTCATTTTCTCCGAAAGCATGGCATCGATGCTTATTATGGGCAATGATATTAAAGGAGACACTACCAAATATATTCGTAAGGAGTAGATGAAAATGAGCAAGAAATATGCAATAGGTATAGATTACGGATCAGAATCAGGAAGAGCAGTTTTAGTTGATTTGTCAGATGGAACTGAAGTTTCTGATCATGTTACGGTATATCCTCACAATGTCATTGATGAGCGACTCCCTGATTCAAGCATTGAATTAGATCACGATTGGGCATTACAACATCCTCAAGATTATATAGAAGTTCTTCGTTGCTCTGTTCCTGCAATTATGAAAGCATCGGGAGTTGATCCAGCCGATGTTATTGGTTTGGGTATAGATTTTACAGCTTGTACCATGTTACCAATTGACGAACAAGGAGAACCCCTCTGTCTTCGACCTGAATATAAAGACCAACCGCATAGTTGGGTGAAATTATGGAAACATCACGCTGCACAAGATGAAGCGAATCGCATTAATGAAATGGCAACAACAACAGGGGAGGCCTTCTTATCCCGATATGGAGGGAAAATTTCATCAGAGTGGATGTTAGCCAAGGTATGGCAGATTCTTAATGAAGCACCGCATATCTATGAACGAGCAGATCAATTCTTAGAAGCAGCAGATTGGGTCGTATTTAAATTAACAGGAAATATCATGAAGAATAGCTGTACGGCAGGCTACAAGGCAATATGGCACAAAAAAGATGGTTACCCTAGTAAAGAATTTATGAAAAAATGCGATCCGCGATTAGAACATCTATTCGAAACAAAGATTAGAGGTGATATTTTCCCATTAGGCACAAAAGCCGGTGAGCTTACAGCTGCAATGGCTGATATGATGGGACTTAGAGCGGGAACAGCTATCGCTGTAGGCAATGTAGATGCTCATGCAGCTGTTCCTGCGGTTGGAGTAGTTAATGCTCATCAGATGGTCATGGCGATGGGGACATCGATATGCCATTTGCTGTTAAGCAAAGAAGAGAAGCAAGTTGAAGGTATGTGTGGCGTTGTTGAAGATGGCATTGTGCCTGGATATTACGGTTACGAAGCGGGTCAATCCGCTGTAGGTGATATTTTTGCATGGTTTGTGGAACAAGGCGTTCCTTCTTATGTAATTGAAGCTGCACAAGATGAAGCGGTTAGTGTTCATGAGTATTTAGAAAAGCGAGCAGCAACATATGGGCCAGGAGAAAGTGGGCTACTTGCATTGGATTGGTGGAACGGTAATCGTTCTGTGCTTGTAGACACAGATCTGACAGGGCTACTACTCGGCTATACTTTATTAACGAAACCAGAAGAAATATATCGCGCTTTGTTAGAAGCAACAGCGTTCGGTACTCGTAAAATCATTGATGCTTTCGAAAAATTTGGTGTTCAAGTTGACGAATTATTTGCGTGCGGAGGTCTTCCTCAACGCAATGATTTACTTATGCAAATTTACGCAGATGTTACGAACAAAGAAATTAAAATTGCTGCATCAAAGCAAACGCCAGCTTTAGGTGCAGCCATGTTTGGTGCAGTAGCAGCGGGAGCAAATAAAGGTGGTTACGACAGCATTGTCGACGCAGCTAAGAAAATGGCCAGAGTCCGTGCAGAAACATTCAAACCTATACCTTCTCATGTAGAGATATATGACAAGCTATATCAAGAATATTGCAAACTGCACGATTACTTTGGGCGCGGTGAAAACGATGTAATGAAGAGATTAAAGTCGATCAAGGATGAAGTCAAACAAGCATAGTTGATTGTAATCACAGATCGACCGCATACTCCATCGTTACATAATCGCGAGTAGGAGAAAACATCAAAAATTGCAACAACAAAAATCATAACCCCCTTCTGAAGCACATGAGTATGGGGTTATGATATATGGCATGTCTATGGCCGTCAATACAGAGGGATTCAGTCGGTACTTTGTATGACCAATAAATAACCATGTTCAAGTTCAATGGTTCCTTCATCTTGTTGTAACACATTACTAATTCCTAAAGATTCACCAAGAGAAAGCGTGGCATGATTGAGCGAATACTGAAAGCCAGTTAAAGTTATTCCAGTGACTTGGCCGCCAAATGGTAGTAAAGATATGTAGGGATAGTTCCCTTTTTTGATTTTACTGATAGCCTGGATAAGAACAATTTCATTATTTGCATCAATAATTTTACAAGGGATGCGAGAATCCAAGCTTTTTTTGAGCAAATAGATATTGGCTAAGCTATGATCTAGACGAGTTCCGGTTGCTCCGAGGATAAGGATTTCTTGTACCGCTTTAGAAATTGCCCAGTCCAATGCAAGAGCTGTATCTGACATATCTTTATGAATGGGATCACAATCGATATAGTGTTTGCTTTCTTTGCGAATCCTTCTACGTTCTTCATCCGAAACAGAATCAAAATCCCCCAATGAAATATCGGGTACAAAACCATGCTCTAATAGAAAGAGTGCTCCTCGATCACATCCAATGAGGATATCGTTTTGATCTATAAGAGGGCTCACCCAATCTCCTAATGTTCCCCCAGTTACAATAACTGCACGTTTCTTAAGCACGATATTTCTCCTCTAGACGGATAGATGTGTGTTCCTCTACAATAGATTCATCATATCATAAAATAGGAGTAATACGATGGAAAATCAAATAGTAGTAGATGCTGCTGAACAGTTTGTGAAAGATAAGTTACGGAATGATTCGAGTGGCCACGACTGGTGGCATATTTTCAGAGTTGTGCAAATGTCGAAGAAAATTGCTAGGGAAGAAAGAGCAGACATATTTATCTGTGAACTCAGTGCTCTTCTTCATGATGTAACGGATGAAAAGTTATGTAAAGATCCCATGCAGGCGTCACTAGACTTGAAGGAATGGTTGAACGCCCACAGTCTTTCAAATCTAGTGAAGTCACATGTTTTTGAAATTATTGAAAACCTCTCATACAAAGGTGGGAATCGCCCAGCCATGCGAACTCTTGAAGGACAAATTGTTCAAGATGCAGACCGATTAGATGCGATAGGAGCTTTAGGAATTGCTAGAGTTTTTGCTTTTTCTGGGTCTACTCATAGACCTATACATGTGCCTGACCTTGCACCACGCGAAAACCTTACTTTTGAACAGTATCGAAATGGGCAAGGCACGGCAATTATGCATTTTCATGAAAAACTATTGAAGCTTAAATCGTTGATGAACACAAGATATGCTCATCAGTTAGCAGAAGTGCGACACCAGGTAATGCTTCAATATTTAGAGCATTTTGATCAAGAATGGGAAGGTTCACGGTGAGAAAAAGTAGAGTAAATAGAAATCCAATGCAATCTCTTCAAAGGCAATGATTTTGCGCAAATATTTTTTGCATTCCCTATCCTGCAAAGCATATCATCAAAGATTGGTAATAAACAGCTACTCAAAGATGAAAGCATTAGGAAACCTTAAAAAATCAAATCTAATCACACATATATCCATACAGATTAATGCGAACTCATCTATCAAACTAAATGATCGACTTTATATCTCTGTCTAATTTATTAAATGTATTTTGTCGTGTGTCCACTACAACAAGTTGATTGGGAATGGATGGAACTTCTCCCGATTTCATGTTGCTAGTCCCTTGAAAGATGCCTCCTTCATGGATAACAATCGCGTTCGCAAAAATCTGTCCTGTAAATACTCCACTATGAAGTAATATAAGTTTACCTTTGACCAAGAGATCACCTGTCATTTCACCTGCAATAATTACATCCTGAGCAGAAATATTGGAAGTAATCTTGCTACGTTCACCAACGGTAACAGTTCCCTCACATTCGATTTCACCCTCAAATTGTCCTTCTATCCGAATATCAGAAATAGAAGTAATCTTCCCTTGACAATTCGCATCATCACCTAGAATCGTTTCTTTTAGTCTGTTATTATATTTCGTAATTCTTCGTGTAAACATAGGGTTTATTCCTTTCAATATTGAATTTCGTCTTTGAGGTAAGGGTGAGGATCAACTGCCTTATGATTGAGATGAATTTCATAGTGCAGATGCGTCCCCGTGCTTCGACCTGTAGAGCCCATCATGCCGATTTGCTGTCCCTTTTTAACAAAATCCCCTGTAGTAACGATAACTTTGTTCAAATGAAGATATGCTGTTTTGATGGAATTGCCATGGTCTATTCGAATAAAATTGCCATGTAAAGAATCGTACCCAACCTGTGCTACTTTGCCTGAAGCAGTAGCCAAAATGCTTTCTGATTCGATCCCTTGGATATCGATTCCACTATGGTGGCTAGATTGTTTCGTTAAGGGATCTTTCCTATAACCGAAACCAGATGTTACTTTGCGGTCAGTTGTAGGCCAAATTGAAGGTAATTTGTCATGCTTTTCGAATGTTACTTTCAGAATATTTTCTTTCTCAGACATTTCAATTAATAATTTATCGATGCTTTGAGTCAAGTTAACCATATCGATTTTAGTGCTTAGTGCGAGTTGATCTATCCCATTGTTAGGTAGGGGGTAATATTGACCGCCTTGATGGGTAGCAGGAAAATGGGTCTTGTTTTCAGGAAGCTGTAGAGTTTGACGAGTCGATTTTTCCATGAGTTGAATATCATTATGGATCGTGTTAAGAGTGTTCAGTTTTGATTTGAATTCAGTGGCTTGTAATGACAACTCATTTACGATAACTTTCAAGTCACCTAATCGCTTTTCTTTTTGTATTAATTGTTCATTAAATGCAAGTTCTTGTTGGACGTATTTCTGATTCGTCATCTTTTTCTCGGATTGAAAGTGAAGAATTGAAAATAAAGCCATTGTGCATAGTCCAACGAATAATAAAAGTACAATAAGAGAAACAATCGTAAAACTGTATTGTCTAAAATTTATTTGCGATGCTGGTCTAGCGGCACTTGGAATAACCATAATGGTAACTTTCTTGCTTTTCCAAAAGCCTATCAGTACTTTCACTTCCTTTATCTCATAATAGATAATGATTCCATAAACTATTCCTATTCAGTCTATCTAAGCGTTATGACTTCGTTAATTATGCGAATAGTCAATCGTTTACAAAGATAAAATATAATCATGGCCATGATGCTGAAGGATTAATGAATATCTATTAAAAAGATAATTACATATTACATTAAATTACATATAAATACAATAATAAAAAATAATTCTATATAACATTTATTTTGTAATTTTAATTCAAGTAAATTCGAACTATTTTCAGACATTTATTTTCTCATTAACAAATTATTCATATTATTTAAAAGAAATCGCTATTTTTAAATTGAACAATAGCCATTCAAGTGTTAAAATAAGAGGTAAATCTTTATTTCAATAGTGAACTTTATTGTAATTATTTATCAAATTAATAAATAACAGAAAGGAAATACAACATGTTAAGAAATGGTCTCCCCCTTAGACAAGGACTTTATAGCCCTTCACATGAGCATGATGCTTGTGGTATCGGGTTTGTTGCAAATATTAAAGGTGTTAAGTCACATGACATCGTTCAAAAAGCGTTGCGTGTACTGTGTAACTTAGACCATCGAGGAGGTCAAGGTTGTGAGATTAACACAGGTGACGGTGCAGGCATCCTAATGCAACTTCCACACATATATTTCCAAGAAGAATGCATAAAGCAATCCATTGAACTTCCACCATCAGGCCAGTACGGTGTCGGGATGACATTCCTACCAAGAGACGAGAAAGCTCGAATTGCTTGCGAACAATTAATTGAAACGACAATCCAATCCGAAGGGCTGCAATTCTTAGGTTGGAGAACTGTACCTTCCGATCATTCCACTTTAGGTGATTCAGCCAAATCGACGGAGCCTTTTGTTCGTCAAGTTTTTATTGGACATAAAGGTGAATATAGTATTAATCTAGATTTCGAGAGAAAGTTGTATATCATTCGAAAACTAATCGAAAATGCAGTACGTACTCAGTTTGATCAAATCCCATGTTACTTTTCTAGTTTTTCAAGCCGTACGATAGTATATAAAGGCATGCTTACCCCAGAACAAGTAGACACATACTATGTTGAATTGAAAGATGAGCGAGTTGTTTCTGCGTTAGCTTTGGTTCATTCTAGATTTAGCACGAATACCTTCCCTAGTTGGGAGCGCGCACATCCTTATCGTTATCTTATTCACAATGGAGAGATCAATACACTTCGAGGTAACGTGAACTGGATGCATGCTCGGCAGGCTATGTTTGAATCAGAGTTGTATGGTAAGGACATGCAACGTATTTTGCCGATTATTGATAATGAAGGGTCTGACTCGCAAATTTTTGATAACACTTTGGAATTTCTTATGTTATCAGGCCGTTCATTACCTCATGCTGCGATGATGATGATTCCAGAGCCATGGTCAAAACACGAAACGATGGATGCTGAGAAAAAGGCTTTCTATGAATACCACAGTTGTTTAATGGAGCCATGGGATGGGCCTGCTGCAATTGCATTTACAGACGGCCATTTAATTGGAGCTGTTCTTGACAGGAATGGACTGCGTCCATCACGATATTATGTAACTAAAGATGATATGATCGTGCTTGCATCGGAAGTAGGTGTATTGGACATTGCACCTGAGAACATTTTATTTAAAGAACGATTAACTCCAGGAAGAATGCTTCTTGTGGATACAATTGAAGGGCGAATCGTGTCTGACGATGAAATCAAACAGCGAATTATTTCAGAAAAACCTTATCAGCAATGGCTTGATCAGCACTTGATAAGCTTAGAAGATTTACCAGATGCACAAACACTACCCGAATCCGACCATCGCACTTTACTTCAACGGCAGCAAAGTTTCGGCTACACCTTTGAACAAATACGCAAAATAATTGAGCCTATGGCAAAAATTGCAGTCGATCCGATCGGATCAATGGGGAATGATTCACCTCTTGCTGTACTATCTGATCGTCCACAGTTGCTCTATAGTTATTTCAAGCAATTGTTTGCTCAAGTTACGAATCCACCGATCGATGCTAACTTCGAAGAATTAGTTACTTCACAAGTCACTACGATTGGACCAGAGCGTAATCTCATTCATCCAGTAGCCGAAAGTTGTCGTCAAATACGTTTGAAAACACCGTTCTTGTCTAATGAACAACTAGCTAAATTGAAATATAACCAAAGGGAAGGATTCAAAACTATAACGCTTTCCATGGTTTTTCGTGCGACCGATGGCACGGAAGGCTTAGAAAAAGCATTAGAAGAATTATTTGCAAGTGCAGATGTAGCGATAAACTCAGGTGTAACATTACTTATATTGTCTGACAGAGGTATTAATGAAAAATATGCAGCGATTCCTGCATTACTTGCTGTGTCCGGTCTTCATCATCATTTGATTCGAGCAGGCACAAGGACAAAAGTAAGTCTCCTCGTAGAATCAGGGGAACCACGAGAAGTTCACCACTTCGCACTATTGCTTGGTTACGGTGCAAGTGCAATTAACCCATACCTGGTTTTCGAAACCATTGAAGATATGGTATTGACGAATATCCTACAACAGAAGTCTGTTCCAGATGCTTGTTACAACTATATAAAAGCAGTTACCAAAGGCGTTGTAAAGGTTCTTGCTAAAATGGGGATTTCTACGATCCAAAGCTATCGCGGAGCACAAATATTTGAAGCTGTAGGACTCTCTCAAGCACTTATTGACCGATATTTCACGTGGACATACACACCAATTGATGGAATTGGTTTGGATGTTATTACGAAAGAAGCATTAACTCGTCATGAACGAGCGTTCTCTAAACAAGTTGGCCTTGATCACATCCTAGATACAGGAGGCGAACTTCAATGGCGAAAAGATGGAGAGGAACATCTCTATACGCCGGAGACGATTCATGCTCTGCAAACAGCAGTTCGAACGAATAACTATCAAATGTTCAAAAGCTTTGTAAAACTTATTCATAAGGAAGAAGAGAAGCATGTTACTCTCAGAGGTCTCCTGAGTTTTAAACCTAATGTTCACGCTATTTCCATTGATGAAGTTGAATCTATTGAATCCATCATCAAACGCTTTAAAACAGGTGCTATGTCTTTTGGTTCAATTAGTAGTGAAGCACATGAGGCGCTTGCGATTGCAATGAATCGCATAGGGGGTAAAAGTAACACAGGTGAAGGCGGAGAAAACTCAGCTCGATTTATTGCTGACGCAAATGGTGATTCACGTAGAAGTGCAATCAAACAAGTTGCATCAGGGAGATTTGGTGTTACGAGCCATTATCTCGTCAATGCAGATGAAATACAAATTAAAATGGCACAAGGAGCTAAGCCAGGTGAAGGTGGACAATTGCCAGGTGCAAAAGTATATCCTTGGATAGCTGAAGTTAGAGGGGTTACTCCTGGAGTCGGACTGATATCACCACCTCCACATCATGATATCTATTCTATTGAAGATCTAGCCGAGCTTATACATGATTTAAAGAATGCAAACCCACGTGCAAGAATCAGTGTTAAGCTTGTGTCTGAAGTAGGTGTAGGTACGATTGCTGCAGGTGTAGCAAAAGGTAAAGCAGACGTCGTATTGATCAGTGGATACGAAGGTGGAACAGGAGCTTCCCCACAAACGAGTATTCGCCATGCAGGCTTGCCGTGGGAACTTGGGCTTGCAGAAACACATCAAACGCTGTTACTCAATAATTTGAGAAGTCGTATTACAGTTGAAACCGACGGGAAATTAATGACTGGGCGAGATGTTGTTATCGCTGCGATGTTAGGTGCTGAAGAGTTTGGTTTCGCAACGACTCCTTTAATTGCACTCGGTTGTATTATGATGCGTGTGTGTCATTTGGATACATGTCCAGTTGGAGTTGCAACTCAAAACCCGGAGCTACGCAAAAAATTCACAGGTGATCCGCAAGACGTAGTTAATTTCATGCGTTTTGTTGCACAAGATGTGCGTGAAGTCATGGCACAACTCGGATTTAAGACGATCGAAGATATGGTAGGCAGAACAGACGCATTAGAACCTAATCGAGCGATCAAGCATTGGAAAGCAAAGGGAATAGATCTAAGTCCATTGTTGTATCGTCCCGATGTCGGAAGTGAAGTTGGAAGGTTCTGTCAAACCAAGCAAGATCATGGCTTAGAGCGTTCATTAGATATGACACAATTATTGGACATATGCCGACCAGCAATTGAGAATAAAGTCCATGTATCTGCTATACTACCGATTCATAATGTAAATCGAGTTGTAGGAACAATCGTCGGCAGTGAAATCACAAAGCGATATGGAGCAGAAGGATTACCACATGATACCATTCGACTTCACTTTACGGGTTCAGCAGGCCAAAGTTTTGGAGCATTCTTACCTAGAGGGATTACGCTTTCTCTAGAAGGAGATGCGAACGACTATGTGGGTAAAGGCTTATCAGGCGGTAAAATCGCGATATATCCCTCCAACGCAGCAACATTTATTGCTGAAGAGCAAGTCATCATTGGCAATACAGCTTTATATGGAGCTACAGGTGGCGAAGCGTATATTCGCGGAAGAGCAGGCGAGCGATTCTCTGTAAGAAATAGCGGAGCACGCGCTGTTGTCGAAGGTGTTGGTGACCATGGATGTGAATATATGACAGGTGGTCGAGTCGTTGTCCTAGGGAAAACAGGGCGGAACTTTGCTGCAGGAATGTCAGGTGGTATCGCCTACGTGTTTGATGAAGATGGTGATTTCCATCATCATGTGAATAAAGAAATGGTTCTGCTTGAACAGTTGGAAGAAGCTTATGAAATGAATGAATTGAAAGAAATGATTCAACACCATGCTACATTTACGGAAAGTACTGTTGCACATCGTGTGTTAAATCAATGGGATATGTACCTATGGAAGTTTGTGAAAGTAATCCCGATCGATTATAAGCGAATGTTCGATGCGATCGAAAAGGTTAAACGCTCTGGTCTATCTCAGCAAGAAGCAATCATGGTTGCATTTGAAGCGAATATGAAAGATATTTCACGCGTCGGAGGCAATTAACTATAGTACATCTTACCAACGGAGGTAGTGGTATGGGAAAACCAACAGGTTTTATCGAATTTAGACGTGAAGTGGCATCCGAAGCCACTCCAAGTATACGTATCGGGCATTGGAAAGAATTCATAACACCTTTATCAGAAAATCAACTACAAAACCAAGGTGCGAGATGCATGGACTGTGGCATTCCATTTTGTCACACAGGGAAACTGATCAATGGGATGGCTGCAGGGTGTCCAGTGAATAACTTGATCCCCGAATTTAACGATTTGGTATACCGTGGTCACTGGAAAGAAGCATTAGATCGCTTACACAAAACGAATAACTTCCCTGAATTCACTGGTCGAGTGTGTCCTGCACCATGTGAAGGTTCTTGTACAGTCGGACTCAATGACTCACCTGTAACCATCAAAAGCATTGAGAAAGCGATTATTGACAAAGGCTTCGCAGAAGGATGGGTTATACCGGAACCACCTCAAGTACGTACTGGAAAAAAAGTAGCTGTCATCGGTTCTGGTCCATCGGGATTAGCTTGTGCTGCACAATTGAACAAAGCAGGTCATTGGGTAACTGTATTTGAAAGAGCTGATCGTATCGGTGGACTTCTGATGTATGGGATTCCTAACATGAAACTAGACAAACATTATGTGGAACGACGTGTAGCTCTCCTTAAAGCAGAAGGGATTACATTTGTGACTAATGCTCATGTAGGCGTTAATTATCCGATAGAAAAGATTCAAGAAGAGTTTGATGCGATTGTGTTATGTGGGGGTTCCACACTTGCACGAGATTTATCTATTCCAGGTCGCGAATATAAGGGTATCCATTTGGCAATGGAGTTCCTGGGTAAGAATACCAAAAGTTTGTTAGATTCAGAACATGAAAACAATCAATACATTTCAGCTAAAGGAAAAGATGTTATCGTCATCGGTGGAGGAGACACAGGCACAGATTGTGTGGGCACTTCGCTTCGCCATAAATGCAAGAGTGTTACACAATTCGAAATCATGCCTAAAGCGCCTAATGAAAGAGCTCAAAACAATCCTTGGCCTGAATGGCCTAAAGTGTATAAAATGGATTATGGCCAAGAGGAAGCGCACGCACTTCAAGGAGAAGACCCCAGAGAATACTTGATTTCTACCCAAAAATTCGTCGGTGATGAACAAGGGGAATTGAAAGAAATTCATACAGTACGTATAGAGTGGAAGAAAGATGAACAAGGAAGATTCGGCCCTGTTGAAATTGCAGGTAGTGAAAAAGTATACCCTGCTCAACTCGTGCTGATCGCAATGGGGTTCTTAGGACCTGAGAAGTCTGTTATTGATCAATTAGGTGTAGAGAAAGATGAGCGTTCTAATGCAAAAGCCGTATATGGAAAGTATACAACGAATGTCGCGGGTATTTTTGCTGCAGGTGATATGCGCAGAGGTCAAAGTTTAGTGGTATGGGCGATTAATGAAGGTAGAGAAGCGGCACGAGAAGTCGATAAGTATTTGATGGGCACAAGTAATTTGCCATAATGCGTCGTATTTGCAATCATCACACATACATGACATGGAGACTAACATCATATGTTAGTCTTTTTTTATTTGATGTGGTAATGAGAATGAATAGTAGAAGGAACTTCCACTAATGAGCTAATCTGATAATAGCCATTCACAGGTGTGATGTCGATCGTTGCATGGTTATAAGACCATTCTTGTTCAGTTGGAATATAAATACAATGGATACCTGAATGAATCGCAGGAAGAATGTCTGTCTTTAAGGAATTACCAATCATCCATGTAGCATCACGTTCGAACTTCTGATGAAGGATCAGATGGTTCATGTAATCTATATTTTTATAAGCAGTAACGAAAATACGGTCTTGAAAATAAGGGGATAATCCTGCGAGATGAAGTCTTCTGAGTTGATTTGCGTAATCACCGCCCGAATATAGACACAATTGACATCCCGATGCTTGGAGTCGAGATAACGTTTCGATCATATGGGGATAAGGCTCAGGACGGAAATCATATACGGAATAACCCAGTTGAAGCAACTGCTGTTGTTCCGTAGGTAAGCTCAATCGAGTGAAATAACGAATAAAAAACAAATAAGTTTCCACGAATGACAGAGGAAACCGCTCAGCTTTGAATCCATACAATTCAATACCATCGATGTCAATCTCATGTTGTTTGCCAATAATTTCATCATGTGTAAGTGGATAATCTCTGAACCAATCCAACATTAGCACACAAAACTGTTGAATAACCATCTTATAGTATTTGTTGCAATGAATTAAAGTATCATCAAGATCAAAAAGAATAGTTGTATTTTTCATATTATGCTTTTTTTTGAGGATACGTTGCACTAATGGATTGTCGATGAGTAGGAGGCTCATTAGAAGTAGGAGCTATGAAGGAATTATCCTGGGAAGGTACAGCATTATGCTGCTTACTCTCTCCAAGGAATATCCCGCCTTCTTCTATAACTATGGTAGCATAGTAGAGATTTCCGATTAATTTTCCTTTTGAAGTAATCGTCAACTTCCCTTTAGCGTTCGCCTCGCCTGTTAAAACTCCTGCTATAGTAATATCATTTGCTGAAACATTCGATTTCACGATACCTTTCTCACCGATGGTGACATCTCCAACACAATCTATAGTTCCATTGATAGTTCCTTCAATACGAATACTAGCTTCGGATCTTGTAGTTCCTTCTAAAATAGTTCCTTCGCCGATTACTGTGTCTGTTGATTTAGGGTCGATTTTCTTTTTCCTTCCGAACATCAGTTGGCTTCCTCCCTTGAAGTCTTTAAGTAGGGTACTGGATTAAGACTTACACCGTTTTTTATAACTTGATAATGTAGATGCGGACCTGTGCTGCGTCCTGTTGATCCTAGACGTCCGATAACTTGTCCTTTGGTAACACGTTCACCAATCTTAACTTGAATTCGACTAAGATGCATATACCATGTTCTCATCCCTTTGGAGTGTTCTATAAGGATATTACGGCCATGCGTCGAATCAGATCCAGTATTAACTACGAATCCATCTGCTCCAGCGTATATCGGATCATTGATATCGCCCGTGATATCAATTCCGTCATGGAAACTAGCTCTTCCCGTAAAGGGGTCTTTACGATATCCAAATCCTGAACTGACATCTCTTGAATCCGTAGGCCAAATGGTAGGTGTAACTTTTATTATTCGCAGTTTTTCTTCAGCTTCTTCGATAGTACCGTTTATATTTTCGTTCAATGCTTCAAGTTGTTCAGATAGTGAAAGCATGAGGACTTCTGTTTCATCACCTAACTTCAAAATCTCTTCGGGTGTAGCTGGAACGGATTCACCCCCAAGAGCTTGAACATCAGGTGATGAAATAGAAATGTCTGTGGTACTCGTAAGCAACTTGGAAACGTCTTTGGATTCATTCGATTGTACAATGGATTTCATATATTCTTCAAGCTTCGTCATTTCTTCGATACGTATCTTCATGAGTTGAGCTTGATCGGATAGTAAGATTACTTCGTTTTGCAATTGGTCAATCATCTCTGTTTTGTTGTAAGTCACTTCATGCAGTTCTCTAGACACAAGTTCGAGATCATTTATTGTATTTACAAGTTTGAGTTGCGTCTTCGTGTGAAATAAAGATAAGGTACACGTATATATGAAGATGCCTAGCACACAAATACCTAACGAATAAATAATAAAGTTCGCTAAGCGAAATTTAGTAATCGTGGAATTAGCTTCTGGTATAATCATAATCGTTAGTTTTCGTGGTTTCCATTTTAGCTTCATGATACTCTCCTTTTGTTCAAGGTACTTTAACAAGTTAGAAGTAGGAGTAATATAATTCGACACGATCAGATGAAATCCTTCTTTATAAAGCAAAAAATATCCTATACAATCCAGGGTCGGATATAGCATCAAAAAAAGAATATAAATCTATAAAACAAGAACTCAAAAAAATATTGCTAACGTGATATATTTATGGTATAAATGTAATAAATAGTATTATATTTATAATTTTTATCTTTTTTATTATATTTTATAATATTTACCATCTGCGAAAGGGGATACTTTGAAATGAGAGTTGTGGGTATTGATATTGGTAATGAAAGTGTAAAGCTAGTTGAGGATTTTGGTAGTAATTCTTCGAGTTATGGTCCACTGGTTGTTCCGAATGTGATTGCAAAAGTATATGGGCGTCAGGTACTTCAAGAAGAAGAATCTGCACTTAGTGCATTGGATGTAATTATCAACAGCTCGTCACTAGAACTTAATAATCAACGTTACTTTGTCGGACAACTTGCTATTGAACACGAAGATAGTCTTGAAATTGAAGATACAGATAACAAAGCACTCTCTGAACAATCATTGATTGTAGCGCTTACTGCTCTAGCATATCATGGCATCATGAGTTCTACGAAAGATAACTTAACGAATAATCAGGACGAAGTTGTTGAATATTACCTCGGTACGGGATTACCTGTTAGAACTTTCGAAAAATACCACGAAAAATTTGAGCAGAGACTTCTAGGTGACCACGAAGTGACTTTCGTAACGACTCCGAAACTAAAGAACCGATCAATCACTGTCATTATCCGCAAAGTAGTGGTAGCAATCGAAGGTGCAGCGGCACTGTATCACTTAGCAACGGATGATAACCTTAAGATCAATGACGAAACGCTAGCAAATAGTATTGTAGGTGTGTGTGATATTGGTTCAGTAACTACTGATTTACCTGTGATCAATAAGCTAAACATAGATAACCAATTTAGTTCAGGTGAACAAATCGGAATTTCGACATATCTCGATATGATCATTGATGAAGTCGAAGACTTATACGGCTATAGATTCCCAAGCAGGGCAAAACTTTCACTTCGCATCAAAAATGGAGATTACACGATTCAAATGATAGGTGAAGGCCAAAAGAATATAAAACCCATTGTCGATGTGTTTTTTAATAGAGCTGCGGTAAGAATAACAGACATGATCAAAAAACGATGGAAAAAAGCACCTGATGTGCAATGCTTTTACGTGTTAGGTGGCGGTGCCATTGCATTGAAACCTTATATCTTGGAATCAGCTGGCCCAATGAAAGTGAGATTTATTGCAGACAGCGAGCTAGCTAATATGTATGGATATCTGAAATTGGCTAGAATGAGATTCAATCCATCTCGATTTTAATACCATACTTGTCGGTTATGAATGCATAAAACATCTTGTGAAAATCAAGGTGTTTTTGTTTGTGTGGAGATTAATGTAGACGTACGCATTTCATAATACGTACTTAAGACGATCATGAATGCGGATAGTACATATCCTGATGCACAGAGGTTAGCTACGAGCGGAAAGCTTTCGCTATAATACCATCCTGTGAACACAAGCAAGATGCTCAATACGATCAAACCCATCGTCGACTGCTTCCATGTCCGATGATGTGCTATAGGAGTGTTCTTAACTGAATGAGCACTCGCTTCGGAGAAGGTACCTTTGTGCTTATTGCGATACACGAGTATTGCTATACACATGAGTGTGAGGAGAAGAGGTTGATAGCTCAACACGAAAGCCGGCATGGCAAAACTAATGAAGGAAATTAACGCTGCGCTATTTTCAAAGCTGTAATACGTAAATACAGTTAGAAACAATGCGAGAGGCTTGTTCAGGCGTATGGTTTGTTTGGTTTTGATGATGTTACTTAATCCATACAGTAATGCTAAATAGGACAAAATGATTTTCACGATGATCGTCGGGAGCCATATGGAAAATAACACGAGATCAACGCGGTCTAAAAATTCTGTAATTTGTATCATTCGAATGAGGGAATACACTGTGTAGAGCAGATGACTTGGAATTTCGGGTCCGAAGACGACGATTTCTAGGATAGTGATTATCATCAAGAGAAACACACCTAATGCTACTCCATATCTCATCGCTGCGCGGAATTGAACGTGATTGTGGAGGGTATGTAGGAAAGCACCTAGAATAAAAACATCACTTGCGGAACCCAAAGACAAAGCATTGCTGATCAGGGATTGTAGAGGCGGCTGAACCATGACAGGGGTAAGGAGTCGTGGGTCAATCTCTCGGTACAAGAAGAGTGGCATACATAACAAAGTAAGTGTAAAAATCGGATAAAATAGATCATTAACCCGCGCAACCACTTCTATATTGCTTTGGCCATAAAACATGAGTAACAAACAAATCATCAGAATGATGATTTCTAATGGTGTTTCCTCAAGTAAGATCACCGAGGTGAAGATTCCAAGAGAGTATACATCTTTCATGACGATGAAGAGGAAATGAATGATGATGACGATATTGAGGATAGTTCCAATGCCATGTCCTAACAACCGGATGGTAATTTCAAATAAATTCTGATTTGGAAACACGCGATTCAGGTAAACAAAAAATGAAGCAATAACGAAACCATATAGCAAAGGGCACAGATAAGCTAACCAGGCATCGCCTTCGCTAACACGAATATGTATGTTATATAAACTTAGGATTCCTCCACTTGTTATCATGGAACTTGTAAGCCAAGCGAGTTGACGATGATTAATGTTGTGCTGATCGTTCATGGAAGACCTCCGAAATCTAATGGAAATGGGATTTAAAGCCCGATAATTCGTAAGACCCAAGGCGATATGACATGTGAGAACCATGTCACTGGCGAAAGGAAGCTAAAGGATGATCTAGGTACAAACAATAGAGTGACGGAGATGCCGAGTAAGACTACATAACTCACTATGGTAATTCTGCTATAGTGCTTGAATTGCGGATAATCGATGATCAAGCTGATCACACATAGCAAGAGAAAGCACATTACAAAAAATGAACTCGTCATGGACTCTCCTTCGTGATGTCTTGGTCAATTAAACCTGTATCAAGTATTCGCGCATCGACATGTACCGTAATGATGGTTTTTGGGAATATTTCGTTCCATGTGGATTCGTAATGTTGTTTCCAATCCGCAGGAAATTTGCGCCATACCGCAAGTCCTAGCTGTACGGAGTCTGTTCCTTTTTGCTGCATTTGCTGGATCGCAGCTGTGATTTGGCGATTAATTCCGTCAGCAAGCTGTTGTTCTAGATCGTAGATTCGTTGTGTGTGGAATTCATCATCAGTAGAAGAATCTTCTCTTAGTTTTGCATGTACATTAACCAACACGTGAAAGGAAAGTTGACCTGATTGTGATGACGGAGTGATCTGAATGTGTCCAGATTGTACGTAAAAGCTGAGAAGTTTATGTGTATCATCAGAGAAAGACATTTCATAGGAACGGGGTTTTTTCAACAACCATAATAAGCCGTGTGCTTCATCGTCTCGGAACACATCGACCATCTTACCTTTGTGGAACTGAGCATAACCACCAACGCTGACTTCTTCGGAAGTATCATTACCGATTGTGGTTTGCTTCTTAAGCAAAAAGGGTATGATCGGATCACTGTCGTAACTTAATTGGATACCTACTTGTCTAATGTCTACTGAAAATACATCCATCGCACGCACAAGTTCTCTGGAAGCTTCGGAAGGAAACCGTTCTAATTTCGGGCTTGCTTGTAAGAAATCTGCGCCCGTGCCTTCGCTGATAACTAACAAAGTGCTCAATCGGTTTTCATACCATCTCGGGATATGATCAAAAATAAAGTCAATGCCCTCTCTAGCCAATTGTTCACCGATCACGATGATTCTTCGATGAGTGAGGGACATGTGACGGGCCATTTTTTTTTGCAATTTAAATGTAGCTTCAGTAATTGTAGGAGCAGATTCTGAATCCAAATAATAGGCTTTGCCATCTGAGGACCCTCCTTTGGTAGAACCTGCTAATTGACGCGCTAAAGGGATTAAGACGGTTACACGATAAGTACCGTCCTCCTCGATGTCAATCGCGCTTGTAAGCACTATTGCTACATCATTTATTTCTTTACGATCCCAACAACCACTTAGGAATACAGGCAATAACAGAAGTATAGTAACGAGAATGATATTACGAAGGTGGTTCATGTTGTGCTTTCTCTTCCTGGATGTGATTCGACTGATGATCACCATGGAGGCCTCCTTCACGTCTGATTTGCTCGGGCAACTGAGGATCCATTCGCTGTGAATCTTGTAGACCTAAGTAAGAGGGTCTATCTTTCATTTGCCATAGAGGTGCACGGATCACGGAATCGAGCAAGTCTTTTAATGAGAATGGAGCCAACGGCGACAAGTACGGAACGCCAAAGGAACGTAAGTTAGCTAGGTGTCCGACGAGAATTAATAGACAGAATAAAATACCAAATATCCCGAAGATGGATGCGGAGATCAGGAATGGAAATCGTAACATACGAATTGCGATGGCACCATTGAACCGAGGAATGGTGAAGGATGCAATTCCTGTTAGAGAAATGACGATAACCATGGGTGCAGAAACAATTCCCGCTTCAACAGCTGCTTGACCGATGACTAAAGCTCCCAAAATACTAACGGCAGAGCCAATCGCCTTAGGCAAGCGAATACCTGCTTCGCGCAGTGCTTCGAAGGTAATTTCCATGATTAACGCTTCCACGACAGCTGGAAAGGGAATCCCTTCACGGGACGCCGCAATACTAAGTAACAAAGTAGTAGGCAATAACTCATAGTGAAATGTGGTAATCGCTACAAACAATGCAGGAGCAATGAGAGAAAGAAACAAAAACAGGTACCGCAATAAACGCAATAAAGTTGAAATCTGGAAACGTTCATAATAATCTTCACTCGCTTGAAGAATATTCACGAATACGAAAGGCACAATCATCACGAAGGGTGTGCCATCCATCATAATCGCTACTTTGCCTTGAAGTAGAGCGCTCGCAACTGTGTCAGGACGCTCTGTATGTTGCAATTGTGGAAAAGGTGAATACGCATCATCTTGTATTAATTCTTCAATATAACCAGATTCAATCAAACCGTCGATATTGATTTTCTCCAGACGATGGATGACTTCTTCAACTAGAGAAGGATTAACGAGATCATGAAGATACGTAACCACAACTGTCGTGTTGGATTCTTTACCTAACGTCAATGACTTCATTTTTAATTGTGGTGTCTTGATCTTCCTTCTTAACAAAGAAGTATTCACACGTAGACTTTCGATAAAGCCTTCCTTAGGACCACGTATGACTGCTTCTGTATCAGGTTCTGAGATTGAGCGTAATACCGCACCGCGCATACCAATCAATATTGCTTTGGAGTTACCTTCCACAAACAAGGCGGTATCACCACTCATTACGCCCACCAAAATCTTCGCATAATTATTTTCAATCACGGCTTGAGAGATGGGTAAGGTTTGCGTCAAGATATGATCAATCATGAGCTCATCGGCATTAAAGATCATGAGTGTTTTCATCGCTTCGTTGATCAATTCGGTTTTTACTAAGCCATCGACAAACACTAGTAATGCGGGAATATCATGATTAATCGAAAATTCTCTAACAATGACATCGGAACAATCGTGAAATATAGTTTTTAAATAGCTATGATTTTCTGCAATGGATGCGGAAATGAACGTATGCTGTAGGTCTTCAATGAAACGAAATGGCGATGCAGGTTCAGTGTTAGGCACATGAGCTGTGGGATTATCATGGTTTGCTGGATGTTGATGCAACAACCTGTTGAGGAGGTGTTTTGTATTTTTCTCCATCTCACGACCTCCGTTTGTATTGTCTATATATCTATGTTTGCCCAGTTATTGTGATTTTATTACTTTTGGAAAAAGAGTAGCCATCTTCCCAAGAGGGTAATCTATGGGAGTATACGTCTATAAAGGGGACATTTCATTGCTTCTTCTAGTTCTTGCCTTGATATGGTTTATCGTTCATATCGCTGTCATCATCATGATAGAAAATAAACAACCTTCCAAAATTGTTGCATGGCTCGTGGTATTTTTCATGTGTCCCTTCATCGGATTTTTACTGTATTATTTTTTGGGGAAATCTTACCCTCATCGCAGATCGTTCAGGAGTAAAGAGATTCCGATGGTGCTTAGGCAGCGAAGCCACGGGAATAGTCACGATCAATCCGTACATAGGGAATCTACGAACCCATCCAATCGAGTTATGCGTCAACTGCATAGCAACGAGCGATTAGCACAATTTATTCAGCGGCTACCTTCACGCACGCTATCTTTCAATAATGACATCGTCATTCTGACTAATCCCAAAACGTGTTACCAAGCGATCTTGGAAGCTATTCTCGATGCGCAATACACGATCCATTTTCAATTCTATACGATTCGAGATGATGAGATTGGTACACAGTTTCAAGAAGCTTTGATTCAAAAAGCTAAGCAAGGAGTTAAGGTAAAAATTATTTTTGATGGCATGGGGAGTTATCCACTTTCATATGCATACATAGAAAAAATGAAGCAATATGATATCGAGATTTGTGAATTTTTGCCACCAGTATCGACGTTTATCAAGAAAAAATTAAATTATCGTAATCATCGAAAAGTAGTCGTTTTGGATGGTACCATCGGATTTTTGGGTGGTATCAATATCGGGGATGAATATGTAGGATCAGATCCTGCGTTAGGATTCTGGCGTGACACCCATGTGAAATTAGTAGGAGATGCGGTTCATCAATTGCAATCTATTTTCCTGAATGACTGGTTTCTAGGAACGGGTCAGAGCATACCAGATCAACGCATTTGCCCAAAACGTCTTCAGGACGAAGGTTATGCAGTTCAAATCATTGAAAGCGGCCCAGATCTTCACGAAGATCCAATCCTCGAAATGTTTTTTGCAGGTATAATTGCAGCTCGTGAGAGGATATATATGGCTACGCCTTATTTCATTCCTGATATAAGTGTTCGTATGGGATTACGAAACGCTGCAGCAAGTGGTATCGATGTTCGGATTATCTTACCAGATAAAGTGGACTCCATGTTAGCCAAATATGCGTCTCAATCGTTTATGGAGGAGCTCATGCACGCAGGTGTTAAGTTTTACTCGTATCAAAAAGGATTTATGCACGCGAAGATTATGATCATTGACCATACGATGGTGACGCTAGGTTCAGCGAATATGGATATGAGAAGTTTCTATAGTAATTTTGAAGTTCTGGCTGTGATGTATGATCTAGAAATTATCGAACGGATCGAGATGGATTTCCTGAAAGATATTCAGGATAGTACAGAAATCAATCTTTCGAAATTTAAAGAGAGAACTTTACTGGTGAAAGGCAAAGAATGTATGGCAAGATTGCTATCTCCATTTCTATAAGTAATTATAAATATATATAATTAATTGAATAGCGTTCACATCTCATACAAAAGATGCATGTGTCTAAGCGAAAGTTCAACCCTATCAGGAATATGTAGTCTTGCTATACATTGAACCCCAAGGCTATAATAATACCAAACATGTATGGAAAGGAATGAACCCTTTGTGTACGAATTTTATGCAGAGAATGAAGAATACACGGAACGTCTTGCCAGAGAGCTAGCGCCACATCTTCAAAAAGGTATGGTCATCACACTCGATGGTGGCTTAGGAGCGGGTAAGACGAAGTTTGTTCAAGGGCTTGCTCAAGCAATAGGTGTAAGTGAAATTGTAAATAGTCCTACATTTACTTTGATTAAAGAGTATGAAGGGGAACATTTATGGATGTTTCATATGGATATGTACCGCGTCACATTGCAGGAAGCCTATGATTTAGGGCTAAACGAATATTTGTATGGAGAAGGCATAACGTTGATTGAGTGGGCTTGCCAAATCACACCTCTGCTTCCAGAGCAAAGACTTTCGATCGACATCACATATATAGACTTACATCAAAGACGGTTTCAATTAACTCCTTATGGAGATGCATACTTCGTTGTGTGCGAGCAATTGCAAAAGAATGGCATACTGCTATGAAAGCATTCCAAGACGACGGATCCCTACAGCTGCCCTATCCACGCTCACGGTGTTTAGCTATAGATTGTTCTACGGATACCTTGACGGTTGCATTATTAGAAAACGGTAAGCTTTGCACGCAAATACAAGAACGCGCACAACGCAATCATTCGGTGGTGTTGTTACCGCGCATACATCAGTTGCTTTGCTCACAAGGTTTCCACGTAGCGGATGTGCACATGGTTGCTGCAGGACAAGGCCCGGGGTCCTATACAGGTGTGAGAATTGCTACCTCTGTTGCCAAAACATTAGCATGGACATTAGATCTTGATCTGATTGGCGTGTCTAGTCTTGCAGCTATGGCACTAGGCGCATATCGGCGGTATATATCGTTGCATCTATCTTCAGCAACCGCACACTCTCGAGTTTGGGTCATTCCTTTCATCGATGCACGCCGTGGACAAGCTTTCACAGGATTGTATCAGGTGCAAGGGGATACGGTATCGGCCATTATCCCTGATCATATCCGTCTTGTAGCTCCATGGGTCGAATATGTCTCGAAGCTAGCTCATCAAGGTCACAAAGATGCCAAGGACCCTTATATCGCTGATGAGGAACTGCCAACACGAATTATTTATGTCACAGAAGTGACAAATGATACACTACACCAAGAAGATCAGCTCTTGCGAGGTATTGAAGTACAATGGGTGACACAAGCGATAGAAGCCTATGATGTAGGGGTCTTAGCTTACTTACGCAAAGCTACCGGGCATCAGAACGATGTTCACAAGTTTGCTCCCCATTATGCCCAATTACCTGAAGCCGAAGTAAACCTTCAAGCTAAGGCGATGAAGGGAGAAGATGGATGTGGAACTTGAGAATGAACAGCAATTACAGGGTCGTGGCGGAGCTCTTGGTTTTCGTTTGATGCAACTAGAAGACATCGACGAAGTGTGCCATATTGAGGAAGAAGCTTTCAGTATTCCTTGGACTTTCGTAGCTTTTCATAATGAATTAACAAACAACCATTTAGCTAGATATCTCGTCATGGAAATCGATCAACAAGTGATCGGATATGCAGGCATGTGGGTCATCATGGATGAAGCTCATGTAACGAATATTGCTGTCAAGGATGCCTATAGAGGGAAAACATACGGGACCCAATTAGTAACAGAATTAAAAAAAACAGCAGTGATTGCAGGAGCATCTCGCATGACACTAGAAGTCCGTGCTTCTAACCTTGTGGCACAGCACGTGTATGAAAAGTTAGGATATAGATTCAGTGGCATACGCAAAGGGTATTATACCGATAACGGAGAAGATGCAATCATGATGTGGGTTGACTTGCAAAACGACAGAGAGGATCGTCATCATGACGAATAGAAGCCAATGAGCACTCAAGCAGATGAGCACTTCCAACGGAATGTGTATATATTAGCGATAGAGACGAGCTGTGATGAGACAGCTGTTGCTATTGTTGAAAATGGCGTTACGATCAAATCTAGCGTGATCTCAAGTCAAGTAGCGATTCACCAGCAATATGGTGGCGTTGTCCCTGAAGTTGCTTCACGACAACATGTAGAGTGCATTACACTACTTCTTGAACAAGCCATCACAGAAGCCGGTGTATCGCTTAAAGAGCTATCTGCAATTGCAGTTACACAAGGGCCTGGACTTGTAGGAGCGTTGATTGTCGGTGTAGTAGCAGCCAAGGCACTATCTTATGCATTACGCATACCGTTGATTGGCGTGCATCACATTGCAGGACATATTTACGCGAACCAGCTTGTACATGAGTTGCAGTATCCATTCATGGCGTTAGTCGTTTCTGGTGGTCATACAGAATTAATTTATACGTCTGAGCCTGGTCAGTTCTGTATGATCGGTCGCACTAGAGATGATGCGGCGGGAGAAGCATTTGATAAAGTAGCACGTGCGATGAACTTGCCTTATCCAGGGGGACCACACATCGATCGACTTGCACAGGAGTCTTCATCTGCTATTACATTTCCAAGAGCATGGTTAGAACCGGACTCTTATGATTTCAGCTTCAGCGGCTTGAAATCCGCAGTGTTGAATATGATTAATCAATCACACATGCGCGGGGAAGCTCTTCAGGTTGCTCAGATCGCTAGAGGCTTCCAAGAATCTGTGATAGATGTGCTTGTCAGTAAAGCGATGCGAGCCGTAACGCAATACCCGTGCAAACAATTACTTGTTGCAGGCGGCGTAGCTGCGAATCAAGGCCTTCGTCAGCGGTTGATGATGGAATGTGAGAAGCGAGGTCTCCCCTTAGTTGTGCCACCACTTTCATTATGTACAGATAATGCTGCGATGATCGCAGCAGCAGCATACTTGAAGTGGCAAAAGCAAGAATTTAGTGATCTTGAACTGAAAGCGGATCCTCAAATGCGAGTAGAGCATTGGTAAGATTACGAATCAAGGAGTATCAGCTAATCCTTCCCACTCTTGATAACAGCTTTGAAGTTTATCTTTCGTTTTCTGTATGTATTCTGCGATTTGTTGAACAAGAGCGTAATCTTGATAAATGGTTGGGTTTTCCAAATCTGCTTCGAATTGCGCCAACTCCGTCTCTAATTGAGAAATATGTAATTCTAGCTGTTCGAGCTTTCTAATCCTGCTTCGTTCTTCTCGCTTCGCATGTTTCTCAAGATGATAATCTGTAGGTACTTCAAGGGGCACTGAGTGGTTACCTGTGTTGCCAGTAACCTGCATCGCTTTCATTTCAGCAATTTCTAATTTTTTCTCAACATAGTCATCGTAGTTTCCTAAGTATGTGGTAATTCCTTCTGATGTCATTTCAAGCATGTGATCAGCAAGCTTATTTAGGAAATAGCGATCATGCGAAATGAACAGCAATGTCCCTTCATAGCTCATTAAAGCTGCTTCTAACATTTCTTTGCTATACAAATCAAGATGGTTTGTAGGTTCATCGAGTATGAGCACATTCGCTTGCTGAAGCATGAGTTTGGCTAAAGCAACTCGCGCTCGTTCACCTCCACTAAGCGAAGATATTTTCTTCAGAACCGCTTCCCCACTAAATAAAAAACCTGCTAACACTTGGCGAATTGCAACTTCTTCCACATGGAGGAAATCATCCCACACTTCGTCGAGCACAGTATTCATTTCATTCATGTTGTTTTGTTCTTGTTCGTAGAAAGCGATATTTACATGAACGCCCCATTGGAAATGACCACTGTCTTGTGTGTGTTTGCCGATAAGGGTTTTCAATAACGTTGTTTTCCCTACGCCATTTGGTCCGATTAAAGCAACAGCATCTCCACGTTGCAAGCGGAAATTCGCATTTTGAATCAACGCTTGTCGATCAGGGTAAGACAACGTCAATTGGTCAACAACTAAGACGTCTTTCCCCGAATTACGTTCAATCTCAAAAGAAAATGAAGCGCGCTTGAGATCTCCAAATGGTTTATCGATACGATCCATTTTGACAAGTGCTTTCCTGCGACTTTGTGCTCTTTTCGTTGTCGAAGCTCTTGCAATATTACGTTGCACAAAATCCTCCATTCGATGAATGTCCACTTGTTGTTTCTCGTATTGTTTCATAAGTTGGTCATATTGAATTGATTTGGTTTGTATGAACTTGGAATAATTCCCGGTGTATCGTTTGGATGTATGTCTTTCGATTTCATAGATCGCTGTTACGACGGCATCAAGAAAATAACGATCATGGGAGACAACTAAGATCGCACCAGGATAATTACGTAAATAGGTCTCAAGCCATGTCAGGGTAGGAATATCTAAGTGATTAGTGGGTTCATCAAGCATCAGCAGATTCGGTTCTTCGAGCAACATTTTTGCAAGGGCAAGTCTCGTTTTTTGGCCTCCACTTAATGTGTTTACGAGAGTATCTGGTGCGATCTGTCCGAAACCCAATCCGTGGAGAATACTTCTTATCTTCGTTTCTACTTCATATCCGCCATGTTCCTTGAACCATTCTGATTTCGTTGCATAGCGATTCAGTAGCGGTTCGAATGATTTATTGTGATCCGAGTCATGGAATGCGGATATCATTCTTTCTAGATCTCTTAGCTCTTGTTCAATAAGCAATAATTCACTGAATACACTTAGCATTTCTTTCCAAATCGTGTGATCAGAAAGAAGCGGATTATTTTGTTTGACATAACCTATTCGGGTTTCCTTAGATTTGAATACATCTCCACTATCGCAGCTCATTTCACCAGCAATAATCTGTAATAATGTTGATTTACCGGCTCCATTAACACCAACAAGCCCGATTCGTTCGAATTCTTGGACTTGTAATGAAATTTGCGACAGCACGTTACTTGCACCATAGCTTTTGGTCAGGTTCGAGACTTGTAAGAGCATATGCATTCCTCCTTAAAGCAGCATCTCGTCGACTCTGTTGTACAAAACCCATGAAATAGAGATAGATATAATGAAAAGTGCAGTTTTGTAAGGACTTGTGTTATTATAAAGATACATACCAATTTCGCTTCGTGGATATATTTGGATGATCCTACATAAGTCGAAAAGCAGGAAGTCAAATCGATGGATATTCAACAAAATAAAGTAGCAATCAGAAAGCAAATCGAGCTCAAAAGGTCACAACTTAGTGAGCAAGAGCGAAGAGAAAAGGAAATTCAAATCAACCAAAAACTGATTCAATTCTGTCAGCAAAGATGTCCAAGTACGGTTCTGGCCTATATGCCTTTTCGTTCTGAAGTGGATATTTCCCCTTTTGTGGATTGGTGTTGGGCGTCAGAAGTAAGAGTACTATTGCCTAGAATTGTATCACAAACAAAGACACTATGTTTACATGTTGTACAAAGTTATCGTGATGTTCACATGAGTACATGGGGAATTCGCGAACCGCATCCGAATACGCCAGTTGAAGAGGATATCGAAAACATTTCCCTTATCGTGATTCCAGGGATTGCTTTTGATAGGGATATGGGAAGATTGGGCTATGGCGGAGGGTATTACGACCGCTTCATGCAGCTCTTCACAGATCGAGGGAAACCTTACCCGTACACGGTTTCAGTAGCTTTTGAAATACAAATTGTGCCGAATATTCCACGAACATGGCATGATTTTCATATAGAGCATTTAATCACAGAATAAGAAGCACGTGAATCGGAGAATAGAACAGGAGGAAATTCACATGCATGATGCTTCGTCACTTCCTCATTTTAATCAACAGGGTCATGCGAGAATGGTCGATGTTTCAGATAAAGCCAGCACTCTTCGGAAAGCAACAGCGCAATCTACGATATTCATGAACAAGGGAACTCTCCAACTGATCAAAGAAGGTAAACTCAAGAAAGGAGATGTTTTGGCTGTAGCGCAAATCGCTGGAATTATGGCTGCCAAAAGAACTTCAGAGTGGATACCTATGTGTCATCCCATTTCACTTACAGGGATTGATATCCAATTTCAAGATAACGGTGTAGACGAGCTTTATATTCAAGCTATGATCAGTACAACTGGACCAACAGGTGTTGAAATGGAAGCACTCACTGCAGTATCAGCATCAGCATTGACTGTATACGATA
>CAMCVV010000018.1 GCA_945881905.1 Paenibacillus alvei
TCGTATGTTGAAAATGAGCAGATCATGAAAATTCGAGTCCAATAACAAAGGTTAATTACATAACTTCTTTACAAACTGTTCAGTAAAGTTGATATATACTTTTTAACCACATCGATTTCTTGCTCACCATTAACTTCGTGCAAAATACCTTTTGTTGAATAATAGTCAAGCAATAATGAAGTTTTATTCAAGTATTCATCCAATCGTGTCCCAACTTTTTCCTCTGTATCATCTGACCTTTGATATAATTCACCCTCACATTTGTCACACATATTAATTTGTTGTGATGGGTTAAAAATAAGATGATATGTTGAGGAACATTTTTTACATATTCTTCTTCCTGTGAGTCTCGCAAGTAATAAATTTCTGTTGACTGTAAGATTGATTACGATATCCATATGTTTATTTAAGGATTGTAAGATTACTTCGAGAGCTTTCGCTTGTGCAATTGTTCTTGGAAATCCATCTAAAAGGAATCCCCGTGAGCAATCTTCCAGAGCAAGTCGATCACGAACAATACCATTTGTAATTTCATCAGGAACTAGCAATCCTTTATCAACATATTCTTTAGCCTGGGCTCCAAGAGGTGTTCCTTCACTCATAGCTGATCGAAAAGCGTCTCCAGTAGAAATGTGAGGTATTTGAAATTCATTTACTATTATTTCTGCTTGTGTACCTTTACCAGCCCCTGGGGGGCCCATAAAAATTACATTCACTTCGCTTAACCCCTTTACTCACATACTTATGCTATAGAGAAGCAAAGCACAAGACTTGATACACATAGGTCACTTAGTTTATTAACTATTTGTTAATAAACCCTTTATAATGCCGTTTAATCAACTGACTCTCTATTTGCTTCATTGTCTCTAATCCAACGCCTACAACGATAAGTAATGATGTCCCACCTATCTGGACGGAATTCGGTAAATTAGCGAGGCTTCCTAATATCATAGGTAATATTGATACCGCTGACAAGAATAGTGCACCTGATAGCGTTATTCTCGTCATTACACGAGTTAAATAAACACTAGTTGTTTTTCCTGGTCTAATCCCTGGAATATATCCACCATTTTTCTTTAGTTGTTCAGCCATCTGTATCGGATTGATTTGAACAAACGTGTAAAAGTACGTGAATCCTATAATTAATAACACATAAAGCACCATACCTAATGAACTTGTATAATTCATATTTGTAATAATCCAGTCGGCTATGGAATTCCCTCTCCAGTAACTTGCAACAGTTGGAGGAAAAATCAATAGAGATAAAGCAAAAATAACTGGAATTACACCGGCAGCATTCACTTTAAGTGGTATATGTGTACTTTGTCCACCATACATTTTTCGTCCAACCACACGTTTTGCATACTGCACAGGAATTTTACGCACACCTTGCTGAACAAATATTACTCCTGCAATTATTGCAATGATAACTATAACAATCAGAAGAATCTTGATTATAACTAGAAATATAGCATCTCCAGCTGATAAAAACTCTGACTGTATCAATTGTTGAATAGAAGTAGGAATACTTGCAACGATACCCGCAAAAATTATTATGGATATCCCATTACCAATCCCAAATTCAGTAATCTGTTCGCCTAACCACATCAAGAATGTTGTCCCTGCAGTTAATACAATTGCTATTAAAGCATACGTAATTATACTTGGTTCAATCACAAGACCTGTGTAAATATTATTAAATCCTATTGCAATACCAAATGCTTGTATCAAACCTAAAACTATAGTGCCATATCTGGTAATTTGAGCAAGCTTCTTTTTACCTTCTTCACCTTCTTTTGCCCATTGAGCAAACCGCGGAATTACATCCATCGATAGCAATTGAACAATAATCGATGATGTAATATAAGGCATGATTCCCATCGCAAATATTGAAAATTGAAACAATGCCCCGCCTGAGAATGTGTTTAACAAACCGAAAATATCACCTTGAGTTGCTTGATCTTGACTATTCAATATTTCTGTGTTGATATTTGGCGCTGGAATAAATGCACCTATGCGGTATACGATTAAGACAAGTAATGTGAATATTATTCTTTTTCGCAAATCAGACACTTTGAAAATATTTGAAATAGTACTAAACATCATATCACCTCGATTTGTCCGCCGGTAGCTAGTATTTTATCTACCGCAGATTGAGTGAACTTATTTGCTTTCACTTTTAGTTTAATTGTTAGTTCACCGTTTCCTAATATCTTAATTCCATCTTTTGGTGTTCTTACTAATCCAGTAGACATTAATAACTCAGGCGTAACCTCTGTACCTGTTGTGAAATTATTAAGATCTTCTATGTTTACAATTGCATATTCTTTGCGGAATATGTTATTGAACCCTCGTTTTGGAATACGACGATACAATGGATTTTGTCCTCCTTCAAAACCTGGACGAGTCCCACCACCCGATCTCGCATTTTGACCTTTGTGTCCACGTGTGGATGTTTTACCCATACCACTTCCGACTCCACGACCAACTCTTTTTTTTGTATGTCGTGATCCAGGAGTAGAATTAAGCTCATGTAATTTCATACTTGTACACCTCCTCTAAACTATTATGATTTAGGATCTATAGGTCTATTTCTTTCACTGTAATCATATGACTTACTTGCTTTATCATTCCTCGTATTGCTTGATTATCCTTGTGAATGACAGTTTGACGAATTTTTCGTAATCCTAATGTTTTAATTGTCGTTCTTTGTGTCTCATTACGCCCAATTAAACTGCGTTTGAGTGTTATTTCTAATTGTTTAGCCACCAATTGTCCTCCTAACCTAATAACTCTTTTACGGTTTTGCCACGAAGTTTAGCTACTTCTTCAGCTCTTTTGAGATGACCTAAGCCTTCAAGTGTAGCACTGACCATGTTTATTGAATTGGAGGAACCTAGTGATTTAGTTAAAATATCTCCAACCCCTGCAAGTTCCAATACAGCACGAACGGGACCACCTGCAATTACTCCTGTACCTTTTGATGCCGGCTTAAGCAATACACGTCCAGCGCCAAAACGACCGATAACTAAATGAGGGATTGTTGTTCCTGTTATAGGTACGTGAATCATATTTTTCTTGGCGTCTTCTATACCTTTTCTAATCGCATCCGGCACTTCTGCAGCTTTTCCAATTCCAGCGCCAACCCAACCATTTCCATCACCAACTACAACTAATGCACTAAAACTAAATCTTCTTCCGCCTTTAACAACTTTAGCTACACGATTGATATTAACAACTTTTTCAGTTAGTTCTAACATATTAGGGTCTACGCGCAAATCGATTTCCTCCCTCTTCGAATTTTTAGAATTGTAATCCTTCTTCTCGAGCTGCGTCTGCTAAAGCTTCTACTCTTCCGTGGTATAGGTATCCGCCTCGGTCAAATACAACTTTATCAATACCCGCTTGTTTAGCTCTTTGTGCAATTAATTGACCCACTTTACGGGCGGAGTCTAAATTCCCACCGTTAGTTATTTCAGTTTTTAATTCTTTGTCTAGTGTTGAAGCAGATACAAGTGTGTTACCCTTAATATCATCAATTATTTGAGCATACATATGCTTATCAGATCGAAATATGTTAAATCTCGGACGTATTGTGGTGCCTTCTATTTTTTTTCTAACACGTAGATGTCGCTTTAATCTAGATTTGTTCTTATCTCCTTTAATGATCATAAGACTAGTTCTCCTTCCATGAAAAACATTCTAAATAAATGATTAAACCTTAATATTAATCAACTATTTCTTTTTGCCAGCCTTACCTTCTTTACGAAGTATACGTTCTCCCTCGTACTTAATACCTTTACCTTTATATGGTTCAGGTTCGCGAACGGATCTGATCTTAGCTGCCATAGATCCAACAAGTTCTTTATCAATGCCTTTTACTATGATTTTCGTATTTGTAGGAACTTCGAAATCAATTCCGATTTCCGGATTAATCTCTACAGGATGGGAATACCCTACATTTAAAACTAATTTATCACCGTTTTTATTTGCTCGATAACCAACACCAACTAATTCTAACGATTTCACAAAACCATCAGTCACTCCACTAACCATATTGGCAACAACACTGCGAGTTGTTCCATGTAATGATCGATGTAATTTGTTATCAGATAAACGTTCAACAATAATCATTGTTGGTTCAATGTTAATTTTCATATCTTTGTGCACAATTCTAGTTAGTATACCCTTAGGACCCGTTACAGTAATTTGAAATTTATCAATTTTTACATCAACACCTGATGGAATATTGATTGGTTTACGTCCAATTCGAGACATGATTTGCACCTCCATTCATTAACAAATGTATTTACCAAATATAGCAAACAACTTCTCCACCAGACTTAGACTGCCGAGCATCTTTATCTGTCATAACACCTTTTGATGTTGATATGATTGCGATCCCTAAACCCCCAAGAACACGAGGAAGATCTGGTGATTTAGTGTAAATACGAAGTCCTGGTTTACTTATTCTTTTTAGACCTGAAATTACACGTTCATTATTTATTCCGTATTTAAGGAATAATCGAATTATACCTTGTTTACTATCTTCAATGTACTCAGCATCACGAATAAATCCCTCTTTTTTAAGGATTTCTGCAATCTCTCTCTTTATTTTAGAAGCAGGGATTTCTACAGTTTCATGACGTACGATGTTTGCATTCCGTATGCGTGTAAGCATATCAGCAATTGGATCTGACATAACCATTTTGTAAACCTCCTTCCCGGAAATAGGGTGATTACCAACTTGCTTTTCTCACACCTGGAATCTGACCTTTATATGCTAATTCACGAAAACATATTCTACATATTTTAAATTTACGTAATACAGAATGCGGACGTCCGCATCTCTCGCAACGTGTGTATCCACGAACTTTAAACTTTGGAACACGTTGTTGCTTAACAATCATTGAAGTTTTTGCCATATTTACACCTCCGACAGGTATTTGTTATACTGTATTATTTTGAAAATGGCATCCCGAGGTGTGTCAGTAACTCGCGAGATTCTTCATCAGTATTTGCTGTGGTGACGATTATCACATCCATACCTCGTATTTTATCGATCTTGTCATATTCTATTTCCGGAAATATCAATTGTTCCCTTAACCCTAGGGTGTAATTTCCACGTCCATCAAATGATTTATTTGAAATACCACGAAAATCTCGTACACGAGGTAAAGAAACATTAATAAGCTTATCTAGGAAATGATACATTCGTTCGCCACGTAGAGTTACTTTTAAACCGATGGGCATATTTTCGCGTAGTTTAAAACCTGCTATTGATTTCTTTGCCTTTGTTATTACAGGTTTTTGTCCTGAAATTTTTTGAAGATCTTCAAGAGCTGAATCTAAAACCTTGGAATTCGAGACAGCATCACCAACGCCCATATTGATTACAATCTTTTCGATTTTCGGAACTTGCATTATTGTTGTATAGTTGAATTTTTTCATCAAATTTGGTGTCACTTCTTTTAAGTAGCGTTCTTTCATTCTAGCTGCCATAATTTATTTCCTCCTTTCTATTTACTTATTCACTTATATTTCTTCTCCTGATTTTACGGATACACGAATTTTTTCGCCGTTTTCTAATACTTTATAACCAATTCGTGTAGGTTTACCGCTGTTAGGGTCAATAAGCATAACATTAGAAACATGTATAGAAGCCTCTTGAGTTAAAATACCGCCTTGCGGATTTTGTTGAGAAGGTTTTGCGTGTTTCTTTACCATGTTTACACCTTCAACAAGCACTCTGTTTTCACGAGGATACGCTTCTATTATACGCCCTTTTTTTCCTTTATCTTTACCAGATATCACAAAAACTGTATCGTCTTTTTTTACGTGCAATTTATTATTATGAGACTCAAGTATTTTCTTTAATCTAGGCATAATCTTCACCTCCTAATTAAATCATCCATTGTACATTAGAACCACAAGTTAAATAACTTCAGGTGCTAAGGAAACGATTTTCATAAAATCTTTATCTCGAAGTTCCCGTGCTACTGGTCCGAAAATACGAGTACCACGCGGGCTTTTATCTTCTTTAACAATTACAGCTGCGTTTTCATCAAAGGTAATATATGATCCGTCTTTTCGGCGAGCCCCGCTTTTTGTTCTAACAATAACAGCTTTAACTACATCACCTTTTTTGACAATACCGCCTGGTGTAGCTTCTTTGACTGAACAAATAATCAGATCTCCAATATGTCCTACACGACGTCCCGTACCACCTAAAACTCTAATACACATTAGTTGCTTTGCTCCTGAATTGTCAGCAACAATTAAACGAGTAAATGGCTGAATCACTCTGTTTCCTCCTTCCGCATTAGTGACAAATTCAAATTACATAACAAAAGCAATTTCTTGTATTTCCAGTAATCTCCAACATTTCTCTTTTGATAATGGTCTAGTTTCCATTATTCTAACAACATCACCAATTTTAGCTTCATTTTTCTCGTCATGAGCTTTTATTTTTTTAGTGCTTTTTATTCTTTTATGATACAAACTATGTTTTTTGTAAGTTTCAACTGCAACAACAATAGTCTTATCCATTTTGTCACTTACTACTTTCCCAACTAATATTTTTCGGTCATTTCGTTGAGTCATCAGATATCCTCATTTCCATTTTAATTATCTAACTAATCCCTAATGCACGTTCATGTATTACTGTTTTAGCACGAGCGATCTCTTTACGCAACTCTCGTATTTTGGTTGGATTGTCTAATTGACCGGTAGCAAGTTGAAATCTGAGGTTAAAGAGTTCCTCTTTAAATCCATTAATTTTAATTTCAATCTCAGTAGATGTTAAATTTCGGAATTCACTAGCCTTCATTAACTTCACCGCCTACTATATCTTGTTTCATTACAAATTTAGTGCGGATAGGTAATTTGTGTGAAGCTAAGCGAATTGCTTCTCGAGCAACGTCTTCGGGTACCCCAGCAAGTTCAAAAAGAATCTTCCCTGGTTTTACAACACATACCCATTTCTCCACATTTCCTTTTCCACTACCCATACGAACTTCTAAAGGTTTTTGAGTTACAGGCTTAGAAGGAAAGATTTTAATCCATACTTTTCCGCCGCGCTTGATGAATCGCGTCATCGCAATACGTGCTGCCTCGATTTGACGATTACTTACCCAAGCTGGTTCTAATGCTTGTAAACCATATTCTCCAAAAGCTATCTCAGTACCACCTTTAGCGCGGCCTTTCATGTTGCCACGATGTTCCTTACGATGTTTTACTCGCTTTGGTACTAACATGATTAGTTTCCTCCTTCCGTCTCAACCTTTTTCTTTGTAGGCGGGAGTACTTCACCACGGTAGATCCAGACTTTTACACCTAATCGCCCAAAAGTAGTAGCAGCTTCTGCCGTTCCATAATCAATATCTGCTCGAAGTGTGTGAAGAGGCACCGTGCCCTCGCTGTAGCCTTCCGAACGAGCTATGTCAGCTCCTCCTAAACGACCACTTGTAGCAACTTTTATTCCTTTAGCTCCTGCTCTCATACTTCTTTGCATAGCTTGCTTCATAGCTCGCCTAAATGATACACGACGCTCTAATTGTTGTGCTATATTCTCAGCTACAAGAATTGCGTCTAATTCTGGATTTTTAATTTCTGCTATGTTAATGTGAACTTTTTTATTCGATAAATTGGCAATGTAATTGCGGATATTTTCTACTTCTATTCCACCTTTACCAATCACAACTCCGGGTTTAGCTGTTTGTATGGTAACATTCACTTTACTAGCAGCTCGCTCGATTTCAATATGCGATACACCTGAGTCTTTTAATTTTTTCTTTAAGTACTTTCGAATTTCAATATCTTCAAGCAACAATACTCCATAATCTTTCTCAGCAAACCATCTTGATTCCCAGTCACGAATAATACCAATTCTTAAACCAACAGGATTAACTTTTTGACCCACGAATTTAACCTCCTTTACTTTTCAGATACTACTAATGTAATATGACTAGTCCGTTTCTTAATTGCACTTGCACGACCCATTGCACGTTGATGAAATCTCTTCAAAGATGGGCCCTGATTAACATACGCTTCGGTTACGTATAATTTTTTGGGATCTAAAGAATAATTGTGCTCTGCGTTGGCTATCGCTGAGTTCAATATCTTCTCTAAAATAGGAGAGGCCGCTTTTGGAGTGTGTCTTAAAATAGAAATTGCGTCTCCAACATCTTTTCCCCGAATTAAATCAATCACTAACTTAACTTTTCGGGGTGCAATTCGAGCATAGTTTAACGCTGCTTTTGCTTGCATAGTAATACCTCCTTAGAAAAAATACGATTACCGTTTTCCGGTTTTTTTATCATCATCATGCCCTTTGTAATTTCGTGTAGGTGCAAATTCCCCTAATTTATGCCCAACCATTTCTTCTGAAACATACACAGGGATATGTTTCTTACCATCGTAAACTGCAATAGTATGACCAATAAATTGAGGGAATATAGTTGACCGACGAGACCAAGTTTTGATAACGGTTTTTTTCTCTGTTAGATTTAGGTCTTCCACTTTTTTAAGCAAGTACCCGTCAATGAAAGGACCTTTTTTTAAGCTACGTCCCACTTAAATACCTCCCTTCTAGATATTAATAATAATTCCATTGGTTTCCTATTTTGTTCGTCCACGAACGATATATTTATTGGATGCTTTACCTTTATCGCGTGTCTTATATCCAAGTGTAGGTTTACCCCATGGAGATAATGGAGATTTACGACCAATTGGTGCTCGACCCTCACCACCACCATGTGGATGATCATTTGGATTCATAACTACTCCTCTTACTTGAGGTCTATTGCCTTTCCAACGGTTACGTCCAGCTTTACCGATATTGATTAACTCATGATCCTCATTACCAACTGAGCCAATCGTGGCACGGCAATTCTTTAGGATTCTTCTAACCTCTCCTGAAGATAAACGTATTGTAACGTACTGTTCTTCTTTGCCTAAGAGTTGAGCTTCTGTGCCAGCAGCTCTGACTAATTGTCCACCCTTACCCGGTTTTAATTCTATGTTGTGTATAACTGTACCCACCGGTATGTTTTCAAGTGCTAAAGAATTACCAACTTTAATATCAGCGCCTGAACCAGAAACAATGTTGTCTCCAACTTTGAGACCTTTAGGTGCAATAATATATCTTTTTTCTCCATCAGCATAGTGGATTAATGCAATATTAGCAGAGCGATTAGGATCGTATTCGATTGTGGCAACGCGTCCTGGTATACCGTCTTTAGTTCGTTTAAAGTCAATTAATCTGTACTTCCGTTTGTGTCCTCCGCCGATATGACGAATTGTAATTTTGCCTTGATTATTTCTGCCCGCAGTCTTACTTAATGGAGCTAGTAAAGATTTTTCGGGCTTTGATGCTGTTATTTCTTCGAATGTAGAAACTGACATTTCACGTCTGGATGGAGATGTTGGTTTGTATTTTTTTATAGGCACTAGATTAGCCTCCTTACGATCAGAATTATTAGGTCACTGCTTCGAAAAATTCCAATTCCTTACTTTCTGGACTTAATGATACGATAGCTTTTTTCCACTCTGACGTGTATCCAGAATGACGACCATATCGTTTAGGTTTCGAAGGCATTCTTAATGTGTTAACTTTAATAACTTTAACTTTGAATATAGATTCAATAGCTTGTTTAATCTCTGTTTTATTAGATCTCATCTCTACTTCAAATACATATTTTTTATTCGCCATAAAATCACTGGTTTGTTCAGTAATAATCGGACGTTTTATAATGTCACGAGGATTTTTCATCGAGAAAGTACCTCCTCTACTTTTAGTACAGCGTCTTTAGTAATAATAAGTTTGTCATATTTCATTACATCTATAACACTGATTCCACTTGCAGAAATGAATTTAATTCCAGGAATATTCCGCGTGGATAACTCAATATTATTTTCGAGTGAAGCGGAAACGATAAGGGCTTTATTCTCGACCTTAAGGTTACTTAGTATTGCTACAAAGTCTTTAGTTTTTGGTTTATCCATAGACAATTGATCAAGAATAATCAATTCATTATCAATTACTTTTGATGATAATGCTGACTTAATAGCCAAACGTCTAACTTTTTTAGGTAATTTATAGCTATAGCTTCGCGGTGTTGGGCCAAATACAACTCCTCCACCTTTCCATTGAGGTGATCGGATACTGCCTTGACGAGCGCGGCCGGTTCCTTTTTGTTTCCAGGGTTTGCGACCTCCACCACGAACTTCAGATCGACCTTTTGTTTTGTGGTTTCCTTGACGAAGTGAAGCTTGTTGCATTAATACCACTTCATGAAGAACATGTATATGTGGTTCGACTCCAAATACTGCGTCTGATAATTCAAGTTCTCCTACTTGGGAACCCGAAGTATTATACATAGCAACTTTCGGCATGATGTTTCCTCCTTTCTCACTTTTTAAGTGCTGATCTTACAGTTACGTAACTATTTCTAGGACCAGGAATAGAGCCCTTTACTAAAATCACGTTATGTTCAGTATCTATCTTTACAATTAATAAGTTTTGTAATGTTATTCTGGCGTGTCCCATGTGACCCGGTAGTTTCTTGCCTTTAGGTACACGGTTTGCTTGAATTGAACCCATAGACCCCGGTCCGCGATGGTATCGAGAACCATGCGCCATTGGTCCCACAGATTGATTGTGTCTTTTTATGTTACCTTGAAATCCTTTACCTTTAGAAGTACCAATAACATCTACATATTCGCCTTCATTAAACAGGTCAGCTTTTAATTCTTGACCGACTTCATATTCAGCAATTTGCAATCCACGAAATTCTTTAATGTATCTTTTAGGTGTAGAATTTGCTTTCTTCGCGTGTCCTAACTCTGGCTTGATTACTCTTGTAGATTTGCGGTCATCAAATCCCAACTGTATAGCGTCATAACCATCATTATCTACATCTTTTTTCTGAAGAACTGTACACGGTCCAGCTTCAATAACAGTAACTGGTGATACAGTGCCGTCAGCGTTAAAGATTTGAGTCATCCCAATTTTTTTTCCTAAAATACCTTTCATAATTGACACCTCATTTCATTTACATGTAATCTTATAGAATTTATTAAAGTTTAATTTCAATGTCCACACCAGATGGTAAATCAAGTCTCATCAATGCGTCAACAGTTTGTGGAGTTGGATTCAAAATATCAATAAGACGCTTATGAGTACGCATTTCGAATTGTTCCCTCGAATCTTTATACTTGTGAACTGCTCGAAGAACCGTGATGATTTGTTTTTCAGTAGGTAATGGTATCGGACCCGATACAGTAGCTCCTGAACGCTTTGCAGTTTCTACAATTTTTTCAGCAGATTGATCAATAATTCTATGATCATAAGCCTTCAATCGTATTCTTATTTTTTGTTTTGCCATTTTATATTCCTCCTTTTTCGCCCAATTTTACTATCGGACATACTCCGCGGAAATTATCTGATACCTAATCCATGGCAAAGGATCCTGGTGTGTCAGTAACCTCCCGCATCTTCGCGACGTCATAGACCAACGTTCACTATTATATTAAAATTTTTAATAAAAAGCAAGAAGAATATGCTGAAAAGAAAAAAACTCATTGCTTTGAGCAATGAGTCAAAATTTAGTTATTTTGAAATTACTGCAACTGCTCCTGCACCTACAGTACGCCCGCCCTCACGAATTGCGAAGCGGGTACCTTCTTCAATCGCGATTGGTGAAATCAATTCAACAGTAACGGTAACATTATCACCAGGCATAACCATCTCAGTACCTTCAGGCAAATTGATTATTCCTGTAACATCTGTTGTGCGGAAATAAAATTGAGGGCGATAACCCGTGAAAAATGGTTTGTGACGACCGCCTTCTTCTTTTGTTAACACATAAATCTGTGCGGAGAAATTATTGTGAGCTTTAACTGATCCCGGCTTAGCGAGTACTTGACCACGTTCAATATTACTTCTTTCGACTCCTCGTAATAACGCACCAATGTTGTCTCCAGCTTGAGCTGAATCAAGAAGCTTTCTAAACATTTCTACTCCAGTAACAACACATTTGCGATTTTGTTCTGTTAACCCTACGATTTCAACTTCCTCTTGCACTTTAACAGTACCACGTTCAACACGACCTGTAGCTACTGTACCTCTGCCTGTGATAGAGAATACATCTTCAACCGGCATTAAAAACGGCTTTGAAGTTTCTCTTTCTGGGGTAGGGATATACGTATCCACATGATTAAAGAGTTCAATGATTTTTTCTCCCCATGGTCCTTCTGGGTTTTGAAGAGCTTCGCGAGCAGAACCACGAATAATCGGTGTATCATCTCCGGGAAACTCATAATCATTCAACAAATCACGAACTTCCATTTCCACTAATTCGAGTAGTTCTTCGTCATCTACCATATCGCACTTGTTAAGAAATACTACGATGTATGGCACTCCTACTTGACGAGACAAAAGAATGTGTTCCCGAGTTTGTGGCATAGGCCCATCTGCAGCGGAAACAACTAGAATTGCTCCATCCATCTGTGCTGCTCCTGTGATCATGTTTTTAACATAATCAGCATGCCCAGGACAATCCACGTGTGCATAATGACGATTCGGTGTTTCGTATTCAACGTGCGCAGTAGATATAGTAATCCCGCGTTCACGTTCTTCTGGAGCTTTATCAATCTGATCAAAAGCTACTGCAGCACCACCGTATTTTTTTGACAATACTGTTGTGATTGCAGCTGTAAGCGTTGTTTTCCCATGATCTACGTGTCCAATTGTACCTATGTTTACGTGTGGTTTATTTCTTTCGAATTTTGCCTTACCCATTTTATAAATTCCTCCTTTATTTTCCTGAATTTAATATTATGCTCCTTTAGCTTTTGAAACAATCTCTTCTGCAATTGATTTGGGCACTTCTTCGTAGTGAGATAACTCCATCGAATAGTTTCCTCGTCCTTGGGTTTTTGACCTAAGCGTTGTAGAATAGCCAAACATTTCAGATAATGGGACTTTTGAACGAATAATTTGTGCCCCTAAACGCGAATCCATACCTTCTATTCGTCCACGTCTTGAATTTAAATCGCCCATCACATCACCCATGTATTCTTCAGGTACTGTAACTTCAACTTTCATGACTGGCTCTAAAATAACCGGTTTGCATTTTTCTTTAGCTGCTTTAAGTGCCATAGATCCAGCAATTTTGAAAGCCATCTCGCTTGAATCAACATCATGATAGGACCCATCATATACAGTTGCTTTGATATCTACCAATGGAAACCCTGCGATGACTCCATTTTTCATGGATTCTTCGATACCCGCTTGAATTGGAGCAATAAATTCTCTAGGAATTGAACCCCCAACAACCTTGCTTTCAAATAAAAATCCTGCACCAGGCTCTTGCGGAGAAAATTCGACCCAACAGTGGCCATATTGACCACGGCCACCAGATTGACGAACAAATTTACCTTCAACTTTTGCAGTACCTTTAAACGTTTCTCTATAAGCAACTTGTGGTTTACCCACACTTGTTTCTACTTTAAACTCTCGTACCATTCGATCTACAATAATTTCAAGATGTAATTCACCCATCCCTGAAATAATGGTTTGTCCTGTTTCTTCATCAGTGTGTGCTCGGAATGTAGGATCTTCCTCAGATAACTTCGAAAGTGCAATACCTAGTTTATCTTGATCTGCTTTAGTTTTCGGTTCAATGGCAACTGATATTACGGGATCCGGAAAATTCATCTTCTCAAGAATAACAAGATGTTTTTCGTCACATAATGTATCACCTGTGATTGTATCTTTTAAACCGATAGCCGCCGCGATATCTCCAGCATATACTTCACTTATCTCTGCACGTGAATTTGCATGCATTTGAAGAATACGACTTATTCTTTCTCGTTTTCCTTTTGTTGCATTAAGCACATAAGAACCCGCTTGTAATACACCAGAATATACACGGAAAAAAGTTAGTTTCCCAACAAATGGGTCTGTCATAATTTTAAAGGCTAATGCAGAGAAAGGCTGATCATCAGCTGATTTTATCAATGTATCCGATCCATCTTCAAGAATTGCTCTGATGTCAGGAACATCTATAGGAGCAGGCAAGTAATCGACAACTGCATCAAGCATGAGTTGTACACCTTTATTTTTGTAGGATGATCCGCATATCACAGGGAAAATCTTAACATCAACAACCCCCTTACGCAATACTGCTTTGATTTCGGGTATTGATATCAATTCGCCTTCAAGATATTTAATTGTAAGCTCTTCATCAAGTTCGGCTACTCTCTCTATAAGTTCTAATCTCAGTTTATCTGCTTGTTCTTTATATTCATTCGGGATTTCAACTTTTTCAATATCTTTCCCCAAATCATCTTTATACAAATAAGCACATTCTTCGACTAAATCTATGATCCCAATAAAATCTGATTCTGCTCCTATTGGTAACTGAATCGGAACTGCATTAGCACCCAACTTTAATCTCATCTGTTTAATTGCACCCAAGAAATCAGCACCGATGATATCCATTTTATTAACATATGCGATTCGAGGAACATTGTATCTATCTGCTTGTCTCCAAACAGTTTCGGATTGAGGCTCTACACCTTCTTTTGCACTAAAGACTCCTACTGCTCCATCTAATACACGAAGTGAACGCTCTACTTCTACAGTAAAGTCCACATGTCCTGGAGTATCAATGATATTAATACGATAATCTTTCCACTCTGCTGTTGTTGCAGCTGAAGTTATTGTGATACCTCGTTCCTGCTCTTGTTCCATCCAGTCCATTGTTGCTGCGCCTTCATGGACTTCACCGATTTTATGAACACGGCCTGTGTAGAAAAGAATTCGCTCTGTAGTGGTAGTTTTACCAGCATCAATATGTGCCATGATTCCTATATTTCGTGTATTTTTTAAGGAGAACGATCTAGGCATTTGTCAGTCTCCTTTCTATATATTTTTTAATTTCTACCAACGATAATGAGCAAAAGCTTTGTTCGCTTCAGCCATTTTATGTGTATCTTCACGCTTCTTTACAGATGCGCCTGTGTTGTTGCTCGCATCAACAATTTCAAATGCTAGTCTTTCTTCCATTGTTTTTTCGCCTCGTAAACGAGAGTAATTAACAAGCCACCGTAACCCTAATGTGGTACGTCTATCTGGTTTCACTTCAATAGGTACTTGATAGTTAGCTCCGCCAACACGTCGTGCTTTTACTTCTAGTACGGGCATGATATTTTTTATTGCTTGTTCAAAAATCTCCATAGGTTCTTTACCTGAACGATCTTGAACTAGGTTAAAAGCATTATATAATATTGATTGTGCTACCCCTCTTTTACCATCAATCATAATATGATTGATGAGTCTGGTTACTAATTTACTCTTGTATATGGGGTCTGGCAATACATCTCTACGTGTAATCGGTCCTTTTCGTGGCACTCTTACATTCCTCCTCCTTTCGTAATTTAATCTTTGTTGTTAATTATTTTTTTACTTTTGGACGTTTTGTTCCGTATTTAGAACGAGCTTGCTTTCGATTATTGACTCCTGATGTGTCCAATGCACCGCGAACAATGTGGTATCTTACACCTGGTAGATCCTTAATTCTTCCGCCTCGGATTAAAACAACGCTATGTTCTTGCAAGTTATGACCAATACCTGGTATATATGCAGTAACCTCAACTCGATTTGTTAATCGAACACGAGCATATTTACGAAGTGCAGAGTTAGGTTTTTTAGGAGTCATAGTACCCACACGAGTACATACACCTCTTTTTTGAGGAGAACTTATCTCAGTTGCTTCTCTTTTTAAAGCATTAAATCCGCGTTGAAGAGCCGGCGACTTAGATTTTACGATTTTTTCTTCTCGCCCTTTTCGGACTAATTGATTGATTGTTGGCATTTCGCCACCTCCTTCCCTCAAAATTAGGTCATTTATTAAGTCCACAGACCCTGGTGAGTCATTTCAAAATACAACTCTTCAGTGTTTAAATGGTTTTGAACAATATTTATTTGCTGTGCATCCACTATGATTTAAATTGTGAACCACAACAGTATGGAGTAATTCTATACGTATTACATGAGATTAATCTTAAGAACTCTCGTTTTCTTGAATTAAATATTTCAAGACAGGCATACTTCGATATATTAGCATTTCAGAAAAAGTGTGTCAAGGACTTCTCATTAATTTTTAGAGTAATTGAAGTGAATTATGTGTCAGAAAGATAAGTAATTTCACTTATCTTTCTGACATTAACGCACTGAGTAACAGCAGTTTCTTATTATGTCTTGAACTGGAATGTCATAAACAGATCATTCGCGAGTTGAAATTACATTTTCTTTATTCCCTTCAACCATTAACTCATTTTTTGGATTAACTACTCGTATATCCCGATACCTCGGCATACCTGTTCCTGCTGGAATGAGTTTTCCAATAATTACATTTTCTTTTAAACCTAGAAGTTTATCCACTTTACCCTTAATAGCTGCATCTGTTAAAACGCGCGTGGTTTCCTGGAAAGATGCTGCAGATAAGAATGAATCTGTTTCTAAAGATGCTTTTGTAATACCCAATAACACGGGTTTAGCTACTGCAGGCTCTTTATTAGAAAAGAGTGCCACTTTATTTGCTTCTTCGTATACATGAATATCAGTATACGATCCAGGTAATAACGAAGTGTCTCCAGCTTCAACAATTCTGATCTTACGCAACATTTGACGTACCATAACTTCAATATGTTTATCATTAATTTCTACACCTTGATTACGATAGACGCGTTGAACTTCTCTCAAAATATAATTTTGCACTCCTCTGATGCCTTTGATTCGGAGCATTTCCTTAGGGTCTATAGATCCTTCAGTTAATTCGTCACCAGCTTCTATTTGCTGATTCATAACTACACGAATTCTCGAACCATATGGTACAGCGTACAATTTTGTTTCTGCTTCGCCTTGAACTTCAATTTCTCTGCGATCTTTTGCTTCACGTATCTCTTTAACGAATCCGTCAAGCTCAGAAATTATTGCTTGCCCTTTAGGGTTTCTTGCTTCAAACAATTCTTGGATACGCGGAAGACCTTGCGTAATATCATCTCCAGCAACGCCACCCGTATGGAATGTTCTCATGGTTAGTTGTGTTCCAGGTTCACCAATGGATTGTGCAGCAATAATCCCAACAGCTTCCCCTATTTCTACGAATTGTCCGGTTGCCAGATTGCGACCATAACACTTCTTGCATACCCCATGTCTAGATCTACAGCTCAAAACAGATCGGATCTGAAGTTTTTCGATACCCGCAAAAATAATCTTGTCCGCTATTTCTGAATCAATTAATTCATTATGACTGACGATAATTTCATCAGTATTTGGATGGCGTATCGTTTCGAAAGAGTATCTTCCTTCAATTCGATCATATAAATCTTCAATGACTTCTTTGCCATCTTGAATTTTGGAAACCATAAAGCCTTTATCTGTTCCACAATCTTCATCTCTAACAATGACATCTTGTGCCACATCAACAAGCCTTCTAGTCAAATAACCTGAATCTGCTGTTCGTAGTGCAGTATCAGCGAGACCCTTTCTTGCTCCATGAGTTGAAATGAAATATTCGAGAACAGTTAGACCTTCTCTAAAGTTAGATTTAATAGGTAACTCAATGATTTTACCAGATGGATTAGCCATGAGTCCTCTCATACCACCAAGTTGTGTAATCTGAGATTTATTACCACGTGCTTTGGATTCAACCATCATACTTAATGAATTGTATTTATCTAACGATTTCATCAATATTTCAGTGATTTCATCTTTTGCTTTACTCCAAATAATAATAACCTGGTCATATCTTTCTTCGTTAGTAATCAATCCGCGACGATACTGGTTAGTAACAATCCTCACTTTTTCTTCGCAATTACGAAGAATTTCATTTTTTTCTTTGGGTACTATCACATCTGATACAGCAACAGTAATTCCAGATTTAGTAGAATAAGTGAATCCTAACTCTTTAATTTTATCAAGAATAATTGATGTTTTTGTAGTGTGATACTTACGGAAACACTCTGCAATTATAGTACCCAGATACTCTTTGCCAATTGCTTTGCATTCAGGTAATTCTTCCATAATTGTTTTTAGATTTCCGCCTTTTTCAAACACAAAATAAGTGTCTGGAATACCTTTTAATAAATTTTCTTTTGTTGGTTCATTAATATAAGGTAGGTCTGGCGGAAAAATTTCATTGAATATAATTTTTCCGATTGTAGTAATAAGCATCGCATTTTCTTGATTCTTCGTGAAGCATGTTTTGCTTAACCCTTTAGCAGGTATTGCAACTCGAGCATGCAATGACATTCTACCCGATTGATATGCTGATACTGCTTCATTCACACTGCTCATGATACTACCTGAACCGATCGCATTTTTATTGTCCATCGTAAGATAGAAACATCCAAGTACCATATCCTGAGAAGGGGTAACTACTGGTTTTCCATCTTTAGGATTCAAAATATTACCGGAAGCTAGCATCAGGATTCTTGCTTCTGCTTGAGCTTCTGCAGATAAAGGTACATGAACTGCCATTTGATCACCATCAAAGTCAGCATTATAAGCAGTACACACTAAAGGATGTAGTTTGATTGCTCTTCCTTCTACTAAAATTGGTTCAAAAGCTTGAATTCCTAATCTGTGTAAAGTAGGAGCTCTATTGAGCAATACAGGATGCTCTTTAATAACTTCTTCAAGTACGTCCCAAACATCTGCACTAACTCGTTCGACTTTTCTTTTCGCGCTCTTAATATTATGAGCAAGTCCTTTATTTACTAATTCTTTCATAACAAAAGGTTTGAAGAGTTCGAGTGCCATCTCTTTTGGTAAACCACATTGAAACATTTTCAAATCAGGACCAACAACGATAACAGATCGTCCTGAATAGTCCACTCGTTTCCCGAGAAGATTCTGTCTGAATCGACCTTGTTTCCCTTTGAGCATATGACTCAAAGATTTTAAAGGCCGATTGCCAGGCCCAGTTACTGGTCGACCTCTTCTGCCATTATCAATCAATGCATCCACAGCTTCTTGAAGCATTCTTTTTTCATTTTGCACAATAATATCCGGTGCTCCTAAATCAAGCAACCGCTTTAGTCGATTATTTCTATTAATTACACGACGGTATAAATCATTTAGATCCGATGTAGCAAATCTACCTCCGTCCAATTGAACCATTGGGCGTAGTTCTGGAGGAATAACAGGCAACACATCCAAGATCATCCAATCAGGCAGGTTTTTGGAATTTCTAAATGCTTCCATCACTTCTAAACGTTTTATCGCTCTGTTCCGACGTTGTCCTTGAGCAGTTTTAAGTTCTTCCTTTAAAGTTTCGACTTCCCGATCAATTTCAATGTCTTGAAGCAGTCTTTTTACTGCTTCAGCACCCATTCCTGCTTGAAAAGCATAGCCGTATTTTTCGCGGTAGCTACGATATTCTTTTTCGGAGAGTAATTGCTTCTTCTCAAGTGGCGTATCTCCTGGGTCTGTAACTACATATGAGGCGAAATAAATAACTTCCTCTAAGGATCTAGGTGACATATCTAAAGCTAGACCCATTCTGCTAGGAATGCCTTTGAAATACCATATGTGCGATACTGGCGCTGCAAGTTCAATATGACCCATGCGCTCTCTACGAACTTTTTGTCGTGTCACTTCAACACCACATCGGTCACAAACTACTCCCTTGTAACGAACGCGTTTGTATTTACCACAATGACATTCCCAATCTTTTGTTGGACCAAAAATTTTCTCGCAAAAAAGGCCTTCTTTTTCGGGTTTTAAAGTCCGATAATTAATAGTTTCTGGTTTCTTCACTTCTCCACGAGACCAAGAACGGATTTTATCGGGAGAAGCAAGGCCTATTTTCATGTACTCAAAGTTATTGACGTCTAACAAGGAGCAACCCTCCTTAAGATATATAAACCTTTTTTTTAATTAGCTTAATTGAGTAAACAATACATTGTTACTCCGCGCTTATCTCAGCACCCTCTAAATTCAGGTTCAATTTATCTCGGCTTGACTCATCATCTTCATCGCTTTCTTTCATTTCTATTTCCTCTTCAGAACCTGATAGAATCTTCACATCCATACATAAGCTCTGTAACTCTTTAATTAATACTTTAAAGGATTCAGGTACTCCAGGTTCTGGAACATTCTCACCTTTGACTACTGATTCATAAGTCTTTACTCGACCGACGACATCATCTGATTTCACAGTTAGAATTTCTTGGAGAGTATATGCTGCTCCATATGCTTCAAGCGCCCAAACTTCCATCTCCCCAAAACGCTGTCCACCGAACTGAGCTTTGCCTCCTAGTGGCTGTTGGGTGACTAAAGAATAAGGGCCTGTTGAACGAGCATGTATTTTGTCGTCTACCATATGTGCAAGTTTAATCATATACATGACCCCTACTGTAACTTCTCGCTCAAATGGGTCCCCAGTACGCCCATCATATAGAATCGTTTTCCCACTCCTTTGCATTCCAGCTTCTTCCATAGCATCAAAAACATCGTATTCATGAGCTCCATCAAATACTGGAGTTGCCATATGAATTCCTAATTTTTTAGCAGCCATGCCTAAATGAACTTCTAAAACTTGCCCGATATTCATTCTTGAAGGAACACCTAATGGATTAAGAACAACTTCAACGGGGGTTCCATCTGGAAGAAAAGGCATGTCTTCTTCTGGCATAATTCTTGCAATAACACCTTTATTACCATGCCGACCAGCCATTTTATCGCCTTCAGAAATTTTCCTTTTTTGAGCTATATATACTCTAACCAGATGGTTTACACCTGGTGGAAGCTCATCACCATTCTCGCGAGTGAACACTTTGACGTCAACAACAATACCATCTGTTCCATGTGGTACTCGCAATGAAGTATCTCTCACTTCTCTGGCCTTTTCACCGAAAATAGCATGTAAAAGTCTCTCTTCAGCAGTGAGTTCTGTTACACCCTTTGGAGTTACTTTGCCAACGAGAATATCACCTGCCCCGATTTCTGCGCCGATTCTAATAATACCACGCTCATCCAAATTCTTAAGTGCATCCTCACCCACATTCGGTATGTCGCGTGTAATTTCTTCTGGACCGAGTTTAGTATCTCGTGCTTCGGATTCATATTCTTCGATATGAATAGAAGTATACACATCTTCTTTCACTAATCTCCGGCTAAGTAATATCGCGTCTTCATAGTTGTAGCCTTCCCAAGCCATAAAAGCAACGACTACGTTTCTACCTAGTGCTAATTCCCCTTGTTCAGTTGATGGACCATCAGCTAAAACATCACCAATCTTAACTTCTTGTCCTTTTTCGATGATCGGCCTTTGATTTATACACGTACCTTGATTTGACCGCATAAATTTATGGAGCTTGTGTTTAACTATATCCCCATTAACGATTTTTCCGTTTATCGTTTCTTGACAACGTACCCAAATTTCATTAGCAGAACACTTTTCAATGAATCCATTGTGTTTAGATACAATACAGACACCTGAATCTTTTGCGGATTTGTGCTCCATTCCAGTTCCAACTAGCGGTGCTTTTGGTATTAATAGAGGCACTGCTTGCCGCTGCATGTTTGAACCCATTAGGGCTCGGTTAGAGTCATCGTTCTCAAGAAATGGAATTAATGCTGTTGCTACTGAAACGACTTGTTTCGGCGAAACATCCATATAATCTACTCTTCCAATGGGAAGAGTTAAAATATCATCTTTAAAACGAACAATGACAGATTCTTCTGCAAATAAACCTACATCTGTTAGTTTTGCATTCGCTTGTGCAATAACATAATTATCTTCTTCATCTGCGGTTAAATAAGAAATCTGCTCAGTTACAATGCCTGTTTTGGGGTCTACCCAACGGTATGGTGCTTCGATAAATCCGTATTCATTTATTCTGGCAAACGTTGATAGAGAATTGATTAATCCTATATTAGGACCCTCAGGAGTTTCGATTGGGCACATCCGGCCATAGTGAGAATGATGTACGTCTCGCACTTCAAAACCTGCACGTTCACGCGTTAACCCCCCTGGACCAAGTGCGGATAAACGTCTTTTATGAGTTAACTCTGCAAGTGGATTCGTTTGATCCATAAATTGAGATAACTGCGAACTCCCGAAAAACTCTTTGATTGAAGCAATCACAGGCCTTATATTAATTAACGCCTGAGGAGTAACTACGCTTGCATCTTGAATGGACATGCGTTCTCTCACAACGCGCTCCATTCTAGACAATCCAATCCTAAATTGGTTTTGAAGCAGTTCACCCACTGAACGAAGTCTTCTATTGCCTAAATGGTCAATATCGTCGACATAACCAATATTATGATGTAAATCAATGAAATAATTAATAGAAGCGATGATGTCAGCAGGAGTAATATTCTTAATTGATTTGTTCACTGCTCTATTCGATATAATTTTTACAATTTTTCCTTCTTCTTTTGATGAATAGACTTGTATGCATTGCAGTTGAATACGATCCGTGTCTGCAACACCTCTAGAAATAGGGTAATCTTTATTTCCCACGCCATCTTCAAGAAAAGGTAAAATCTCATCTAAGACCCGTCGATCTATCAGTTGACCAGCTTCGGCAATAATTTCGCCTGTTTCTGGGTTTACTAGTGTTTCTGCTAATCTTTGGTTAAACAACCTGTTCTTGATATGAAGTTTTTTGTTGATTTTGTATCGACCTACATTTGCAAGATCATAACGCTTAGGATCAAAAAAACGTGCAACAAGTAAGCTTTTTGCATTTTCTAATGTTGGCGGCTCTCCAGGTCGAAGACGCTCATAAATCTCCAGAAGTGCTTTATCTGTAGAATCCGTATTATCCTTTTCCAATGTGTTGCGGATATATTCATCTTCTCCAAGTAACTCAAGGATATCTGCATCAGTCCCAAATCCTAATGAACGTATTAATACAGTAACAGGTATTTTACGCGTGCGATCAATTCTAACATAGATAACATCTTTCGCATCAGTCTCTAATTCAAGCCAAGCGCCACGGTTAGGAATGACGGTGGCCGTGTAATTCTTTTTGCCATTCTTATCAATCTTGTTGTTAAAATATACACTCGGGGAACGCACTAATTGAGAAACAATGACTCGCTCTGCACCATTAATGATAAATGTACCTGTATCCGTCATGACTGGAAAATCACCCATAAAAACTTCTTGCTCTTTCACTTCTCCAGTTTCTTTGTTGATAAGTTGTACTTTAACTCTTAATGGAGCTGCATATGTAACGTCGCGTTCTTTCGAATCGTCAACAGTGTACTTCGGCTCTCCTAAATTATAATCAATAAATTTTAAAATTAAATTTCCCGTAAAATCTTGTATCGGTGAAATGTCATCAAACATTTCTCGTAATCCTTCTTTCAAAAACCATTCATATGATTTTTGCTGGATTTCGATTAAATTAGGAATGCTTAGCACTTCATTTATCCGTGCATAAGTCCTTCGATGACGTCGTCCAAATGGAACAAGTTTGCCCGCCAACTTCCATTCACCCCTCAATTTTACTTAAAATGTGCTTCATGTGTATTAATTAAAAAGATTACTGATTAAATTTAATTAGGACTCCTCTAATTAGAGCCCGTCCAAAACATCAAACAATATGCGTTTTAATTTAATAATATTGGCAAGTAAATATAAATGTTTTTATACTTACTTTATCCTAAAAATCGAACGTTATACAATTTAACTAATAATAAACAGGTTTTCGTTTGTGCAAAAAGCGAAAATATCAAATATGATAAACGTAAGTTGATTTAAAGTGTTGCTCTTCATACTTTATTTAAATAGATCCAGTATGATTAAATAATAAATTGGATGTTAAACAGTCCCCTGCGTTTTTATACTGACATTTTCTAACTATATCATGTATATATATGGGTGTCAATACAAAAAATACTGAACACTATTTAATTGATTTGTAAATTACATATCCCTTGTCTTTTGTAACTTCTTCAACCCGATCGAATATTGTTTCAAGTTTTGCCTTGGCTGAAGCAGCACCTTGTTTTTTTTGAATGACTACCCACAAACATCCGCCTTGCTTTAAATAGTTAAGTGATTGCATGAAAATTTGATGGACTGTTTCTTTTCCAGCGCGAATGGGCGGATTCGATAGTATTGCATCAAAAGTAGACTCCGGAACATTTTCAAACAAATTGCTTTGGATAATCGAAACTTGTGTAATGTGATTCTTTATCGCATTTAATTTAGAAAGTTCTACGGCTCTCTCATTTAAATCAAGCATAGTCACATGTCCAGAGGGACATAATAAAGCTGCTGAAAGCCCGATAGGCCCATAACCACAACCTACATCCAGAACTTGCGCATCTGAACATAACTCCATGCTTTCAATCAATAATCTAGAGCCAAAATCTATACCTGATTTGGAAAAAACACCGCTGTCTGTTAAAAATGACATTTCGCGATTCCTTAATTTCACATCTATTGTGCGTTGATTACTATTCACTAAAGGATGCTTTGAATAATAATGATCTGTCAATTACAACAGCCTCCAAATAAATTAGATATCAGAAATCCTTTGTTTAATCAACTAAAGAAACCTCCTGAAGTTGTATTCCAAGAGGTTTCTATATAAATCAGTTATTACTTCACTTCTACAGTTGCGCCAGCTTCTGTTAATTTACCTTTGATTGTTTCCGCTTCTTCTTTTCCTACTTTTTCTTTAACTGCTTTTGGTGCTGCATCAACTAAATCTTTCGCTTCTTTCAATCCAAGACCAGTAATTTCGCGAACAGTTTTGATAACATTAATTTTAGATCCACCTGCTGCTATTAAAATAACATCGAATTCTGTTTGTTCTTCTTCTTCAACTACTGCAACACCACCTGCAAGAACAGCTACGGGAGCCGCTGCAGTTACTCCGAATTCTTCCTCAATTGCTTTTACTAAATCATTTAACTCTAAGATTGTCATTCCTTTAATAGCTACTAAAATTTGTTCGATATTCATAATAAAACCTCCATTAATTATATTTTTGACGAAAAACTACACTTCTGAATGTTATACAGATGATTTCTTTTCAGAGACCGCTTTAACTGCGAGAGCAAAGTTGCGAACAGGCGCTTGCAAGACGCTTAACAACATAGATAATAAAACTTCTTTTGATGGTAGCTCTGAAAGTGCTTTGATCTGCTCATAACCAATCACTCGACCTTCAACTATTCCTGCTTTGATCGTTAACTTTTCATTTTTTTTCGCGAAATCAGTTAGGATTTTAGCAGGAGCTACAAGATCTTCTTTCCCAAAAGCGATTGCAGTAGGTCCTGTTAAAAATTCGTCTAATTCGGTAAGGCCTAGTTTCGCAGTTGCCCGTCTTGCTAAACTATTTTTTGTGACTGCAAACTCGATCCCAGCTTCCCGTAAATTTTTTCGTAACTGTGTAATCTGAGCTACATTTAAACCGCGGTAATCTGCAACTATTGTGCAAGGACTTTGTTTCAGTTTTTCAACTACTTTCAATACGGATAATTCTTTTTCTGCAATAATTTTAGCATTCGCCATTAGTACACCTCACTTTTTAAAGATTTTTCCGCATTATATCATGCAGCATTTCTAATCATTACATAACAAATGCCTTCGTAGGCATACGAAAGCATTATGCGTAAACAAATTTCCATTTTGTCGAGAATGGAGACGTTTATCAAAATACCTCGGTAGGAAATTAAGCTTAACACGCACCTACTGTCTATGGTTCGAGTATTCAATTAAAGTATTGTGTAGCTGTAAGTTATTAACAATCTCTTATCTCTATCTAAATGATTGAAGATTGATTCGAACACTTGGCCCCATTGTTGAAGAGATCGCTACACTTTTTAAATATAGACCTTTAGCTGTTGCAGGTTTAGCTCTTACAAGTGACTCCATTAAAGCTTTGAAATTTTCGGTGAGCTTATCTATATCAAAAGAAGCTTTACCTAAAGGCGCGTGTATCTGACCTGCTTTATCAAGTCGGTATTCAATTTTACCTGCTTTAATTTCTTGAATTGCTTTTGTTACATCAAAAGTAACTGTTCCGGCTTTGGGATTTGGCATCAATCCTTTTCCACCAAGCAAACGGCCTAGTTTACCTACTTCGCTCATCATATCAGGAGTAGCTACGCAAACATCAAATTCAAACCAACCTTGTTGAATTTTATTGATCATGTCTTGATCGCCGACAAAGTCAGCTCCAGCAGCTTCAGCTTCTTTAACTTTATCACCTTTTGCAAAAACAAGCACTCGCTTTGTCTTTCCTGTTCCATGAGGAAGCACTACCACACCACGTACAGCTTGATCTTGTTTACGAGGATCAACACCCAGGCGCACAGCTACATCTATCGTTTCGTCGAATTTTGCTAATGCTGTTTTCTTTATTAATTCTAATGCTTCTAATGGTTCGTAAAGAGTTTCTGTCTTAATAATTTTTGTTACCTCGGCATATTTTTTACCGCGTTTCACCATATTTATTTCCTCCTAAGTGGTTCTAACGGAATTTCCTCCCACATTGCGCAGACTGCACAACAATCGTCCTGTGTATTAGTCTTCTATGACGATTCCCATACTTCTCGCTGTACCTTCAATCATTCTCATTGCTGCTTCTACAGATGCTGCATTTAAATCGGGCATTTTTTGTTCAGCAATTTCGCGAACTGTTGTACGATTAACTGTGGCTACTTTTTTCTTGTTAGGCTCGCTTGAACCTTTGGGTATACCCGCAGCTACTCTCAATAACACTGCTGCTGGTGGAGTTTTCGTAATAAATGTGAAAGAACGATCTTCAAAAACTGAAATTTCGACAGGTATAATGAGCCCTACTTGATCAGCAGTGCGAGCATTAAATTCTTTACAAAACGCCATGATATTCACACCAGCTTGACCTAGTGCTGGTCCAATAGGTGGAGCGGGATTTGCTTTTCCTGCTTGTACTTGAAGTTTTACGATTTTGATTACCTTTTTTGCCAAATTACACACCTCCTCTTAGTTAATACGTGTGACCAGGTGAACTTCTCGCCCAAAATATACGTCGAGAATACCCGTATGAGCTATATCGAATTTAAGCTTTTTCCACTTGAGAGAAATCTAATTCTAAGCGAGTTTCTCTGCCAAACATATTGACAAGTACTTTGAGCTTACCTTTATCAGGTATGATCTCTTCAACTGATCCAATAAAATTAGCAAATGGCCCTACCATCACCTTAACATTATCTTTGAGATCAAACTCAAAGACTGGTTTAGGCGTTACAATACCCATATGCTTGAGAATTGTTTCGACTTCCTCAGGTAACAGTGGTGTTGGCTTTGATCCTGAACCTGTAGAGCCCACAAAACCAGTTACTCCAGGAGTATTGCGAACAACATACCATGAGTCATCTGTCTGAACCATCTCTACTAATACATAGCCCGGATATACTTTACGCATAACAATTTTTCGTTTGCCATCTTTGTGTATAACTTCTTCTTCCATAGGCACTAAGACACGAAAAATTTTGTCAGCCATATCCATCGACTCAACTCGTTTTTCTAAATTCGCTTTTACTTTATTTTCATACCCCGAATAGGTATGTATGACGTACCATCTTTTTTCCATTATCATAGTCACCATAGTTCCTGTTATTTAAAAACAAGGCGCAACAGTTCAGTGATTCCCTTATCAAGTACATAGAAATAAATTGTAACAAATGTTACTGTTCCTAGTACTACGAGTGTGTAGGTAATCATTTCCTTCCGATTTGGCCACTTTACTTTCTTAAGTTCAGCCCAACTGTTGATGAAAAAAGAAAATATGGATAAGAAGCTTTGTTTCATCCTAGAAAGATAAGTCACAATCTAAACCTCCATCATTTACCTAGTCTCACGATGTGCTGTATGCTGATTACAGAATCTACAGTACTTCTTTAATTCAATACGGTCTGGATTATTGCGCTTATTTTTCGTAGACGCATAATTTCTTTGCTTACAACTTGTACAAGCTAGTGTGATAATAACCCGCATCATGTACACCTCCCAAGATCTCTTTCTGATTTTAAAGCCCTTTTTTTACGCATCAGAAAGAAAGCGACTTTTAGGGCTACCCGAATAATCTATCACAACTGAAAATTCATGTCAACATAAAAAACATAAAAGACATTCTGCAGCATAGATTTAGTGTATATATTTTCAGGATATACGTTGCTGCTATAACCTAACCGGCAATGGAAAAAATAAATAACCTATCGATATCCGATGGGTCTTGTTGATGAGCGATGTATTGAACTCATATTCAGTACAGGCATAGTGAACTATAAATCCCTGAGTTCCAAGTATTTTTCTAGTTTCCGTTTAACACGTTGCAACGCATTGTCGATAGATTTTACATGTCGTTTAAGGTCGACCGCAATTTCTTGATAAGACTTACCGTCAAGATAAAGCATGAGTACTCTTTGCTCTAGTTCGCTAAGTATCTCACCCATTTTATCTTCTAAACCGCTAAATTCTTCTTTATTAATGACCAGTTCTTCAGGGTCAGTAACTTTAGAACCAATAATGACATCAAGTAATGTACGATCTGAATCCTCATCATAAATGGGCTTGTCGAGTGAAATATATGAATTAAGTGGAATATGCTTTTGGCGAGTAGCTGTCTTAATTGCTGTAATAATTTGTCGAGTAATACACAGTTCCGCAAACGCTTTAAATGATGCAAGCTTGTCATCACGAAAATCTCGGATAGCTTTATATAGCCCTATCATTCCTTCTTGGACAATATCTTCTCTATCTGCGCCAATTAAAAAATATGAACGAGCTTTTGCACGAACAAAGTTTTTATATTTGATGATCAGATATTCTAAAGCATCGCTTCTGCCATCACGGACTGCTTCAATAATTTCTTCATCTGTTTTAAGATCATAGCCGTGCATTCTAAGTTCCTTAAAGTCTACACTCACTAACGATCCCTCCGGCACACAACACTGTCAAAAAATGCATGTATGAATACAATAATAATACATTATGTAATCTAGAGTCGTCAACTTATTTTTGGTTATTTTACTTATTTTGGATAACTTATATACCTCTTCTCCATTTCTCGAGAGCTTCTTTTACAACTTCATTTAAATTATTGTCGAAGGAATTCCGTTTTGTGTGTCTTTCCTCTTCAATTCGATGTCGAACATCTTTTTTGTTTTGATATATTTTTTCTCTCAATTCATTCGCTGTTATGCGGTAAGCGCCCATACCAAAAATTACGTGCTGTTCAATCATATCAGATGTGGCTACATAAATCCGTTTTCCTCGGCCAATTAATTGAGTAACTAGCTTCTCAATAAGTTCGTCTGCAGTTTGTTTTTCTTTGGTATATACAATACGGAGCTTATTTTCTAAATATTTTTTCCCTAGTCCTGGTACCTTGTATGCATCAAAAACTACGTATACTTTTAGGCCTGAAAAAGATTGATACTCCGACAATTCATGAATAAGCTTGTTACGAGCTCCTTCTAGTTCACTATCTTTCAGTGATTGTAGTTCGGGCCATGCCCCAATAATATTATAACCGTCCACGATCAAAAACTGTTCCATGGCATCAACTCGAATAACGTTGTCGATTGATCTCATACATCACAACACCAGCAGCTACAGAAGCATTCAGTGAATTGATATGTCCAACCATCGGCAACTTAATTAAAAAATCGCACTTTTCTTTGACAAGTCTTCCAAGTCCTTTTGCTTCATTGCCGATCACAAGCGCTATTGGAAGTTTAAAGCTTGCTTCATACACACTTTGCTTGGCTGAAATATCAGTACCCGCTATCCAAATTCCTTTTTCTTTTAGTTGTTCCATCGTTTGCACGATATTTGAAACACGAGCAACAGGTACATATTCAATTGCACCTGCTGATGTCTTGGATACACTTGCCGTCAACCCTACGGCTCTTCTTTTGGGAATTATGATGCCATGAACGCCTGTACAATCTGCTGTTCTAAGAATAGAGCCCAGATTGTGTGGATCTTCAATCTCATCTAGTATTAATATAAAGGGATCTTGAGCTGCTGCGGCGGCTTTAGCTAGGATGTCTTCTATCTCCACATAATCATAAGCAGCGACTTGCGCAGCAATACCTTGATGAGATATCCCTTCTAACATCTGATCGATCTTTCTTTTATCAATCATTTGAACAATGACCCCGCGATTTTTGGCTTCAACGATTATCGTTGAATAGACTTGCTTTTGCACAGTTTCAGTGACCCATATTTTATGAATAGTTCTACCTGAGCGTAGTGCTTCCATTACTGAATGTTTTCCACCGATATATTCTTCCATAAGAGTTCCCCCTCTGTTTAATTTGTTTGAATTTGAGCAATAGAAAGGTTCAAGATTTCTTGCAGTCGATCGTATTCTTGCATATAGTACAAGTATCCTATCAAACATTCAAATGCTGTACTGTGCCGGTAATCCAAGACTTCAGCGTTCTTGGGAATTGTATTGGATTTGGCATTACGTCCACGCCTGACTACGTACATTTCTTCTTCATTTAGAATCGGCATAATGTCTTTAAGAATCTTCGCCTGAGCTTTCGCAGATACATATTGAGTCGTTAGATGATGAAGATGGTGCGGTTTATGATTTGGTTTTGAAATCACAAATTGTCGAATAAATACTTCAAAAACAGCATCCCCGATATAAGCTAACACAATTGGATTGAGTAATTGCGGGCTTTTCGATGGAGGGAATTGAAATAAATTTATTTCTTTGTTGATCTCTGTCATTTTATCCTCCATCTAATTCCTTGATTCGTATCTTCAAGTTGGATACCCATTTCCGATAATAATATCCGGATTTCATCTGCTCGCACCCAATTTTTTGCTTCACGGGCATGGTTTCGTTCTTGAATAAGTTTTTCTACATGTCCATGAAGGACTTCCTCTTCTAGATTCAATATACCGAGAATGCGATCAAAACTAAGCAACTGATCAATATAAAGTTGTAATTCAGAAGTGCTTGTGATTTCTTGTTCCATATAAAGATTAGCTTGGTTAACAAGTTCAAACATAACCGTAATTGCATCGGGTGTATTAAAATCATCATTCATTTCGTCTTCGAAATCTTTATTTATTTTCGAGATTCGCTGCAAATGTGATTCCGAGATGCCAAGGTCTGTGGTTGCTTGCAAACGATGTTTCAGATTGTCATAACTATTCTGGATACGTGCTCTTCCGTTTTCCGATTGTTTGATGATGTCATCACTGTAGTTAAGTGGATTCCTATAATGAGTTGAAAGCATAAAAAAACGTATTGTATTCGGATTTATATACGTAAGCATATCACGAATCAATATCGTATTTCCTAATGATTTCGACATTTTCTCATTATCCATATTCACGAATGCATTATGCATCCAAAAATTAGCCATCACTTTTCCGGTTTTTGCTTCAGTTTGAGCAATTTCACATTCGTGATGAGGAAAAGTAAGATCCTGGCCTCCCCCATGAATATCAATGGTTTGGCCTAAATATTTATAGACCATCGCTGAGCACTCGATGTGCCAACCTGGTCGCCCTGGTTGCCAAGGACTCTCCCAGGAAACTTCGCCCGGCTTTGCTCTTTTCCATAATACGAAATCACGGGGATGCTCTTTTCGCTCATCGACTTCTATTCTAATGCCATACTGAAGTTCGTTTAAATTTTGTTGAGATAGTTTGCCGTATTCAGTGAATTGGCTTGTTCGAAAATATACATCACCGCCACTAGGATATGCGAATCCTTTTGCAACCAAATCTTCGATGAATGCAATAATTTCAGGGATGTTCTCAGTAACTTTTGGATGAATCGTAGCGGCTTTAATACCGAGTGCCTGTGTATCTTCAAAAAAAGCTTGAATAAAGGTGTTCGTTACTTCTTGCATGGTCTTTTGCATTTCTTCAGCTTTTCGAAGTATCTTATCGTCAACATCAGTAAAGTTAGATACATAATTAACCTGGTAACCTTGAGATTCTAGGTATCTGCGAACAACATCAAAGAAAATAGCAGGTCTACCATTTCCAATATGAATATAATTGTATACTGTAGGTCCACACACATACATGTTCACTTGTTGTGGTTGGATTGTATAAAAAAGTTCCTTTTGTCTTTTCAAGGTGTTATAAATCTTTAACATGATGTTCTTGTCCTCCCTTATGGCTTTCTCGCTCGCGTTCAAGCTGGACTTTGAGTTCATCAATTTGGACTTGTAGTTGTTTGCATAATTCAATTATAGGATCACTTAATTCAGGATAGCCTTCTTGCATGCGCACCCCGTCTCGTTTTACAATTTTGCCGGGTATTCCTACAATTGTGCTATTCACTGGAACTTCCTGTAAAACAACAGCATTAGCTCCTACTCGTGAATAATCCCCTACTGTAAAGGAACCTAAGACCTTTGCTCCAGATGCGATAACTACATGATTTCCGATTGTCGGATGTCGCTTCCCTTTTTCTTTACCAGTCCCTCCCAACGTAACTCCTTGGTAGAGTATGACATCATCGCCGATCTCACAAGTCTCACCTATAACTATACCCATACCATGATCAATAAATAATCGCTTGCCGATCTTAGCACCTGGATGAATCTCGATACCTGTCATGAATCGAGTGATTTGCGAAAGAATTCGCGCTGTCGTAAACAACTGATGCTTAAACAACCAGTGAGCTAATCGATGACTCCAAATGGCGTGCAAACCCGAATAAGTAAAAATAACTTCAAAAGTATTTCTCGCTGCTGGGTCATTACTTACAACTGCTTCAATATCCGATTTCAACGTTTTCCACATATGCACACCTTCTTCTCTATCAAAATCAGAATAACCACTAAAAAACCTCCACAGCACAAAGGCTGCAGAGGCGTTATATCGCGGTTCCACTCTGCTTAGTGATGATCATCATCGACTAACTCTTAATCCTTAACGAGGATTAACCGGTTACGCCTAGCTCGATATGCGAGTTCAACCTAACTGCTCCTAGGTGCACTTCCGCATGAATGGGATGGATAAATTACACCAAGAGCAAGTGCTCCACATATCCTCTCTGTAAATCCCGCTCCATCGTACTTTCCTGATCGTAGCATGTTCTGATTTTTATTATAATCAGCAAATTAGAAATTTACAATAATTTCTGTATACGTCTTATTACCTTTTCTTTTCCTAATAAGTAAAGTGTCATATGTAGATCAGGTCCATGTAGTTGACCTGTAACAGCAACACGAATCGTCATAAATAGTTGTTTGCCTTTAAACCCTGTCTCTTTCTGCACGTTTTTAAAGACAACTTGCATATCTTCTGGTGTATAAACGGATAAATTATTTAATTGTAGTATAAATTCGCTCAATACAACTTCCGTATGTGCTTCTGCGAGTAAGGCCAAACATTCTTCGTTCAACATGATTTCATCTTCAAAAAATACTTTCGAAAGTTCTACAATTTCTGATACGTAACTCATACGATCTTGGTATAATCGAATTAAATGTGTGATCCAATCCGTGTGCGATGAAAGCATTTCTTGAGAAACATAGCCCGCTTTTTGCAAATGTGGCACTGCGAGATCAACGATCCTAGATACATGTGCTATTTTGATATAATGGTTATTCATCCAATTGAGTTTTTCCATGTCAAATACTGCTGCGCTTTTGGAAACCCGATCTAAATCAAATTTCGATATGAGTTCTTCTTTAGTGAAAATCTCTTCTTCCCCTTTTGGTGACCAACCTAACAAAGAAATATAATTCAATACTGCTTCCGGCAAATAACCGAGTTCTTTATATTGATCAATAAATTGAATAATCGATCCATCTCGCTTGCTCATCTTCTTGCGATCTGTATTGAGGATCAACGATAAATGTGCAAACTGAGGTATAGGTAATGATAAAGCTTGGTATAGCATGATTTGCTTTGGAGTGTTAGACAGATGTTCTTCTCCGCGAATCACATGAGTGATCTCCATCAAATAATCATCAAGGATCACTGCAAAGTTATACGTCGGTATCCCATCAGCTCGCACAATAATGAAGTCCCCAATGCCCATTGACTCGAACTCCATGTGACCACGTACACGATCTTCAAATGTGATCAAAACGTCTGTATTAACAAGGAATCGCAACGATGGCTTCCGCCCAACTAATTCAAATTCCTGAATTTGTTTTGTGCTCAGGTGTCGGCATTTACCTCCATAAATCGGAGTTTCACCTCGATTTTCTTGCGCGCTTCTCTCTTCTTCAAGTTCAATTTCTGAACAATAACAAAAATATGCTTTACCTGCTGCTACCAATTGCTCGATATAAGGTTGGTATAAAGCAAGTCTTTGTGTTTGTCGATAAGGAGCAAATGGACCGCCTATATCTACACTTTCGTCCCACTCTAATCCTAGCCACTTCAACCCATTTAGTTGAGAGTCTATCCCTGATTCGACATGTCTGGATTGATCGGTGTCTTCAAAGCGAATAATAAATGCACCTTGATTCGCTCTAGCGATTAAATAATCAAACAGTGCTGTTCGCGCTCCACCAATATGTAGATGTCCGGTTGGACTCGGTGCGTATCTCACACGAAGTTGATTTGTAATCATGGTATGCTCCCCAATCTTGATTTTGCTTCACATCATAGCACATTCTTGAATAAACATACAATGGATTGAGCAGCGATCCCTTCTTCCCTGCCTACAAATCCTAATTTCTCCGTAGTCGTAGCTTTGATGTTAATTTGATCTATTGTTGCATCTAGCGCTTGTGCAATAATCTGACACATCTCTGGGATGTAGGGAGCCATTTTGGGCTGTTGTGCGATAATCGTTGAATCCAAGTTTCCCAATCTGTATCCTTGATCTTTGGCAAGTTGCCAGACGTGTGTCAGTAATTGAAGGCTATCTGCATCTTTATACAGCATATCGGTGTCTGGGAAATGCTTGCCGATATCTCCTAATGCTAATGCCCCTAGTATGGCGTCACTGATTGCATGTAACAACACATCTGCATCAGAATGACCCAAAAGACCTTTTGCGTGTGGAATTATTACTCCTCCTATCACACATGGACGTCCCTCCACAAGTTGATGAACATCAAATCCTTGTCCAATTCGAATCATTGATCTATTGCTCCTCTCACATTTCGATGAATCCACTGCGCCCAAGCTAAGTCTTCTGGAGTTGTTATTTTTATATTATAATAGTCTCCTTCTACTACACTCACTTGAATTCCCATCCTCTCTATTAACATGGCATCATCTGTCCCTAAAAATAGATCTTGGTCTGCTCGATGGTGTGCTTCTCGAATCAAATCAAGTCGAAAAGCCTGTGGCGTTTGGATAGACCACAAGCTGTTTCGATTAGGTGTAGATTCAATGCGTCCAGATTCATTCACAACCTTAATGGTATCTTTCACAGGTACTGCTAAAACTGCAGCATCACATACCATAGCTTTCCGCCAACAAGCACGAATTTGATTGGCCGTAACAAAAGGTCTTACTCCATCGTGCACAAGAACCCATTCTGTATTTGGTGACAATCCTTGAATTCCAATGTGAACAGATTCTTGTCTATGTAAGCCCCCTGCCAAAATCTTCGTTACTTTAGTAAGTCCATATTGTTGCAGGTAGGCTTGGTTTCTTTCTAAATCACGCTCTCCCACAACTAACACAATTTCATCCACTTCTTGAATATGTTCGAATAATTCCAATGTGTGAATAAGGATTGGACGATCCCCTAATTGCAAGTACTGTTTGCTGTCTAATGACCGCATTCGCGAACCTTTACCTCCAGCAACGACAACCACACCTAGCTTACCCATTAGATTCACCCTTCATCTTCTCTATATCATATATCCACCTCTTCTTATCATAATCGTTTTATAGTGCTTTTTCCAATAGTTTTGGTTTTGCGAAGATCATGCGACCTGCCGAAGTTTGTAAAACGCTTGTCACCATCACTTCGAGAACTGAACCGATGAATTCTCGTCCTCCTTCAACAACGATCATCGTACCATCATCTAAATAAGCGACTCCTTGTCCAAGTTCTTTTCCGTCTTTGATCACTTGCACGAAAATTTCTTCGCCAGGAAGAACTACGGGTTTAATCGCATTAGCTAAATCATTAATATTTAGCACTGACACCCCTTGCAATTCACATACTTTATTTAAATTAAAATCATTAGTAATTACTTTTCCTTGTAAAGATTTCGCAAGTCTCACCAATTTACTATCTACCTCAGTGATTTCATCGTAATCCCCTTCATAAATGGTTACTTTCACATCTAAATCTTTTTGGATTTTATTTAAAACATCTAACCCTCTTCTACCGCGATTGCGCTTAAGTAAATCAGAGGAATCTGCGATGTGCTGCAGTTCTTCTAATACAAATTCAGGAATGATCAGTGTGCCTTCAATAAAACCTGTTTTGCAAATATCTGCGATTCTCCCATCAATAATAACACTTGTATCCAATATTTTATTTTCTTCATAGGGCGGATATGTTTGCTTATCTAGATATAATCGATGACTCTTCGCAAAAAAACTGAGTAATTCATCTCCTTTGGCATAACCAATTCGAAAACCACTTATACCCAAAACTACAGATAAAGTAAAAGTTAACAGAGTTGCAATCCCTTGTGTTTGAGCAAGTAATGGTGTGAGCAGGATATAACCCATGCATCCTACAATGAACCCTATTGTCCCTGTTACTACATGAGCAATAGGTAGACTAGCTATTTTGTGTTCACCTTGTCTTAATAACATGAACCCCTTTGATGTGAGTCGTGCTACTAGAATCATCATTATTACACCGCAAAGAAATTGTAATCCTATCACATATTTGGAATTGTGTAAAATTCCAAAATATGGAACTGCTATCTTACTCCATTGATATCCTAATCCACCGCCCATGATTGTAAAAATAATAACGAAGCACTTATTCATTAATGATTTACCTCCAACGTCATATGATTTGTCTTGCCATTACAATTATGATCCGATTTATGAATACATAATCAACAAAGAAGCATTTATTTTTCTGTCAAACACAGAAAAATAAATGCTTCTTCCTTCATCGAGTAACGTTTTAACTTTTCGTTTTTATCGCTTTGTCTAAATGTTTCTTCCTGATGACTCTACGTAACTTAGTTAATATTACATTAACGTTTTTTTTTAACCCATAAAGCGAATACATCAGAAGGGGTATGAAGATCATTTTTGATATGGATTCCGGCCAACGAATCGCTATGACCACTGCGATCCCTAGTAGAATAGGTGTTAACCAAATCGCTAATTTAGGAATTCGTGTTTTTTTAAAATTGGGGTACTTTACTTTGCTAATCATCAAATAAGACAAAAGCAATGTACTTAACACCAAGATATACGGGTGGAGATCTTTATGAAATAGAGCTAATGTGCATAAAATACCGCCTGCAGCAGGAATCGGTAATCCAATAAAATATCCTGGTGTCCCTTCGATTACATTAAATCTAGCTAACCGAAGTGCTCCACAAATAGGAAATACTGCTGTGATCATCCATGCAATCCCCGAACTAATGATCGTTGGATCACTAAAGGCGATGACATACATAATGAATGCAGGAGCCACTCCAAATGAAATGACATCTGATAGTGAGTCTAATTCTTTTCCGAATTCGCTTTGAACATTTAATGCTCTTGCAACTCTGCCATCGAGACCGTCTAACATCATTGCAATAAGCACAAGTAAGGCTCCACGTCCCGCTTCACCATTAAAAACAAGAATGATTGACAATATACCTAAAAATAAATTCCCTATTGTAAATATGTTAGGAATAGATTTCGCAAACATCACTGGGTCCACCTCATTAATTACATGATCATACATTGCTTTATTCACTAAGTAACTTTCAAACAATGATGTCTCAATTGATTGTATGAAATTTAGATATGTCTGTCAATGAACACTTGATCTTGGACTCGTTTTAAGCCTTCTTTAATTGCTCTGGCTCTCACTTCACCAATTCCGTCAACTTCGTCGAGTTCTTCGATTGTAGCTAACATCAAGTTAGGCAAATGATTAAATTTATTAATAATATTCGAAATGATGATGGAAGGCAATCGTGCGATTTTATTTAATAATCGATAGCCTCTCGGAGAGACATGATGATCAATTTCATTTTGTGAGTATCCTAATAAACGAAGAATGGACTGTGAATCAAAAAACTCTTCTGCGGAAAAACGCTTTACCCCTAGATAGATTTCCTTCAATTTGTCTTCAGAGAATTCTTTCACATAGTCCTTAAGTAACAATCTTGCTTCTGTTTCTGTATTCCCAAGTAACTCTTCAAGCTGCATGTTAATTAATCGACCTTCATTACCAAGTTCGTTAATATAGCGATTGAGTTCAAGTTTAATTCTGAGAATCATATCAATTCGGGATAGGGCATTCAAAATATCTTGAAGCGTGACTAAACCTTCGAATTCATAGGCAGTCAAATTCGTCAACGTCTGGTCAAGTACTGATTTATATCTTTCTAATGTCTGAATAGCTTGATTCGCTTTCGTCAAAATGACGCCCATATCTTTAAGTGAATATCGGATATTCCCTTGATATAATGTAATCACATGACGACGTTGAGAAATCGATACGACTAACTTAGATGTTTGTCTAGCAAATCGTTCCGCAGTGCGATGTCGAATACCAGTTTCCTTAGATGGTATGGAAGAATCGGGAATTAATTGCGTGTTAGCGTATAATATTTTACGTGTATCTTCGCTTAATATGATAGCTCCATCCATTTTCGCGAGTTCGTACAAATAATTAGGGGAAAAGTCGCAGTCAATTTTGAACCCTCCATCAACTATATTCATAAATTCCGGACTGTATCCAACTACAATTAATCCTCCTGTTTTTGCTCTTAACACATTTTCTAACCCGCTTCGAAATGCAGTCCCAGGTGCAACCATTTGAATCATTTGACTCATCACATCGTGCTTAGCTTCTTTCGACATCCATGTTCCTCCTGTTGCAAATTCTTTGCTGAAGTGTGATTAATCAAAGGCAGCTTTCAATGCTTCTGCTACTGTATGAACAGCTATCATCTCGATTCCTTGAGGTTTGTCTAATCCTCGTAAATTTTTCGCTGGCATAATCACCCGTTCAAAACCTAGTTTTTGAGCTTCTTTGATTCGTTGATCAGCTCGAGATACACTTCGCACTTCGCCAGTTAAGCCAATTTCCCCAAAAATGATATCATAGGGCCGCGTTGGTTTATCTTTGAAACTCGATGCAATGCTTATGGCAACTGCAAGGTCTACAGCAGGCTCATCTAACTTAATGCCTCCAGCAACATTCACATATGCATCTTGATTCTGCAAGAAAAACCCCATTCTTTTCTCGAGGACAGCCAGGATCAGTGAGAGTCGGTTATGATCTATCCCTGTAGCCATTCTTCGTGGAGATGCAAAATTAGTTGTACTAATGAGTGCTTGAATCTCTACCAGTATAGGTCGTGTTCCTTCCATTGTAGCTAATACAGTTGAACCTGCTGCTCCGATTGGTCGTTCCGATAGAAATAATTCTGATGGGTTCTGCACTTCAACAAGACCGTTTTCGCGCATTTCAAAAATACCGATTTCATTCGTGGAACCAAACCGGTTTTTAACAGCTCTTAATATACGATATGTATGATGTCTCTCACCTTCGAAGTACAAGACACAATCAACCATATGTTCAAGCATTCTAGGACCTGCGAGAGTGCCCTCCTTTGTTACATGGCCAACCAAAACAATAGCAATACCTTGTCCTTTAGCCATACGCATAAAATGAGCTGTGCATTCCTTCACTTGCGATACGCTCCCGGGAGCTGAATCAACTAACGGATGATGCATCGTTTGAATTGAATCGATGACAACCATATTCGGCTTGGTTTCTTGAATCGATGATTCAATCATTTCAAGATTTGTTTCACACAACACATAAAGCTCAGGAGAGAACGCTTGTAGTCGATTGGCGCGTAATCTTAGCTGATTGGCCGACTCTTCTCCTGATACATATAATACTTTTTGGCTCTTAGATGCTACGGAGTGTGAAACTTGAAGGAGAAGTGTGGATTTACCAATCCCAGGATCCCCACCTACAAGAATTAATGAGCCCGGTACGATTCCGCCACCTAAAACTCGATCCACTTCAGCATGGTGAGTTGAAATACGCATTTCTTGATCTCCAGGTAAATTAATCATTGAAATTGGCTTTTCTATATGTCCATGAGTGGAAGGAGCGTTGCCCCTGAAACGATTCCCTGAATCGATCACTTCATTTATCGAGTTCCAAGATTGACATCCAGGACATTTACCCATCCACTTCGGAGTCTCATATCCGCATTCCACGCAACAGTATTTTGTTTTTTGTTTACTCATTCGCTTCCCCTTTACATTTATCCCAGAGAATGATGTATGCCGTTTCTTTCATATTATCATGTTCACTACTTCATGGAAATGTTTACGAAAATAAATGATTCTGTACTCGTTTATCGTTACTTAAAATAACATGTATACTAAGAAACATGTCAGCCAACTCCCACGGAGTGACTAACATGTTCCTCAACGTATGCGTTATGGGATGATCGGTGTACTTTCCTGATTATGATTCTCATAGTGACTAACCATTAATTCACCATCACGTTCGTCTATGAGCAATGAATTACCTTTGACTATTGTACCTCTAAGTAGTTCTTCAGAAAGACGATCTTCAATATGTTTTTGGATCGCTCTGCGCAACGGTCGAGCGCCATATGTGGGATCGTATCCTGCTTTAGCCAAAAACTGCTTAGCATTATCCGTTAAATCAAATTGTACACCTTGCTCTATAAGACGTTTGCGTAACTCTGCTACCATTAAGCTAACAATGCTTAATATATTCCCTTCATCTAACGAATGGAATACAATCGTTTCGTCAATTCTATTCAAAAATTCAGGACGGAAACTTTTCTTTAATTCCGAAAGAACTTTCTCTTTCATATTGCTATATTCTCGTCCACCATCTTGTGATGCGGTAAATCCGAGAGAGCTATTTCTCTTGATTGCTTCTGCCCCTACGTTAGATGTCATAATGATAATGGCATTTCGGAAGTCTACTGTTCGGCCCTTGGAATCCGTTAAGCGACCATCTTCAAGAACTTGCAACAAGATATTAAATACTTCAGGATGAGCTTTCTCAATCTCGTCTAATAGGATAACCGAATACGGTTTGCGTCGGATCTTCTCTGTGAGTTGCCCGCCTTCTTCATATCCAACATACCCTGGAGGTGCGCCAACTAATCTCGATGTAGCGTGTCTTTCCATATATTCAGACATATCAATTCGGATGACTGAATTCTCGTCTCCGAATAAGGCTTCCGCGAGAGCACGTGCCAATTCAGTCTTCCCTACACCTGTTGGACCTAGGAAGATAAATGACCCCATGGGACGTTTCGGGTCTTTGAGTCCAGCTCTTGACCTACGTATCGCTCGACTCACTGATTTTACAGCTTCTTCTTGTCCAATAATACGTTGGTGTAAGATTTCCTCTATTTTTAGTAATCGTTCTGTTTCTTCTTCCGCTAGTTTAGTTACTGGAATCCCTGTCCAACTTGCAACGATTTGAGCAATGTCTTCAGGAGTTACTTCTGTATCTAAACGCCCTTGTTTCTCTTTCCATTGACTTTTCGTGGAATCAAGTTCTTCACGCATCTTCTGTTCTGAGTCACGAAGGTTAGCTGCTTTCTCGAATTCTTGACTTTGTACAGCAGCATCTTTTTCTTTACGAATTGCTTCTAAATCATTTTCTAATTGCTTAAGACTTGGCGGTGTCGTATAGGAACGGAGTCTGACTCTTGAGCTCGCTTCGTCGATTAAATCAATGGCTTTGTCTGGTAAAAAACGATCAGGAATGTATCGATCAGAAAGCTTTACAGCTTCCACTATCGCTTCATCAGTAATTTTAACTCGATGATGGGCTTCATAACGATCTCTTAATCCTTGGAGAATTAATATCGCTTCCTCTGGAGATGGCTGGTCCACAGTTATAGGTTGGAACCTTCGTTCTAGCGCTGCATCTTTTTCAATGTATTTGCGATATTCATCTAATGTGGTTGCTCCAATACATTGAAGCTCCCCTCTTGCAAGTGCAGGTTTCAATATATTCGATGCATCGATAGCACCTTCGGCACCCCCCGCTCCAATCAGTGTGTGTAATTCGTCGATAAATAAAATAATGTTTCCCGCTTGACGTATCTCATCCATAATTTTTTTTAAGCGATCTTCAAATTCACCGCGATATTTCGTTCCTGCTACTACAGAACCCATATCTAGCGTCATCACACGTTTGTCTTTTAACGTTTCGGGAATTTCATTATTAATAATCTTTTGTGCTAAACCTTCAGCAATCGCTGTTTTCCCTACTCCGGGCTCTCCGATCAACACCGGATTATTCTTGGTTCTTCGACTTAAGATTTGAATCACACGCTCAATTTCTTTGCCACGGCCAATCACAGGGTCTAGATTGCCTTCTTTGGCGTATGCAGTTAGATCTCTGGCAAGTCCATCGAGCGTTGGTGTATTCACATTTGCATTTCCACCATGATTCGTTGAAGTCGATTCACTGCTTCCTAGTAACTGCAATACTTGTTGTCGTGCTTTATTGAGACTAACGCCTAAATTATTCAACACTCTAGCCGCTACCCCTTCACCTTCACGAATTAAACCTAGCAAGATATGTTCAGTTCCAACATAGGTATGACCTAATTTCCGTGCTTCATCCATAGATAACTCGATGACTTTCTTTGCTCTTGGCGTGTAAGCAATGTTCGCAGGTTGTTCTTGGCCTTTACCAATTAACGATTCCACTTCTTCTTGAATTTTTTCTAAGCCTAAACCTAATCCCGTTAATGCTTTAGCTGCGATACCTTCACCTTCACGAATAAGTCCAAGTAAAATATGTTCTGTCCCAATATTATTATGGCCAAGTCGGACAGCTTCCTCTTGTGCGAGTGAAAGCACTTTCTGTGCTCGTTCTGTAAATCTACCAAACATCATGGATAACACCTCCGAATTTAGTTAACTACGTATGTTCAACTTACAGGTATCTCTTATTTATGTGGTGTTTATTTATGTGGTGTTCATTTTACTTATTTTCTCGCGGATAAACTGTGCTCTTCGGATATCTCGATTGTCTGCGGACAACTTCTCTCCTGACATTTGCTGTAAGAACCCAGGTTGCGTCATCACAAGTAATTCATTCAATATTTGCGCGGAACCATGTTTAATGATTTCGAGATCTACGCCGAGCCTTACATCAGACAATCGTTGGGCAGCTTCTTTAGAATCAATAATGCCTGCATAAGATAATATACCCATAGAACGATTAACACGATCAATAATGCGCATGGGGGAATCTTGTAAAAGTTTTTTGCGAGCGGATCTTTCATGTTCAATGATTTGTTTAGCAACTCGATGAAGGTTCTCAATAATCTCTTGCTCAGTTTGACCTAGCGTTATCTGATTTGAAACTTGGAATAAATTCCCTAGGGCTTCACTTCCTTCTCCATATAAGCCTCTTACGGTCAATCCTACTTGTGATACTGCAGTTAAGATTCGATTAATTTGTTGTGTGAACACTAACGCTGGTAAATGCATCATCACGGATGCGCGAATGCCTGTGCCTACATTTGTTGGGCAACAAGTCAGAAATCCTTTCTTCTCATCATAACCATAATTCAGTTGTGATTCAAAAATATCATCAACACGATTGGCTTGTTCCCATGTTTCATGAAGTTGAAATCCTGCTGAAAGACATTGAATCCGAATATGATCTTCTTCATTAATCATGATACTGATCGATTGATTTTCATTGAGAATTACTGCACCATTCTTGGATTCATTCGCTAAGCTCGGGCTAATTAGATGTTTTTCTACCAGAATCATCTTCTCAAGCTCATTTAACTGAGCAAGAGATACCCAGGAAAACCGACTGATGCGATGAAGCTCTTCGTTTTTTAATACTTTGGAAATCAAAACAAGAATTTCTTCGGATTGATGTGTTGTTGCTAACATCGGATAGGGATACTCCTGCACATTTCGAGCGAGTCGAACTCTACTGCTGATAACGATATCTGAATCAGGTCCATTCCCTTTCATCCATTCGCTTAATGCTTCCCCTATAAAACGGTGTAAAGTCATCCCCAGTCCCTTCTTTCATGATCAATCGTTCTAATTTTCTGTGATTTTCCTTTCTATGTCGCGAATTTGATCACGAATATGTGCAGCT